>JAYTTN010000498.1:0-4996 GCA_043745295.1 Fimbriiglobus sp. | reverse complement strand
GACGGTCTTCTTGGAAGAACCGTCGCTCACGCTTCCGGCTCGGATGGTATCAAAAGTAGGCGCTCCCTGGCGGTCGCGGCTCGTGAAGCGCACACCGGCTTGGAAGCCGGTGCCACCAAGATCACACCAGTTCGGACACCAAGTCGCGGTCGTCCAGGACGTACATCGGCCGGCCGGTGCCGTTCGGGAACGTGGTGGCCGGGTCGATGCCGACCGCCTTGTACAGAGTGGCCAGCAGGTGCGGCACCTTGTACGGCCGGTCCTTCGGGTACTCGCCGCGGGCGCTGCTGGCCCCGACGGCCTGGCCCATCTTCAGCCCGCCGCCGGCCACCAGCGCGCTCATCACCGGCGACCAGTGGTCCCGCCCGGCGTCGCTCATGTTGATCTTCGGGGTGCGGCCGAACTCGCCCATGACCACCGTCACCACGTCGTCGGCGAGACCCCGGTCGTGCAGGTCCTGGATCAGGTTGGCGATGCCCCGGTCCAGCACCGGCAGTTGCTTCTTCAGTTGGATGAAGTTCTTGTCGTGCGTGTCCCACCCGCCGTAGCTGAGGGTGACGCAGCCGACGCCCGCCTCCACCAGCCGGCGGGCCGTCAGGAACTGCTCGACCCCCTTGTACCGGTCGCGGGTGCGGGGGTCTTCCTTGGTCAGGTCGAGCGCCGCGCGGACGGTGCCGGAGGCGATCATGTCGAACGCCCGCTGGCTGAACGAGTCCATCCCCTTCATGGCCCCGCTGCCGTCGATGTCGCGGCGGACGGTGTCGAAGGTGGACAGCAGCTCCTTGCGGTCGCCCATCCGCCCGGCGTTCACGCCCTGCGCCAGCCGCAAGTTCTCCTTGCTCGGCCCTTCCGGGGAGAACGGCCGGTGCGCCACGCCCAGGTAGCCCGGCTCGGTGCCCAGGCTCATGCCCCGCAGGGTGACGAACGGCGGGATGTCGGCGTTGCCGCCCTTCAGCTTGCTCATCACCGCGCCGAAGCTGGGGTGCCCGGTGACGCGGTTCACCTGCTCGCTGAACCCGGTCATGACGTTGCTGTCGCTGTGTTCGTCCACGGCCACCAGGGAGCGGACGACGGCCAGCTTGTCCCACATCTTGGCCTGCATCGGCATGTGTTCGCAGATGTCCACGCCGGGCACGTTCGTCTTGATCGCCTTGAACTCGCCGCGGAACTCGGCCGGGGCGTCCGGCTTCAGGTCGTACATGTCCAGGTGCGACGGGCCGCCGGGCAGGTAGACGAAGATGGCCGCCTTGGGCGTCGAGGAGGTGCCGAGCGACCCGGCCCCGTCCGGCGACTTCTTGGCCGCCTGGGCGCGGAGCACGTCGGCCAGCGTCAGGCCGGCCCCGAACGCGCCGAGCTTGAGGAAGTTCCGCCGCGACACGCCGTCGCAGTACCGTTGGTTGTCGCCCCAGAAGGTCATCATGGGTTGGCTCCGGGAAGGGTGGACCGGCAGGAAGAGGGAAACGGGTGTGGGGTGGACGGCGAGAAACCGTCCGGCAGGTGAGTCAAGGATAGCTCGACGAACTTGCGAAGGCAATCGGAAAGTGGGCAAGCCGGAAAGCCGCCCACGGCCGGTCACGCCAGGATCGGCTTGATGACCTCGCCGCCCACGTCCGTCAGGCGGAAGTCGCGGCCCTGAAACTTCATCGTCAGCTTCTTGTGGTCGAGGCCGAGCAGGTGCAGCATGGTGGCGTGCAGGTCGTTGACGTGCGTCTTGTTCTCCACGGCGTGGTAGCCGAGTTCGTCCGTCGCGCCGTAGGCCATGCCGCCCTTGATGCCGCCGCCGGCAAGCCAGACACTGAACCCCGCGAGGTGGTGGTCGCGGCCGTTGCCCTGGCCCATCGGCGTGCGGCCGAACTCGGTGCCGAACACCAGCAGCGTGTCCTTCAGCATGTCGCGGTTCTTCAAGTCTTGAATCAGCGCCGCGACGCCCTGATCGACTTCCTTCGCGGTGCCGGCCGAGTGGTCCTTCACCGCCCCGTGGTGGTCCCAGTCGCGGTGGTAGACCTGGATGAACCGCACGCCCCGCTCGGCCAGCCGACGCGCGAGCAGGCAGTTCGCCGCGAAGCTGCCGTCCCCGCCCTTGGTGCCGTACAGGTCCAGCGTCTTCTGGTCTTCCTTCGTGAAGTCCACCAGCGCCGGCACGCCCGACTGCATCTTGAACGCCAGTTCATATTGCGAGATGCGGGTGGCGATCTCCGGGTCATCGACGGCCTCGTTCTCCAGCCGGTTCAGCTTGGCCACGGCGTCGATCACGTCCTGCTGCTGGCTCTGGCTCACGCCCTTCGGATTGCGGACGTACAGCACCGGGTCGCCCTGGCTCCGCAGATGCACGCCCTGGAACTTGCCCGGCAGGAACCCGGAGTGCCACTGCCGCGCGGCGATGGGCTGGCTCTGCCCGAACCGCCCGGTACTCACCAGCACGACGAACCCCGGCAAGTCCTTCGCCTCGCTGCCGAGGCCGTACCACAGCCATGACCCCGCCGACGGCCGGCCGGAGATCATCGACCCGGTGTTCATCAGCGTGTGCGCCGGGTCGTGGTTGATGGCGTCCGTGTGCATCCCGCGCAAGATGCACATGTCGTCGGCCGCCGTCTCGCCCAGCTTCGGGAAGAGGGTGCTGAACTCCAGACCCGACTTGCCCCACTTCTTGAACGGGTGCTGGGGGCCGAAGGCGGTCAGCTTCGCCCCCTGCAACTGCGCGATCTGCTGCCCCTTAGTGAACGACTCCGGCATCGGCTTGCCGTGCAACTCGGCCAGCTTCGGCTTCGGGTCGAACGTCTCCAGGTGCGTCATGCCGCCGGCCATGTACAGCCAGATGACCCGCTTCACCTTGGCCGGGAAGTGCGGCGTCGGCACGGCGTCGGCGGAGCGGGCGGAGTCGGCGAGCAGCCCGGCGAGGGCGACCGAGCCGACGCCCTGGGCGGTGCGGCCGAGGAACGCCCGGCGGTGCAACGGGGAAAGGGGATGCATGGGGAGGGAGCCTCGATGGAACGAGCCGCGACCGCGAGGGAGCGTCGATCCGTTCAGCTTACCGCATCCGCCGCCGGCGGGAAACGGTATGCTCGTGAGATGACGAGGAATCCGAGGATCCGAAGGGCGAGAAGACCGATGGCCCCCACAACGCCGAGGACGGCGGAGGAGAAGTCGGCACCGCCCAGTAACCCGACGACACTCCCGACGAAGACGATCGCGAGCGGCAGGAATGGGAAGAACGCCAGCGCCGCCGCAACACGCTTCCGCTGCTCCGCCGTCGCCGGTCGCACCCAGCCGATCAGCGCAAGCCCCGGCAGGGCCAACGCCTCACCAATGGTTCCAAAGACCAATGCCGCGCCGAACGACACCCCCACCGCGCCGAACGCCTCCCCGCCACCTCGCGTGACCGCTTCCGGGTCGAAAGCCATCGGCCCCGTGATCGCCGTGGCCGCGAGCGCGCCGAAAGCGTGCCCGACGGCGAGAAAGCCCGTGAAGAAGAACAGCCGACCGCCCCCGCTGCCGCCCCCCGAGCGCGCCAGCCGGAATCGGCCGACGGCGGTCGCCAACCCGCTCAGCAGGAACAGCAGCGCGGGCACGACAGGCAGCGCCCGGAGTACTGCCTGGGATGCGAGGGTGTCCACCGCCACCTCCCGTTCCGTCGGTGCCCATCCGATCTTCGCCGGGCGAACCGGCGGCGGAACCCATTTCCCCCCCTCGTCCAGCATCCGTTCCCATTCCCTCTGGTCACGCTCGAACTGCCGGACGAGTCGGTCGCGATCATCCCGGAGTTGCCATGCCCTCCCTCCCGCCCCCGAGACCGCACCGAAGTAGAGCGCCCCCGCCGCCAGAACGAGAACCACGAACGCGGCCAGGTCCAGGGACTGGCCAAGCCGGATCAGCGTCAGCGGGCCGCGCGGCAATGTCCATGTCCCGGACGGCTGCCGCTCGTCGCCGGCTAGTGTCAGGTGTTCAGCGACCGTCACTTCGGATTCTGATCCAACTGCCGCCGCGGGGACCGTGAACGGCCTCTGGCACTTCCGGCACTTGCCCGACTTGCCGGCCTTCTCGTCGGAGACGCTGTACGGGGCCTGACAGCCGGGGCAGTTGAATTGGATCATCGCGTTCTCGTGGCGCGGAGATGCGGAGATTCGACTAAGGCTTGATAGGAACTGCTTCGCCGGTTTCCATCGCTCCGCCGTACGCATCCCCCCGCGACCGGCACAACCGGACCCCTCGCGCGCCCGGTGCGGCCGCCTCTCCTCGATTGGCCCCACCTGCCCCACCCGGCGGAACCGAAACAACCGGTGCCGTGACGGACCACGGCGTTCCGTCACCCGATCCCAGGATGGCTGCCATGCGCCTCCGTGCCCTGCTCGCCGCCCTCGTCCTGACCGCCACGGCCGCCGCCAGCGACGTGCCGGTGCTGCTCCCTGCCCAGCCGGTCGCCCCGACTCGCACCGAACAGATGTTGATGGCCGAGTCCGGCCTGGACGGGGTGCCGGTGACGGCGATGGGGCCGGGTTGCCCGGCGGGCGGCCCGACGTGCGAAGCGGGCCGTCGGCGCATCCTGGACGGCACCTACCGCCGTACCCTGTGTGGAATGGTGGACCGGTTCAACACCGGCGTGGCCATGCCCCTTCGCTGCGGCTGTTGGGCGTCCGAACTGACCTTCTTCTTCGGCGGCTGCCGGTCGTTCTACAACCCGAAGTGGGAGTGCAACTCGTGCGGCGTGTTCGGCAGCGGGCGGTTCGCCCCGGTCCACTACGGCCCCGGCAGTCGCGGCACCGCGCCGGGGTGCGACACGCCCGCCACCGGCTTCCCGACCTTCCGCTGAACCGCCCTAGCTCACTCCACCCGCTTGAACTCGGCGTCGCCCCGCACGGTGCCGGGGTTGACGATGAGCGGCGGGTCGGTCGGCTTGGCCGTGCGGTACAGCAGCCGCGCCCCGGCGTCCAGTTCGGTGAACTTCAGGTGCCCGCGCGGGCTGAGGGTCACGTCCACCGTCGTCCCGTCGCCGACGATG
>JAYTTN010000497.1:0-1365 GCA_043745295.1 Fimbriiglobus sp. | reverse complement strand
CAACAGGGGGCTTACGCCCCCTGTTGCCGACGAAGAAACAGGGGGCTTACGCCCCCCGCTCGCCAAGACAGATTCGCATCCCCCCCGCACACTCTCCTTCGAGCAGTGCACCGAGTTCGCCGTCGGCAAGATCGGCAGCGTCCTCGGCCCGACGTTCGCCGAAGCGGATTCCTTCCCGACGCGGGTGCGGCTGCCGGAAGGGCCGCTCATGCTGGTGGACCGGGTGCTGCTCATCGAGGGCGAGCCGAAGTCGATGACGCGCGGCCGGGTGGTGACGGACCACGCCGTCCGCGACGACCGCTGGTATCTGGACAACGGCCGCTGCCCGACCAGCGTGACCGTCGAGTCCGGGCAAGCGGACCTGTTCCTGGCAGGGTACCTCGGCATCGACTTTCAGACGCGCGGGCTGGCCGTGTATCGCCTTCTGGACGCTGTCGTCACCTTCCACCGCGAGCTGCCCCGCGTCGGCGAGCGCATCGAGTACGACATCCATATCGACGAATTCTTCCGCCAGGGCGACTCGTGGCTGTTCCGCTTCCGCTTCGAGGGCACCATCGCCGGCCAACCGCTCCTTATCATGGCGAACGGCATTGCGGGGTTCTTCACCGCCGCCGCCCTCGCCGCCGGGCAGGGGATCATCCACACCAAACTCGACCTCCAGCCGATGCCGGGCAAACGGCCCGCCGACTGGCAGGCGCTAGTTCCCTTTGAGAGAACCGCGCTCGACGCGGAGGGGGTAGCCGCACTCCAAGCCGGGGATCTCGCGACCGCGTTCGGACCGGCGTTCGCCGGACTGCCGCTGAAGACGCCGATGCGGTTGCCGGCCGGGATGCTCCGACTGGTGGACTCCGTGCCGGTGCTGGACCCCACCGGCGGACGATTCAGCAT
The DNA here is from genome assembly GCA_043745295.1 of Fimbriiglobus sp. Lineage (GTDB taxonomy): Bacteria > Planctomycetota > Planctomycetia > Gemmatales > Gemmataceae > JALHQU01. The sequence goes on along the minus strand of JAYTTN010000497.1, from coordinate 477 downwards.
CGGGTTCGTCCGCGCGGAGTACGTCATCCGGCCGAAGGAGTGGTTCATCGAATGCCACTTCATCGACGACAAGGTGATGCCCGGCACGCTCATGTACGAATGCTGCCTGCACACGTTGCGCATCCTGCTGATGCGCATGGGTTGGATCGGCGAAGAAGGCGCGGTGACGTGCGAGCCGGTGCCGGGCGCGGCGAGCCGGCTGAAGTGCCGGGGCCAGGTGCTGGCGACGACCGGCGTGGTGGCCTACGAGGTGACGGTGAAGGAACTCGGCTTCCGCCCGGAGCCGTACTGCGTCGCGGACGCGCTCATGTTCGCCGACGGCAAGCCGGTGGTGGAGATCACGAACCTGAGCCTGCGGATGAGCGGGCTGACGCGGGAAGGGCTGGCGGGGACGTGGGGTGGCCGTTCTGGCGAGCCGCGACCGCAAGGGAGTGGCTTCTTGCTGACCAATGAAGAAGCCACTCCCTTGCGGTCGCG
>JAYTTN010000496.1:0-5004 GCA_043745295.1 Fimbriiglobus sp. | reverse complement strand
CTCGACCGCGATGGCCTTGCGGATGCGGGCCTCGGCGATCGTGTGGTTGCCGTCCACCCGCGTCTCGCGGACGGTGTACATGCGGCCCTCGCGGATGTGGAACGTCACCCGCACGGCGGCCAAGTCGCCGGTCGGCTCCACGTCCGGCACGATCTGCGCGTCGAGGTAACCCAGCCGGCGGTAGTAGTTCAGCAGTTGCTGGATGTCCTCGTTCAGCTTGGCCGGGACGAACCGCTCGGTCAGGATGGTCGGGGTGCCGAACCGCGCGCCCTTGGTGTTGACCACGGTGCGGAGGCGGTCGGGCGAGGCGATCTCGTTGCCGCGGAAGTCCACCCGCCCGACCCGCACCACCGGCCCCTCGACGATGTTGAACACCACCTCCTCGTCGGCCGGCTGGTCGCCCTTCAGCAGCGACACCTGGGCGTAATAGCGGCCGTCCTCCTGCAACTTGCGGGTGAGCTGGGCGGCGGCGTACCGGTTGTTCGCCGGGTTCATGGCCGCGCCTTGCCGCACCTGGCTGAGGGTCAGCGCCTCGAACAGCTCGCTCTCGCCGTAGTGCTTGTTGCCGAGGAACGAAATCTTGTGGACGACCGACTTCAGTTCCCGGACGTGGACGAACACCAGCACCTGCCCGTCCGGGGTGAGGGAGGTCTTCAGCTCCACGCCGTTCGGGGCGAACCAGTTCGACTTCATTAGCCGGGCCACGTCCTCGCGGGCGGTGTTCTCGTCGAACGCCTTGCCGGGCTTGGTCAGCATCTTGCCCTGGATGTGCTGCTTCGACCGCAGGCGGTTGTCCACGGGGATCACGTCGGCCACGATCTTCCCGACCGGGGACTCCTCGGCGGCGGCGCGGGGCGACCCGGCGAACAGGCCCAGGACGGCGGCGAGTGCGGCGACGGCGGCGGGGCGCGAAGGACGGTGGACGGGCATTCGGCGGTTCCCCCCGGAAGCGCGGTTCGAGCCGGCAAAAGGTCGGCAATCCGGCGGGTCGATACCGGGGGCGGGATTTTCTGTCAAGGCGGAGCGGCGGGCTGCCGGCAGCGGGGTCAACGGCCATTCCGTTCTCCGCTGACGTGGCGAGCCGCGACCGCCAGGGAGCGTCTCGTCCCGACGGAAATCGACGCCCCCTGGCGGTCGCGGCTCGTCGCGGGTCGCGCGGCCTCAATACCGGAGTAGCCCTGCCGACCCCGGAAGTCGGGTTTGATTCGTTCCGGCAGGGTGGGTAACATCCGCTATGCGGTGTCTCGCACCATCGTCCCACGATTCGGGGTTTCGCAGCCCGTGACTAGCCTCGTACTTCCGGCGTACAACCCCGGCCCGGCGGTGGACCGCACGTGGGACGCCGTCGTCGAATTCGTCTCGACGCGAACCGACCCGTGGGACGCCCTGTTCGTCTGCGACGGCTGCACCGACGGCACCGCCGAGCGGCTGACGCGACTGGCCGAGGCCACCGGCGACCGGCGGGTCGGCGTGCTGCACTACGCGACGAACCGGGGCAAGGGGCACGCCGTCCGCGCCGGGCTGCTCGCCGCGCGGGGCGACATCCGCGTGTTCACCGACGTGGACCTGGCCTACGGGTTCGACGACGTGGTGCGGGTGGCGGACGCCCTCCGCGCCGGTGCCCGCGTCGCCATCGCCTCGCGGGAACACCCGGACAGCCTCATTCAACTGCCGCCCCGCCATCTGGGGTACGCCTACCGCCGCCGCATCCAGAGCCGCGTGTTCGGCAAGCTGGCCCGCACGCTCCTGCCGATCGCCACCCGCGACACGCAGGCCGGGCTGAAAGGGATGACGGGCGAGGTCGCCGACCGGCTGATGCCGCTGACGCGGTGCGACGGGTTCGGGTTCGACTGCGAACTGCTGACCGGCTGCGCGCGGCTGGGCATCCCCGTCACCGAGGTGCCGGTGTGCGTGCGGTACGAGGACGCGGCCAGCACGACCGGGGCCGGGAGCACGCTGCGGATGTTGCGGGAACTGTGGCGGATTCGCCGGGCGTGGAAGCACGGCCCGCCGACCGCGCCGGCGATCCCGTCCGCCGACCTGCACGAGGTTCGCATCGGCGACCACCCCCGCAGCCTCGAAGCCCGCGCCGCGTGACGGGATCGGCGTCCGGGTCTTCGGTAGGGGCGAGGCCGGTTCTGTCTGCGCCTTGTCGGCGGAACGAATCCGCTGTCGGCGCGACGGCCGTCACTTCACCCTCATGCCGCCGGGCGCGGGGCCGACCATGCCGGGGCCGGCGGGCACGGCGGCCGCCGGCGGCGGGGCCACCTTCGCCATGAACTCGCTGATCCACTTGCCGTAGTAGAGCAGGAACGCGCCGGCCAGCAACTGGCCGATGGCCCCCATCACCAGCCCGGCCAGGGCCATGCTCCGCCCTTCGGTGCGCAACCCCAGGAACCCGAACAGCAGCGCCAGCACGGACGGCACGGTCATGATGATCGGGCAGAAGCAAAGGCTCGCCGGCAGCCCGACCACCAGCGACACGATGCCCAGCACGAGTGCGGTGACGGCCACCCCCTGCCCCCGCTTCTGGCGGTGCATGGTGGTGCCGTCGGTGTCGTCCGGCGGCTCCGGCATCGGACGGAGGCGGCGGCCGGAGCGGGTGTAGCGGGGCCGGCCGGCCTTGCGGTCGTCCCACGCCACCGCCGGCGGCGCGTTCGGCGGCGGGGCGAACACGGTCCCGCAGCCGCCGCACTCCACCGTGCCGCCGAGCCATTCGTCGCGGATGTCCAACAGCAGCCGGCAGGCCGGGCAGAGGGCGTGTCGCACGGGCGGGCCTCCTCGGTGGGGACGGAACTACCAGCCCCGCATCGGCGGCGGGCCGGCGGGCGGGGGGAAGGCACCGGGGAAGTTGTTCGCCGCCTTGTTCCACGCCGCGTACCCGGCGGCGATCAGGATGATGCTGATGACGCCGAGGACCAGCGCGGCAATGGAAGTGGCCACTCCGGACACGGCCATGCCCTTGCCCTCCTTCTTCTTCATCGCCATCGCGCCGAGGATGAGGCCGGTGATGCCGAGCGCCACCCCGACGATGTGCGCCGGCCAGGTGAACACCGCGCCCAGCCCGCAGCAGAACAGCGACCCGAACGCCGTCAGCATCATGGCCGGCACTTCCGCCGTGACGGCGACAATGCCGAGGATCATGCTCGTCACCGCCATCCCGGTGCCGCCTCCGGACGGGCGGCGGTCGTCGTCGTCCTCGTCGTCATCCCGGCGGGCGCGGGACCGTCGCCGCTTGCGGCGGTCGGCGTACTCGTCGCCGTCATCGTCTTCGCGCGCCGAGCGGGACCGCCGGCGACTCGGCCGGTCGTCGTCCTCTTCCTTGTCGTCGTCGCGGTCGCGGCGACGGGGCGGCCGCTCGCGGCGGTCGTCGTCCTCGTCGTCGTCCCGCCGGGCGGTGGCTCGCTTCGGCGCGGGCGGCGGAGCCTGGGTGGTGCGGAACACCTGCTGGCACTGCCCGCACTGCACCTCGCCGCCGAGCATGGCGTCGGTGACGGCCAGAGTGGTGCCGCAGGTCGGACAGACGACGTTCGGCATGGTCCGTCTCCGAAAGTGGGCGGGTGCGCCGACGCGAACCCGCAACGGCGGTCGCGTCTGGGGCGTGTTTCAGGGCGTCGGGGCGCTCCTCAGCTTGGCCAACTCCGCCCGCAGTTTGGCGACTTCCGCCTCGGCCGAGTCGGCCCGCGTCGCCTCCGCCTGGGCACGGGCCGCCGCCTCTCGGGCACGGGCCGCCGCCTCTCGGGCACGGGCGTCCGCCGCTTCGGCAGGGGTCGGCACGAGTTCGCCGGCGGCGTCGAAGAGGCGGAGCCACGTGTCGTGGTAGGTGAGGCACACGCCGTCCCACGTGCCGAGGGACAGGTCCAACTCCTCCGACCACAGTTGTCCGGCCGTCGGTTTGATCGCCGTCGGCTTCCGCTTCCCCTTCCGCCACCCTTCCAGAACCCGCCCGTCCGGGTCGTAACAGTAGTACTCCCGGACATCCAGCTGTTCCAGATACACCCGCTTCTTCTCCACCCGGTCCTCCTCGGCGGTGGACTCCGACAGCAGCTCGACGACCACGTTCGGCACCCGCCCCCCTTCCTCCCACGCCACCCAGTTGCGGCGTATCGGCTCGTGGCTGACGCCCGTCACGACGTAGAAGTCGGGGCCGCGGAAGTTCGTGTTCCGGGCCGTCTTCGGGTCGAAGTAGAAGAACTGGTTGGCCCCCGCGAAGAAGTCCGTCCGCCCCCGCCAGTGCCAGTGGATGGAGGCGAGGAGCAGGTCGCCGGCCGCCCGGTGCCAGAGGGATTCCAAGGGTTCACCGTCGCTGTACGGGAGGTCGATCCCGCGCGGCGGGGCCGGCGCGGGCGGGGCGAGGTCGAGTGTCGTCGCCATGCGAACCTCCTGCGTCCGGGGCGGGGTCAGAGTTTCCCGGCGAACGGCGGCTGGGCACCGACCACGGCGGGGGCCTCGACCGGACGGGTCACGGCCGATTGTAGCGTCAGGACGAAGATCAGCACCCCCACCGACAGCACCACCCCGACGGCGCCGAACAGCGCGCCGGCAATCGCCATCCCCCGGCCGGGGGTGCGGAAGCTGATGACGCCGAGGACGAACCCGACGACGCCGAACAGCCCGCCCAGCCCGCAGCAGAGCGCGCCCGGCACCGACAGCAGGCCGAACACCAGCGCGGTGACGCCGCGGCCGCGCCACGGCCGCGCGGGGGCGTCGAACCCGTCGCCGTCGGGCGGGCCGTCGGACGCGGGCACGGGGATCGTCCCCCGACACCGCGGGCACTCCACCTCGCGGCCGGCGTCGGCGGCGTCCACGAGGACGGCGGTCTTGCAGTCGGGGCAGGTCAGGCGCATCGGGTGGTCACTCAAGTGCCATACTTCGCCGTCGGTCATGCCGGTCGCACGCTCCCGGCGACGACCCGACTGGCATCCTGCCCTCCTCGGACTCCTGCTTCCTGTCTCCTGTCTCCTGTCTCCTGTCTCCTGCTTCCTGTCTCCTGTCTCCTGTCTC
>JAYTTN010000495.1:0-1367 GCA_043745295.1 Fimbriiglobus sp. | reverse complement strand
TTGGAAGACCCCACCCCCCGGCCCCCTCCCCGTTCCGGAGAGGGGGTGTTCGAGCGAGAATCGTTGCCGCGAATGCCCTGTGGTGCCCGAACTCCTCGGCGGAACTTCGACCGCGATGTCCTGTCGAACACCCCCTCTCCGGAACGGGGAGGGGGACGGGGGTGGGGTTTCTTCCAGATACCTACCCCTGACAGCCCCGTTGGGGAGAGGTCGAATCGTGCGAAGCACGAGGCGGGTGAGGGGTTCTTCAACAGCAAGGAGACCCCTGGTACGTTTCTATCGCCAGCGGTTTTCTCTTCGATTACCCTGGCGTGTGGTACCGCGGCGGGTGAGTTCGGAACCCCTCGGGCACTCGATGCCGCGGGTGAGTGGGAACCCCCGCCGCTCGGTCCGCCGCGAAGCCCGAACAGTCACTTGGGGTCACACCCCGCATTGCCAGGCCGGGATCGCAACGGTGGTACCTCCGGAGAGTCGTCACGAGTACCGAAACGTTCGTCGGCATCGATGTCGGCAAGGACCACCTGGACGTCCACGTCCGCCCGGCATCTGCAAGCTCCGATCGCCCTCCGCCGCGACCTGGCCGAGCAGCGGACGGCGACGGCCAACCGGGCGAAGCAGGCGACCGACCGGTCCGTCCTGCGGAGCCTGCACGCGCTCGAGCGGGTGCTGGAGCGGGAACTCGACCGGGTGGCGAAGGAGCCGGACGCGGCGGTCGAGGCCAGCCCGGTGTGGCGGGCGAAGGACGACCTGCTGCGGACGGTGCCGGGCATCGGCGAGGTCCTCAGCCGGACGCTGCTGGCCGACCTGCCGGAGTTCGGCACGCTCTCCCGCGAGGAGGTGGCGGCGCTGGTCGGGGTGGCCCCGGTGAACGCCGACGGCGGGCGGCACAGCGGCCGCCGGCGGGTGCAGGGCGGGCGGGCCGAGGTGCGGCGGGTGCTGGACATGGCGGCCCTGTCGGCGCGGACGAACAACGCCACGCTGAAGCGGTTCGCCGACCGGCTGGCGGCGGCCGGGAAGGCGGGCAAGGTGGTCATCATCGCGGTGGCCCGGAAGTTAGTCGTGATCGCCAATGCCGTCCTCCGAAACAATCGGCCGTGGCAGCCCGAAATGGCTTGACACCAGTCACAGTCACTCACCCGATACTGTTCGGCCCGCTATTTGCCTGGGGGTCGGGCTTTCTGTTTCAGGGTGTCGAGGTACCGCTCGACTTCTTCGGCCGTGGCCCAGCCGTTGAAGTAATGGCACAGCAACTCGTACAGCCGCTTCGCCGGCTTGGCCCCCGTCCACAGGCCGATCAGCAGCGACGCGATGATCGCCAGGTACACCTGGATCGTCACACCCGCCCGGTTCTGGGCGAGCAAGTGCCG
>JAYTTN010000494.1:0-19109 GCA_043745295.1 Fimbriiglobus sp. | reverse complement strand
TTCTGAACCGTTGCCGCTCCCTCGCGGTCGCGGCTCGCCTGTTCGGGGGCACGAAAAAACCCACGGGGTTCCCGCGGGTGTCCGTACCGGGGCGGCGGTCTCCTACCGGGTCAACTCTTCGTCCCGTCGGCCGGCTTGATGGTCGGCGGGTTGCCGGGCGGCGGCGGGGCCACCGGCGCGTGCGCTCCGCTCTGCCCGACCGGCACATACGCCCCGCTCGGCCGCGGCTCCGGCTGGGCGAAGATCATCCGCCCGGCGTTGGTTTGCAACACCGTCTTGACGACCACCGACGCCTCCTGGCCGATCAGGTTCCGTCCCTGTTCGACCACCACCATCGTGCCGTCGTCCAGGTAGCCGACGCCCTGGCCGAACTGGTCGCCGGGCTTCACCACCTTCACCGACAGGTACTCGCCCGGCAGGGCCACCGTCTTCAGGCTGTTCGCCACCTCGTTCAGGTTGATGACATCCACGCCCTGGAGCTGCGCCATCTTGTTCAGGTTGAAGTCGTTCGTCACCACCCGCCCGCCGACCGCCTTGGCGAACAGCACCAGCCGCTCGTCCACCCGCACCTTCTCGCCGGGCTTCAGCTCGCCGGCGTCGCCGTCGTGCATCTGCAGCTCCAACTTCGGATTGGACTGCATCTTCTTGAGGATGTCCAGCCCCCGCCGGCCGCGGTTCCGCTTCAGCTTGTCCGAGCTGTCGGCGATCCCCTGCAACTCCTGCAGCACGAAGCGGGGCACGATGATCCGCGTGTCAATTATTCGCGTCTCGCACAGGTCCGCAATGCGGCCGTCGATAATTACCGACGTATCCAGCACCAGCGGCCGGCCTCCCTTGACTTGTTTGGTAAATTCGACAAAGGGGATAATGAAGCGAAAGTCGTTCCGAGTTTGCGCAAGTATCGAAACCGACACATAGCATGCGACCAGCATAAGCCACAACCTCGCCACGGTGGCGGCGCCCACCGTCTGGACTTCGGTCAGCCCCAGCGCCCCCGCCGCGACGCGCAGCACCGACTCGAACCCGTTGCCGACCAGCCAGCCGAGGAGCAGCCCGGCCAGCAGCCCGACGTAGACGGTGGAGAAGGCGGTGATGTGCTTCTCCCGCCGGCGGGCGTCGGCGTACACGACCGCCACCGCGACGAGGACGGCAGCCCCGCCGAGCGCGCCGCCGACGGCCGGCTGGCCGTGTTCGGACCCGACGGCGAAGGCGGTGGCGGCGACGCCGAGGACGGCGACCAGGAACAGGGTGCGGATCGACCAGAGGAGCATCTCGGACCTCGACCGGGGAGAGGCGGGCAGGGCATTCTATCCAATATGACGAGTGGCGTTCCCACTTCAATCGTCGGGAGCGCGACGGGGCCGGTTTTCCGTGCGGTCGAACAGTCTCGGATTCTACTTCCCCCAACGAGTCGAGAAGATCGCGCGAAGCCGGAGAAAGCGGGGCTGACGACTGGAGCGGGGGGCAGTCTGTGCGGATCGTCCCGGATGAATCGTCCGGAGCGTGCCTCACCACTTGGAGTTGACACCGATGAAGTTCCTGGCCACCCTCTGCGTCCTCGCCCTCGGCGGGGCGGCGATTACCGCCGTCGGTTCCAGCTTCGACGCCCCGAAGTTGACGGTCGCGGTGAACGTGAAGATCACCGCACATGCGAACACGAAGTACTACGTCGTCATCGTCTTCGTGGACAACGTGCAGTCACTCCCCATGCTGAAGGCGGCCCCATTCACCACCAACGGACAGGGCGTGGTTGAGTTTCAGGCCAAAGAGATCGATCTCGTGGGAATGAAGAAAAACACCGCGTACATCTTCAAGGCCTACCTTTTCCCGACATCGGATGATGCCGACAGCGGAACCAACAGGATCCCCAGCAACGCCGTGAACCACACGACCGCGAACGGTCCGGTCATCCTGCCGGCGGCCCCGCTCGGTAACGACCCCGAGTGAGGAACCGTTGCCTTGTTCGGGTGCCGAAAGGTGCAAGGTGAGGCACGGTGTTCCGAACCCACGCTCGCCGAGGCGCACCTTAAAACCTGACCGGATTCGGCGCGCATGTTTCCTGCCACGATACCATCGCTCGGAACGTGAGGCACCTGATGCGAACGACTCGGCGGTACGGTTTCACGCTCGTCGAGTTGCTCGTGGTCATCGCGATCATCGCGGTGTTGCTCGCGCTACTGCTGCCGGCTGTGCAGAAGGTGCGCGAGGCCGCAGCCTTCACGACCGGGCAGAACCGGTTGAAGCAACTCGCGCTCGCCACCCACGCCACGGCCGACTCGCGGGGCGGGCTTCTGCCGCGGAACATGACCTATTGGGAGTCAACACATGCAACGTTCTTCGATCCGCCCGAAAAACGTCGCCGTTCGAGGATCGACGGCCAGCAAACCGTTCTCAGTGAGATTCTGCCGTTCGTCGAACAAGACGCACTTTATCAACTCACGATGGTGGTCGGTCGCCCGCCCGAGGTGGCCGGCCCGGTCGCCAGCGGCGTGACGAAGGTGTACACGAACCCGCTGGACCCGACCCGGCTGGACGGTTGGTTGGACGGCATGACGTATTCTGTCAGCTACGTCTCGAATGCGTGGGTGTTCACCGGTGTTCGGCGGATCGACGGCGGCATCCCGGACGGTCTCTCGAACACCATCTTCTTCACCGAACACTACAGCGTCTGTCGCGGATGGACATTCGACATGTTCTCGACATACCGAAACGGACGGTACATTCCGAACTACCGCGAATCGGGCGGCCATCGGTTCACCGCACCGACCTTCGCCGACGCCGGTTACAGCCCCAACCTTCTCGGCACGTTTCCGGAGGCGGATTACTCGCCGATTACCGTTGGAAATCCCCCGACGACCACGGCCGTGGGTGGGGTAACGTTCCAGGCCAAACCCGCTGTCCGAGATTGCGATCCGCGACTCCCAAATGCCGCAAGCCTACGGGGACTTCAAGTCGCAATGGGTGACGGCAGCGTCCGCATCGTCCGGCACGGCATTTCCCCGGCGATCTTCTGGGGAGCCGTCACGCCCGCCGGCGGCGAGGTGCTGGGCGACTGGTGAGGCAATTCTGGATTGTTGGCCCGCCGCGCGAGCAAGGGGCGAACCCCTCCGAGCCTGTGAATCAATCGGTTGCGTTCGGCGGTCACCCCGTTCCCGTCAGTCTGTTGGCGTCTCGGCGGGAGCCTCCGCGATGACCGGCGGCGCGGGCGGAGGTTTGCAACCGCGTCGAATTTTCCAATTCCACTTCCGCAACGTAGCTTGCATGTGCCACACCATTTCGTCATCCTAACTGAACTGCTTGACGTGCGCCTCTTCTCGGTTGGTGTTTCCCATGAGACTGTCGATCCCCACCACTCTCATTGCCCTCGCGCTCGCCATTCCCGCCTCCGCCGCCGAGCCGGCCAAGGCTCCGGACCCGAAGGGGCTGGCGTTCTTCGAGTCGAAGATCCGGCCGGCGCTGGTGGCGCACTGCTACCAGTGCCACTCGGCCGAGGCGCTGAAGGCGAACAAGTTGCGCGGCGGGCTGCTGCTGGACACCAAGGCCGGGTGGGAGAAGGGCGGCGACAACGGGCCGAGCCTCGTGCCGGGCAAGCCGGCCGAGAGCCTGCTGCTGAAGAGCCTGAAGCACGAAGGCGACAGCCACATGCCGCCGAAGGGCAAGCTGCCGGCCGAGGCGATCGCCGACTTCGAGAAGTGGATCGCCCTCGGTGCCCCCGACCCGCGCGACGGCAAGGCCGCCGCCGGGCGGGTCATCGACATCGCGGCGGGGAAGAAGTACTGGGCGTTCCAACCTCTCAAGCAGATCCAACCGCCGGTTCACCGCGAGGCATCGCCGAGCGCGTGGAAGGATTCCCCCCTGGACCGCTTCCTGTTGGCGAAGATGGAAGCGGCGAACATCGCCCCGGTCGCCGAGGCCAACCGCCGCACCCTCATCCGCCGGGTCTACTTCGACCTGATCGGCCTGCCGCCGACGCCGGAGCAAGTGGAGGCGTTCGTCGCGGACGAGTCGCCGAAAGCCTACGAGAAGGTGGTCGATGAACTGCTGGCCTCACCGCGCTTCGGCGAACGGTGGGCGCGGCACTGGATGGACCCCGCCCGGTACGCCGAGAGCCACGGGTTCGAGCACGACTACTTCCGCCCACACGCCTACCACTACCGCGACTTCTTGATCAAAGCGTTCAACGCCGACATGCCGTTCGACCAGTTCCTGAAGTGGCAACTGGCCGGCGACGAACTCGCGCCGAACGACCCGGAGGCGCTCGCCGCGACGGGGTTCCTGGGGGCCGGCGTGTTCCCCACGCAGATCACCAACCGCGAGGCCGAGCGCATCCGGTACGACGCGATGGACGACATGGTCAGCACCACCGGGCACGCCATGCTCGGCCTGACGGTCGGGTGCGCCCGCTGCCACGACCACAAGTTCGACCCGATCCCGACGAAAGACTACTACCGGATGCTGGCGGCGTTTACGACGGCCGTGCGGAGCGAGGTGGAACTGGACCTGAGTTCCCCGGAACAGAAGGCGGCGTTCGCCGAGTGGGAGGCGACCCGCAAGGAACTGGCCGAGTCGCTGAAGAAGTACGAGGACGCGGACCTGCCCAAGGCGCTGGCGACGTGGCTGGACGCACCGGGCGACAAGATGGAGGCCATCGGCAAAATCGCCGACGCGAAAGTCGCCACGGCGCTGAAGGCCATCGCCGAGAAGAAACAAACGTTGGACAAGATGCCGAAGGCCCAGCGGGACGCGGTGGTGAAGTGGTTCGGCCCGCAGGACGCCGGGTGGAAGGACCGCACCGCGAAGCTGGCCGCGTGGGACGCCAAGAAGCCGGCCCTGAACAAGGTCGTCATCCAGGCGACGACCGAGGGCAAGAAGCCGATGCGGCATCACACCGCCGACGGTGCCATCCCCGACTTCTACAAGGAAACGTTCCTGCTGAAACGCGGCGACGTGCTGCAAAAGGACGGCACCGTCGAACTCGGCTTCCCGCAAGTGCTGACCGGCACCGCGTCGGCGGAACAGCGGTGGCGGACCCCGAAGCTGCCGGAGGCGTCGTCGTCCTACCGGCGGACCGCGCTGGCGAACTGGGTCGTGGACGCCGAGAACGGGGCCGGGGCGCTGGCGGCGCGCGTCATCGTCAACCGCCTCTGGCACCACCACTTCGGCCGCGGCATCGTCTCCACGGTGAACGACTTCGGCGTGCAGGGCGACCCGCCGACGCACCCGGAGTTGCTGGAGTGGCTCGCCGCCGACCTCGTGAAGAACGGCTGGAACTTGAAGCGGGTTCACAAGCTGATGGTGACGAGCCGGGCGTATCGGCTGAGCGGCGCGACTTCGACCGAAGGGATGAAGGCCGATCCGGACAACAAGCTGCTGTGGCACCGGCCGAAACACCGCCTGGAAGCCGAGGCCGTCCGCGACAACCTGCTCGCCGTCGCCGGCGTGCTGGACGCCACCCCGTTCGGGGCCGGCACGCTCGACCAGGGGATGAAGCGGCGGAGCATCTACTTCACCGTCAAGCGGAGCGAGTTGATCCCCATCCTGCAAGTGTTCGACTGGCCGGACACGCTGACCAGTGCCTCGGCGCGGCCGAACACGGTGGTCGCCCCGCAGGCGCTGGTGTTCCTCAATAACGTCCACGTCCGCACTTGGGCGAACGCCTTCGCCGCCCGCATCCGCGCCGCCGCGAAGACCGACGCGGAGTCCGTGGGGCGCGCCTATCAGATCGCGTTCAGCCGGAGTCCCACGAGCGCGGAAACCGAAACCGGGTTGGCCTTCCTGAAAGCCCGCACGGCTGCTACATCCGCCGACCGGGCGCTTCAGGACTACGCCCTCGCCGTGATGAGCCTGAACGAGTTCATCTATGTGGACTGACCATGCGACAACTCATGCGGTCGGCGGTTTGCCCACCTCTCCCCGCTGGGGAGAGGTGGGGCGCGGTTGCACACCACCGCAAGTGGTTTGCCTTGTCACTCCTGCTCGCCCTCGGCTGTCGCACGCCGCGCGACGTGTTGCCGACCCACGAGTTGTCGCAAGACCTCGGCCGCGAGGTGGCGACCAGCGGGTCCGTCCAGCAGGCGGTCATCGACCGCACCAACGCCGAGCGGAAGGTGGCCGGGCTGCGACCGCTCGTCGAGAGTCCGCAACTCGCCGAAGCGGCCACGCGGCACGCCGGCGATATGGCCCGCCGGAGCGAGCTGTCGCACAACCTGAACGGCCGCACCGCCGCCGACCGCGTGAAGGCGGCGGGGTTCGAGTACCGCACCGTCGGCGAGAACATCGCCTGGAATCAGCCGACGCCGAAGGCCGCCGTGGACGACTGGATGAAGTCGAGCGGGCACCGGCGGAACCTGCTCGGCGAGGAGTTCACGCACATCGGCGTCGGCATGGCGACCAACGCCAAAGGGGAGCCGTACTGGGTGCAGGTGTTCGGCACGCCGAGGTAGCAGTCATGTTGAAGGTCATCGTCCGCAACGTGACCATGCCTGCCGCCCCGATTCTGTCGAACTTGACTACGAACGACAACGGCAAATCGACAACGCGCGGGTGCTCCGACTGCAGGTTCGAATGCTAGGATTCTAGAACGATTTCGTTTGTTTCGTTTGTTGACAACCAGCCACGGGAGAGTATACTTCTGTAGCTACACCGGGTGTACACTGCACTCGCGTAGCCTCCTGAGTGGGCGACCCATGGCTGCATCCCTCATTGCCGACCCGGACACTCTCATCCCGAATATCGAGGACACGCGCCTCGCCGAGCAATCGAGTCGGCAACTCGCCGGGTCGCCGGGGAAGGCGCGCAAATCCCTGAGCCTGAAGGTGGAAAGCGAGACCGGGGACATCCTCGTTCCGATCCCGGAGTCGATGTTCCGACTGATCCAGGATATCCTCTCGAACATGGCGAAGGGGAATGCGGTCACGCTCGTCCCACGCCACGCCGAGTTGACCACCCAAGAGGCGGCCGACCTGCTGAACGTGTCGCGGCCGTTCGTGATCCAACTGGTGGAGTCCAAGCAGTTGCCCCATCACATGGTCGGGACGCATCGCCGCGTCCGGTTTGCCGACCTGATGGCGTACAAGCGGCGAATCGACGCCGACCGCTTGGAGGCCCTTGCCGAACTGTCCCAACTCGACCAAGAACTCGAGTTGGGATACCGATGAACGGCTTCACCGTCGTACTCGACGCATGCATTCTCTACCCCGCGCCGCTGCGCAGCCTGTTCATGTACCTCGCGGTGTCGGACTTGTTCCGGGCGAAGTGGTCGGCTGACATCCACGAGGAGTGGATCGCGGGGGTTCTCCGAGACCGTGCGGACCTGGCCCGCCCGCAACTTGAGCGGGTTCGCGAGTTGATGGACGCGCACGTCCGAGACGCCACGGTGACGGGATACCAGGATCTGATCCCGGCGCTCGACCTGCCCGATCCCAACGACCGCCATGTCCTCGCAGTGGCGATCCGCTGTGGTGCGGATGTTATCGTCACGTTCAACCTCCGCGACTTTCCCGCCGGCAAACTCGCTCCCTACGCCATTGAAGCGCAGCACCCGGATTCCTTCCTCGTGCATCAACTGGGCCTGGAACAGTCAAAAGTGCTTTCGGCGTTGAAGGCACAACGCGAGTCGCTGAGGAAGCTGCCGATGAGGTCACTCGTGTTTCTCGAGACGCTCGAACGCCAGCAACTCCCACTCTTCGTCTCCGAACTGCGACGATACGCGGACGTGATCTGACGGTTTCGATCACCGTCTCCACCGCAGCCAGGTTCGGAACAGCCGCTTTACGAGAGGCGTCAGCTTGCCGCGATTGAACTGGTCGGCCAGTTTGCGGATCGCCTCGGTATAGGTCGGGTACGGGAAGACCGCGTTCGCCAGCTTCGACAGCCCGAGGCGGTTGGTCATCGCTACGGAAATGGTGCCGATCAGTTCGCCGGCGTTCGGGCCGACGCATGCTGCGCCGAGGATGCGATCCGAGCGCGCGGCGGTGAACACCTTTAGGAACCCGGTCGCGCCGTCGGTGTTGGCGCGGTCGAGGTGCTGGAAATCCAGATGCCATTCGCGGTTGCCGGGGCCGGTGTCGCCGACCGCCGCGACCTCCGGGTCGGTGAACGTGCAGCGCGGGATGGTCATCGGATCGAACGTCGCGTGGCCGGCGAACAGGGCGTTCCGCAGAACCACCCGCGCCATCGCGTCGGCCGCGTGGGTAAACCGCACGCCGAGCGAAGTCACGTCGCCGGCGGCGAAGACGCGGCGGTTCGTCGTGCGGAGGTGTTCATCGACGAGGATACCCTTGTCGCCGTCAAGAGCGACCCCGGCGACGGACAGGTTCAGCGATTCCACGTTCGGCGCGCGACCGGTAGCGAGCAGCACGGCATCGAAGTCGGTGAAGGGCGGCGATTCTGAGACGACCGTGATGCCGTCGGCTTGAAACGACTTGGCCAGCGACTCCGCCGCCGCAGGCAGCTCCCTCGGAAGGATCCGCCCGCCCTTCGCCACCAGCGCGACTCGCGATCCGAGCCGCGCGAAGGCTTGCGCCATCTCGCACCCGACCGGCCCCGCGCCGACCACGAGCAGCCGGCGGGGCAGGGCAGTCAGCGCGAAGAGGGATTCGTTGGTCAGCAGTTTCGGCTCGGCGGGAGCCTCGCCCTCCCACCCCCGCGCCCGTGCCCCGGTGGCGATCACGCACTTGGCGAACGTCAGTGACACACCGTTGACACCGACAGTCTCGCCGTCCGCGAACGTCCCTTCGCCGAGGAACACATCGACGCCCAGACTCTTGAACCGCTCGGCGGAATCGACGGCCGACGCCTCGGCCCGCACCCGGCGAACCCGGTCCATCACGGCCGCGAAGTCGATGTCCGGTTCGCCAGCCCTCACCCCGAACCGCTTCGCGGTCCGGACTTCCCGTGCCACCTTCGCCGCGCGGAGAAGCGTCTTCGACGGCACGCAACCCACTGTCAGGCAGTCGCCGCCGAGCAGGTCGCGCTCGACGAGGGCCACCTTCGCTCCTAACCCGGCCGCGCCCGCCGCGCACACCAACCCCGCCGGCCCGCCGCCGATTACCACGAGGTTGTAGCGGCCCGCCGGCGTCGGGTTCACCCAGTCGGGCGGCTTCACGGCCGCGCGGAGGCGGTCGTCGTGCGGGTCGTTCGGCAGAAGTGGAATGGCCATGTGGTTCGTTTTATGGCTCGCGTCCTACAGTAACCGCACCATCCGGAGTCGGCTTCATGCCCCAGCGGTACGACGCGATCATCATCGGCGGCGGGCACAACGGCCTCGTCACCGCCGCCTACCTCGCCAGAGCCAAGTACAAGGTGCTGGTGCTGGAGCGCCGCGACATCCTCGGCGGGTGCGCCATCACCGAGGAGACGTGGCCCGGCTTCAAGGTCAGCACCGCCGCATATGTGAACAGCCTCCTGCGGCCGGAGATCATCGAGGAACTGGAACTGGCCAAGCACGGCTTCGAGATGCTGCCGCGCAGCCCGTCCAGCTTCAGTCCGTTCCCCGACGGCCGCTATCTGATGATGGGGCCGGACAAGGAGCTGACGCACCGCGAGATCGCCAAGTTCAGCGCGAAGGACGCCGAGGCGTACCCGAAGTACGAGGCCATGCTGACGAAGGTGGCCGACTTCCTCGAACCGCTGCTGACACAGACGCCGCCGAACCCGTGGGGCGGCCTCCGCGACCTGTGGCGGCTCGGCAAGATCGGCCGCAAGTTCCGCAACCTGGGCAGCGAACTCGGGGCGGAGGCGATTGACATCCTCACCGGCGCGGCCACGCCGATCCTCGACCGCTGGTTCGAGTCGGACCAGTTGAAGGCGACCATCGCCACCGATGCCGTCATCGGGGCGTTCGCCGCGCCGAGCATGCCGGGTACGGCGTACGTGCTGTTCCACCACGTCATGGGCGAGTGCAACGGGGTGCGCGGCGTGTGGGGTTATGTGAAGGGCGGCATGGGGATGATCGCCAAGAGCATCGCCGACGCCGCGCGGAAGGCCGGCGCGGAGGTCCGCACGAACGCCGAGGTCGGCCGGATTCTGGTGAAGGACGGCCGAGTGACGGGCGTGGCGCTGAAGGACGGCACCGAGTTCCTCGCCACGCGGGTGGCGTCGTGTGCCGACGCCAACGTCACTTTCCTGAAGCTGATGGCGGAGGCCGACCTGCCGGCCGAGTTCGTGAGCGCGGTGAAGCGGATCGACTACAGTTCGGCGACGGTGAAGATCAACGTGGCCATCGACGCGCCACCGCGGTTCAAGTGCCTGCCGACCGCCGGCGTCGGCCCGCAGCACCACGGCACCATGCACCTGTGCCCGAGTATGGAGTACATCGAGCGGGCCTACGACGACGCCAAGTACGGCAAGCCCTCGGCGAACCCGATGATCGAGGCGACGATGGCCACGGCGCTGGACGCCAGCCTCGCGCCGCCGGGCAAGCACATCCTCAGCATGTTCGTGCAGTACGCGCCGTACCACCTGAAGGGAACGACGTGGGAGGTGGAGAAGGACCGGTTCGCCGACCGCTGCTTCGACATCGTGGAGGAGTCCGCGCCGGGGTTCAAGGCCAGCGTCATCGCCCGGCAAGTGATTTCGCCGCCGGACATGGAGCGGATGTGGGGCATCACGGGCGGCAACATCATGCAGGGGAGCATGAACCTGAACAGCATGTTCAGTCTGCGGCCGGTGGCCGGGTTCGCCAACTACCGCACGCCGGTGAAGGGCTTGTACCTGTGCGGGGCGGCGGCGCACCCCGGCGGCGGAGTCATGGGTGCCGCCGGCCTGAACGCCGCGCGGGAGATGATCCGCGACGGGTGAGAAGGTAGTTGCACCCTCCGGATTCGGGTCTCGTGCCGCGCACGACATGTGCCGATCCGTTTGACTCGAGAAGCGGAATCGACCGGGTACAACCCGGCCAGCCCTCCCGCCCCTCGCCGGAATGTGAACCCGTACCGCCTTCGTCAAGTCTTGTTCCGAAGGCCCCCGCCGCGAACAATAGATGCCGACGCCGTCGCCGCGTTCCGTGCGGCGGCCTCGGACCGAGAGGGACTCCGCGATGAACTCCTACGCCGGCCTGTGCGACGACTTCGGCATCTCCGTCTACCTGGCCAGCAAGCTCGACCTGCCGACCGGCCGCGAGACGGTGCTGCACTTCTTCGAGGCGGTGCGGAAGCGGTACCCGACCATGACCGACTTCGAGAAGCGGGACGGGAGCGAGTACGCGCTGGAGGAGGACCGCGACGCCGGCGCGTACCGGTGGGTGACGGTGGACGGCAAGCGGCTGGGCAGCGGGGCCGTCAACCCGGAGTCGCTGGAGGACGCCGACGCGCAAAACCTGCTCATCCTGGACATGGCCACCTACCACCTGGGCGTGCAGCCGATCGACACCGACTCGCTCGACGTGCTGTACTACTTCGACCTGGCGTTCAAGGGCAACCACGACGAGGTGGTGGCCGACGCGCTGTCCGGCGAGGGGCCGTTCGACGCCCTGTTCCGGCGACCCGGCGGGAAGGTGCTGAACTACCAGCCGAGCGTCATGATCGCCCTGGACGACGGCTGCCAGCTCCAGGCCCGGCTGAGCGTCGAGACCCGCACCACGGCGTACCAAGTCCGCACCGGCACCTTCCCCGAAGCGCCAATCAGCGTCTACCTGACCGTCCGCCAGTTCTGGGCGCGGCAGCCGTTCGCCACCTACGCCGAGAGTTACGTCAAGCAGCGAGAGCAACTCGACGAGCTGACCGCCGAGTACCTGCTGCCGAACGTCATCCAGCCGCTGCAACGGGTGATCGCCACGAAGTCGTGAGGGATAGGGGTGTCGTGCCCGGCGCGATCCCGGCCGGCGCTGAAAGAAGCCCCACCCGGTCGGCGTAATGTGGGTATTCGCCGCCGCGTCCGGTGGCCCCACGCCCACGCCGAGGGTCGCGCCATGCCGCTGCGCATCGCGGACATCAAGAGAAAGGTCGAGGAGTTCAAGACCGCCCAGATGGAAGGGACGGCGGAGGCGTTCTCGGACGACTCGTTCACCGCCCTGTACTCCTACGTCGTCATCAGCCTGGCCGAGGAGGACTCGTCCGTCAAGTGGGACGCGACCGACCGGACGGTGCTGAACGGCACCTTGAACGACCTGTTCCCGCATTACCTGGAGTGGCGGGCGGGGGAGCGGCTGAAGTTCCGCCCGCAGATCAACCCGCCGAAGAAGGCCACCGGCGTCCTCCGCCCGGAGTTGGCCGTCTCCTACGACTACAAGGAGCAGCCGGCGAAGCGGCGGGAGGTGGCCGAGGTGATGGGCATCGCGGACAAGGGGCACTCGTCGCACGGCGGCAACGACAAGTCCGGCCGCACGCTGAAGACGATCATCGACAACCTGTTCGAGCCGTGCAAGATGTGGCCGCCGGTGAAGCAGGAGGAGGTCGCCGCCGAGCTGATCGAGCGGTACGGCTACAGCCCCATCGCGTGACGGGTGAGGGACTCGTTCGGCGGCTTGAGTTTTCGGCGCAATCTATCCCGTCGGTTTGACAGGCGTTGGCCGTCCGGGTAGCCTCAGCGGTGTTCCGCTGAGGCTACCCGGACGGCCACACTAGCGGCGGTAGGTCGCGCGTGCGCGAGCGAATAACAAGTTCGGCCTCTTCGACATCGGCCTTTCAATGCTAGTGTCAACTGGGTGTCAGTCGGCTCGGAAGGAATTCGCGGGGCAGCTCCGCGGCATCCGGATTGTGGTGGGTGCTCCGCCGGGCAGTCGGGTAGGATGCCGAACCAGGCGCTGCAGGGGACCGGCGGGGATCAAACCAATTTGTGGCTCAGTGCGCCCGCCGCCGGCCCCTGAGCTATGTCGTTCGGCGTCCGGAGGCGCGGATGGCGGTCAGCACTGTGCATCACTTCGTCGTCGAGCCGTTGATGGGCGTCGGCCCGATCCGGTTCGGGATGCACAAAGATGAGATTAGCCGCGCCTTCACCTACGTCTACACCAGCTTCTTCAAGGTCGAGTGGAACAAGGTGCGGTCGGACCACTGCGAGGTGGTCGGCCTCATCATCCACTACGACGAAAAGGGCCGAGTCAACTACATCGAGGTCCATAAGGCCCAGTACGCCACGGTCACGCTGGAGCTGTTCGGACGGGACATCACCGGCATCTCGGTGCGGGGACTGGTCGAGTTCCTGCGCGGGCGCGGGATCAAGGCGGAGCGGACGCACTACGGGTACGACTTCCCGGAGCTGTACCTCAACACCTTCAACAGCGTCTTTGAGTCCGAGGATGATCCGGTCGAGTGCCTCGGGGTCGGGCTGCCCGAGGCGAGCGAGCAAGAGGCCGAACCAGGCGCTGCAGCAGACGGCGGGGGCATGTAGGCTTTCTGGGGTTCGTAGCTCACCCGGCCCCCGCCGCTGCTGAGCTTAGTCGTTCGGCGACGGAGGCGGAGGGTCGCAGGAATGCCGCTGTCGATGTATGCCCTGGATAACTTCGTCGCCCAAGATCTGTCGCAACTGACCGAGTGCCGAGCGGCCCTCGTGGCTCAGGAGTTCCCCGACTGCTCCTCTTGGCTGAGTTCCTTCGTCCTCAACTGGATCCTTCGCATCCCCTTGACGAAGGAGAAGGCCGCGTTGGCGTTCGCCCTGATCCGGCGGGCGGAAGGGGCCGTGGCGGATTACGAAGAGGCGCGAGAGCATCTTGCCAAGTTGGTAGCTGGCAAGCGCGACATCTCTCTGTACTTCTCCTGTCTCCGGCGGTTCGAGTCCACAGTGGGAATGCTGTACCAGTCGCTCGACTTTGTTCGGAAAGCTCTCGGAATCCAGTTATTCACCCAAGGTGACGGAAGCCCCTACGAGAGACTCAACTCCATTTACAACAAGAGCCGGCACTCCAACCCGGAGACGCTCCCAGCGGGTCAACTCCATTCGGTCTGGATCAAGAACGACGGCCTGTATACCGACGGAGCGAACTTGACCTTCGACGAACTCCGCGATCTGATTCGGGACATCGGACGCATCGCGGACAAGCTGGCAAAGGGCGAGGTGCCGGCCGCCCCAGGAACTTCCCCCGGTGAGGGCTGACGGTCGGTGACGGTTCGCTCTCGTTGTCTGCCCGCCGGCGCGCGGTCACCTCGTCCGCGCCTGGGACCATTCTCGATTTGAACGCGGTGGAGAATCGGCTCACGGCTTCACCCCTCGTACCACCGCAGCAGCGCCCACTCGATCAGCCAGCCGAGCAGGTTCAGGCCGGTGTCGCGCACGTCCCGACCGGGGTCGAACTCGCTGACCGACAGGCCGATCACCTTCTCCGAGTCCCACACCTCGTCGAGCAGCCGCAGCACGCTCAGCCCGCGCAGGCCGAACGGCAGCGGCCGGTGGACGGCCGGCATCTCGGACGGGTCGAACACGTCGGCGTCGATGTCGATCCACACCCGCGCCGACTTGTCCGCCCGCTTCCGCAGGTCGGCCGCCACCTTGTCCGGGTTCGCCGCCACCTGCACCGCCGAGTGCGTGGCGGCGAACCGCTCGCGGATGTCCGGTTGCAGGAGGAACAAGTCCCGGTGCCCGACGTTCACGACGCTCGGCAACGGGCCGTCGGCGTGCAGCAGGAAGTTGCCGTTGGCCGGGTTCGGGTTGATGTCCCGGAACTGATGCACGTCGAGGTGCGCGTCGAACTGGATGACGAGCGTGTTTGCCGCCCCGCCGTCCGCGCCGAGTTCCTCGTACACCGGCAGTACCGACAGGTGATTGCCCCCCAGCCAGAGGGTGCGGTCGCCGGCCTTCAGCGTTTGGCGGATGGCCTGCCGGCCGAGGTGCCGCCACCCGGCCACCGCCTTCGGGGTGCCGAACGCCAGCTCCCGCACCTTCACCAGCCCGCGGTAGGCGTCGCACCGGGTCGGCCGCGTCTCCCGCTTGTTGTCGTCGAGGATTTCCCGCACGGCGTCGGCCAGCAGCTCCGCGCCGGCCCCGGTCCCGGAGCCGCCGAACAGGTCGAACGGGAACACGATCACACTCGCCTTGGGCGGGTCGGCGGGCACGGCGGGTCTCCTCGGCGGGCGACGGGATCGATCGCGGCTGTCTCGATAAGATGACCGACGCACCGGGGGAACGCCAGTGAAGAGTTCGGAACCGCTGTTTCGCGCGACCGGCGGGGCGTACCTCGCCGCCACCGCCGTCGTCTGCGGCGACGTGCGAATCGCCGTCGGGGTGAACGTCTGGTTCGGCGCGGTGGTGCGCGGGGACGTGGCCCCGGTCACCCTGCACGAGCGGGTGAACCTGCAAGACGGCGTCATCGTCCACTGCGACTTCGACGTGCCGCAGGAGATCGAACCGGGCGTCGTGGTCGGGCACGCGGCCGTGCTGCACGGGGTTCGCATTCGTGCCGACACGCTGATCGGCATCGGGGCGAAGCTGCTGTCCGGCACGGATATCGGCGCGGAGTGCGTCATCGCCGCCGGGTGCGTGGTGCCGCCGGGGATGGTCGTCCCGTCCCGCAGCCTCGTCATGGGCGTGCCAGGCAAAGTCGTGCGCGCCGTCGCGCCGGACGAGGTGGAGCGGACCCGCGCCATCAACCGGCGGTACGTCGAACTCGCCGCCCGCTACGCCGCATGCGAAGAAATGACCCGACCTCAGCCGCGGCGCGAGTGAGGTCGCCAGATTCCGTTCGCACACGGCACTCGGTCCGGAGGCCGAAGCCATCTGCGAAGCCACATCGACTGGAATCCCCGACCCGGTGTCACTTCGCCTTCGGCTCGACCGTCCGCGCGACGGGGGCGCTCGTCAACTCGAGCGAGCTGCCGCTCTCGATCCAACTCGATGCGATTTGACAGATCCCGGCGACTCGCGCCTCGAACCCGATGGAACTGCTCTTGGAAACGTTGTTCGCGGTGGTGAAACCATTCGCGTTGTCAATCTAAAACTGTCCGGCGGTGGCGTCCCCGTAGAGGTGACGAGGATGTCCTCCCCGGCGTAGGGACCGCCTTCATCCGACGGGGACACCGGGGACACGTCCCCCCATGTGAGGAGTACGAGCGCGTTCAGTTTTTCGTCGCGAACGCCGAGACGGAACACGTCGTGACGGAATCCCACGACTTTCGTCTCCCCCGCGAGCGGCATCGACTCTGTCAGGACGACATCCTCTCCGACGGACACCCGCTCCGCACTCGGGGCCACCGCGATGGCCACCTTCCGCGCGGGCTTGGCCTTCGGCAGTGGTTTCGGCTGACCGACGGAACGCTGCGGTAGTCCGATGCACGCGATCAGGACAGCAAGTACCAGCTGCGGGGCGGCGCGGGGAGTGTGGATCATTTCTCCCATCCTTCCGCGGTCGCGATCTCGCCGGCGCACGTCTCGAAGTTGTTTGCCACTTCGCGACGAACTCGTTGCGGAAGGCCAAGGTCTTCTGCCCCAACTCCGTACCGAGCATCTCGGGCGCGTCTTCCTTCTTCGTGGTCTTGGGAATCGTGACCTTCACTTCCAGTGCCTTGTCTGTGTCGATGGGAAAGTTCGTCGCGGCCTTGGTCGCCGTGTATTCGCCGATCCGAAGGTGCCGCCGTAACCGTTCACGGCCTTGCACGGTCGCCGGGCGGTTGGTATCGTCGCGGCGACATGCTCCCGCCCCCGCTGCCGGCGGACCTGTTCGACCCGCTGCCGGCGGCCGTGACGGCGTACCTCCGCGCCCTCGCAGCGGTCGCCGCCCGGGTGGTCGCCCTCACCGGCCGCGTCGCCGAACTCGAAGCCCGGCTCGCGCGGAACTCGCCGAAGCCGCCGTCCTCTCCTGTTCCTCTCCGTCGGCGACAAGGATTTGCTCAACCCGAACGTGATGCGCGACGACATGCACGACTGGGTGGCGGCGAACCACCGGACGGCAAAGGTGCTGAAGGGGAAGGGGTACGAGTACCAGTACCTGTTCTGCCAGGGGTCCGGCCACTGCGACGGCAAGGCCCAGGGGCAGTTCCTGCCGCACGCCCTCGAATGGACCTGGAAGGGCTGCGGCGAGAAGAAAGGGAAGTAGGGGTAGGATCGTTATGAACGCCTGGCCGTTCCAACGGCGGGCTAGTCCAGTTCTGTATCAATCGGGCGCGGAAACATTACGGCAGTGTCGTAGTCCTTGAAGGATCGAATGTAAGCGCCATTCTTATGCCGTAGTGCTATCTTCTGAACAAGGTGTTCGTCAAGATTGGCGGTGTCGGAAAGGAAGTACGCGCTACCGTGAACGATTCCACGAGCACTCTCGCGTGGAGTCGTTCTGAACGATGGGTTTTCCGCGAGACCGGCAATGAGTGTGTAGTCGATAGCAATTCGGTTCGGGTTCTCGGTCCGTAGTGGCGTGATCTTCGTATCTAACACTTCCGTTATTTCATACCGGTTCTTCTCTGCTTGCTCTTTCAGTTGATCGAATACCGCTGATTGCACCAGCTCGCTCACCCGCTTTGTGTCGATGACTGGCTGGTCGGCTACGATCGCCTTCAGGCACGAAGCAATGTCTGGGTGGAGTTGGATTTGAACGCCTGCCTCACGACAATCTCTCATTAGATTCTGCGCAAGTCCATTTTTCGGTTGGTCCCGGTCGGCGAAAAACGCCTTGTCTCCAGTTACAAGGTGTGTTGTGAACTGAGATGCAATGGAGAGAGACGCTCGCCAAATGGCTGAATCCTTGAATTGCTGATTCTTGCGGCCATTTGGGGCAACCTGAGCGTTCACCATCTCAAGCGCTGCCTTGGCATGCTCTAGTGTAAATGCCTCGCGGTATAGGAGTGGCGCGAGTTCTTTGAGGCGCGCATCGACGTAAGATCTCAATGTTGCGTCATCCGGAGTCACCGCGAAGTGGTGCGTGTTGCTGAGCAGAGAGAGGATTCGCGCACCTTTCCCCATCTCACGACTGGCCTCACGGCCAACTTCAACGATTTGCTTTATCAGTTCGGACTCAACGACCTCTGGCAAACCGATTTTCCCGCCTTGTCGGCTCAGCGTGTAGACCAAGGATACGCCTGTCGGCCCACGTAGCAAAGGGTCCGCACGCCAGATGCTGGTATCGACAACCACACAATCCGGTTTCCGGTCACTCAGCGGGTCTACAGGCATGTCAAACCTCGATGTGCGTTCGCGTATCTGGGTGAAGGATGATCGCAACCCTGCTCGGGTTCGGTGACGAGCAGCACGAATCGCTATTTCTAACCCATACTTGTGCCTCAGGTTCTGTGTCTTTCGTATCGGTCGGTAGCCGGTGGTCTTCGACGGCTCGGCACCGTGTTCGCTGCGCCCCTCCTGCGGCGCTGAGGTCACTTCTTCACCCAGGACAGCACCAGTTGGACGACGACCGTGACGAGCAGCGAGGCCATCGCGCCGGCGAAAATGTACACGAACTGCCACTGCCGCTTGTCCGACTCGTCCTTCGCCTTCCGCGCGTCCGCCTGTTGTGATTCCAGCACCGCGACCCGTTCGCGGAGCTGGTTCAGGTTCGCGGCATCGATGTCCTTCCGAATCGCCTCCACATCCTTCTTGACGAGGGCGAGTTCCAACTCCGTCTCACGGGCGAGCTGTTCGACCTTCGATTCAGCCATCGGTGTGTCCCAATTCCAGGATGAAACGCCCGACGCGCTCGCGCGCCACCTTGCCGCGGTGCTTGATGACGACGCGGCTGAGAAGATGACGCATCCAGGTGTTCCGACTGACTTCGTCACCCAACTGAGACGCGGGGAGATCGATGGACGCGCGGTAGCCGCCGCTCTCGCGGTGTACTTCCCCGAACCCCATCCGCAAGTACCCCTCGCGGCCCGGCGTCGGGAGCCACTTCAGTTCGGCACCCCCCCACAGTGGGTCGGCGGGGAGGTCGTCGAACTCCGACTCGAAGTATTCGGTCCCCTTCGCCACGGCGGCAGACAGTTCGGGCGTTTGCTTGATCCGCTCGTCGATCTCCACTCGAAGTTCGCTCATGACGCACCTCCTCCAAGGTTGCCCCCAGTATACCCGCCACGACCGGGCTTGAATTGCCGTTTCTGACTGCTGCGTTTGGGCCGATACCCCGTCGGTTTCGCCGGCTCCGCGCCCCGCTCGCCCGGCTCCTCGCCGGCGGCGGGGTTGGCGACGCTGTGGTAGTGGTCGCCGCGGAGGGCGGCGTTGGCCCGCTTCCGCTTGGCCTCGATGGCCTCCTTCGTCGGTTG
>JAYTTN010000493.1:0-1368 GCA_043745295.1 Fimbriiglobus sp. | reverse complement strand
ACAAGGTGACGGAGCCGGAGCGGGTGGCGCAGCAGCCGGGCGGCGGGCCGGGCGTGCCGCTGGGGCCGTCCCGCGTCGGCAAGATCGAGATCGTCGGGAACACCGTCACCCAGCAGCGGGTCATCCTGAACCAGTTGACCGGCATCAACCCCGGCCAAATCCTGGAGTACCCCCGCATCGAGGAGGCGCGGCAGAACCTGATCCGCCTGCAAATCTTCGACAACGACCCGCCGCCGGCCATCGAAGTGCTGCCGCCGGACAACCCGGACAGCCCGTTCCGCGACATCAAGGTGACCGTCCGCGAGACCCGCACCGGCATGGTCGGCCTGCAAGTCGGGGTGAACTCGAACGCCGGCCTGAACGGCACGCTGACCGTGAACCAGCGGAACTTCGACATCCTGAAAGTGCCGACGAGCGTGTCCGACCTGCTGGGCGGGAAGGCGTTCCGCGGCGGCGGCCAGGAGCTGCGGCTGACGGCCATGCCCGGCACCACCATCCAGCGGTACGAGGCGACGTGGCGGGAGCCGTTCCTGTTCGACCAGCCGTACGGCCTGACCAACAGCGCGTACTACAGCGGCCGCCAATTCCTGGAGTACTCGGAGAACCGGTTCGGCGACCGGGTGACGGTGGACCGCCGGCTGGACGAGTACGGGGTGTGGCACGCCAACGCCTCCGCGCGGGTGGAGGGGGTGAACCTGCACAACATCCCGTTCGGCGCGCCGGACGCGATCGCCCGGTCGGCCGGCAGCAACTTCGTCCTCGGGTTGCGGGGCGGCGTCACCCGCGACACCCGCGACAGCTTCCTCATGCCGAACACCGGCAGCGTGCTGGACATGAGCGTCGAGCAGGTGCTGGGCACCAACCGGTTCCCCATCGCCACGGTCGAGGGGACCAAGTTCTGGACCGTCCACCAGGCCCGCGACGGCGGGTGGAAGGGGGTGGTCGCCCTGCGGTCCCAACTGACCGTCATGGCCGACAACGCGCCGGTGTACGAGCGGGTGTACGGCGGCGGGTTCCGCAGCCTGCGGGGGTTCACCTTCCGCGGCGTCGGCCCGTTCGAGCAGGGGGCCCCCGGCACCGTGCCGATGAACACCGGCGGCACGTTCGCCTTCCTGAACACGGCCGAGTACCAGATCCCGCTGATGGCGAACGAGATGGTGCGGTTCGTCACCTTCGTGGACCACGGCACCATCGAGAGCAACGTGGCCATCCGCGACTACCGGGTGTCGGTCGGCGTCGGGTTGCGGATCCAGGTGCCGGCGTTCGGCCCGCTGCCCATCGCGCTCGACTTCGCCTTCCCGATCCGCAAGGGGCCGTACGACAACCAGCAGATCTTCAGCTTCTACGTCGGCTGGATCGGCGGGCAGT
>JAYTTN010000492.1:0-1371 GCA_043745295.1 Fimbriiglobus sp. | reverse complement strand
GCCCGACGTTCCCGCCCCGGTCGCCGACCGCAACCCCGACCTCGGCCGCATCCTCGATGAGGAGTTGGCGAAGCTGCCGGACAAGTACCGCACCGCCGTGGTGCTGTGCGAACTCCGGGAACTGACACTCGACGAGGCGGCGGCGGAACTCGGCTGCCCGCGCGGGACGGTGGCCAGTAGACTGTCTCGCGGCCGGGGACTGCTCGGCAACCGGCTGCTCCGGCGCGGGCTGGCGGCGGTCGGGTTGTCGGGCGGGGCGGCGTCGGCGCGGGTGCCGGTGGGGTTGGTCTGTCGGGCGGCGGAAAGCGCCCTCGGCGAAGCGGACGGAGTCGCGGTTCAACTGTCTCTGGAGGTGCTACGAGCCATGAGCGGAACTCACTTGAAGGCGCTGGTGCTGGCCGGCGTCGCGGTGCTGATGGTGGCCCTCGGCGGGCTGTCCCGGCACGCGGCCGAGACGCACGCCGCGCCGGTGCCGGAGTTGAAGGCGAAGGCCCCGACGGCCGAACTCGACCGCGTGCGGGTGGACAAGATCGGGGCGGCGCTGGCGTGCCCGACTATCCGCGAGCAGTTGAAGATCACCGCCGAACAGGACAAGAAGCTGGACGAGGCATGGGCGGAGGCGAGTGGCGGCATCCGGGCGGCGATACAGCGGCAGAAGGGCGCGAATCCGCAAAACGCGGACTCGATCCTCGACATCTTCAACGGCCTGGATGACACCGCCATCGGGTACGACGCGAAGGCGGTGAAGGTGCTGACGGGCGAGCAACTCACCCGCCTGCGGCAGATCCAGTTGCAGCGGGACGGGGCCGCCGCGCTCCTCAGTCGTCACGCCGTGCGGGTACTGAAATTGACGGCGGACCAGGAGGACCGCATCGCCGGCGAAGTGGCGAAAAGTCGCGGCACCGGGTCGCTGATGGTGATGATCGAGTTGCAAGCCAGTTCGGATGACCCCCGGATGTCCGCAATGATCGATGGCATCCGGCGGAAGCAAGCGGCCGAGTTCGACGACGTGACGAAAGCGGCCGTCAAGAACCTCACCGCCGAGCAGAAGAAGGCGTGGGCGGACCTGACCGGGGCGGCGATCCCGAGCGTCGAGCTGATCCGTGCGGCCACGATGTTCAGCGATCCCAGGTTCGCGAAGTTGCTCAAAGGCGACCCGCAGCCGCCGCAGCAGGTCCAGCCGCCGCCGGTCGCCCCACCGCCGGTGCCGGTCGAGAAGAAGAAGTGACGGGTCAAGGGTGCGGCAATTGATTTTGGCGGCTCCGGGCGAGCGGGGGGCGTCAGCCCCCTGTTCCCTGGGGATTTCGACCACAACAGGGGGCTGACGCCCCCCCCGCTCGCCAAAATCCGCTGCCGCACCCTTCGCGGGCG
>JAYTTN010000491.1:0-57124 GCA_043745295.1 Fimbriiglobus sp. | reverse complement strand
CTCACGCTTCCGGCTCGGATCGGGTCACTCGCGGGTACGGAACGGGTCGAACAATTTCAGGTTCAGCGTCGCGCGGAGTGTCAGCGACTCGCCGCCGGTCGGCGTCGCGGCGAGCAGTGACAGCGGCTTGTCACTGTCGCCGAAGGCGTTCGGCAGGTCGAGTTTGTCCAGCAGCGGGGCGAGCGCC
Source organism: Fimbriiglobus sp. (assembly GCA_043745295.1). GTDB lineage: Bacteria > Planctomycetota > Planctomycetia > Gemmatales > Gemmataceae > JALHQU01. The sequence continues at coordinate 56,937 of JAYTTN010000491.1, read as the reverse complement.
TTCGGTGTCGCCAACAGCGTCAGCGGGTCGCAGACGGCCGGCTTCGCGGCAATCGCGGCTTTCATCCGCCCGACGGCGTCGGTGCCGACGGTGACGAACGCCGCATCCTTCGAGAACGCGACGGCGACCTCGGCCTTGTCGCCGAGCAGTTCCGCCCACTCCTTCGGCAGGAACGCGCCGAGTCTCAGCGTGTGAACGGCCACCTCGCCGATCTTCGTCGCGTCGAGGGAGACGGCCTTCTGAATCGCCGCCACATCGGCGTCACCTGGGGTCGGTCGCGCGGTGACGAACTTGCGGAGCGCGTCGTCGAGTTTCTTGCCGTTTCCGATGCCGACGGCAGCGGTGGCGGCGTAGCGGCCGGCCTTGTCCGGGCCATCCAGGGCGAACGCGAAGTCGGCGGCGCTCGCGGCGACGGCCGCCCGGATCGCCTCGGTCAGCGCGACGGCCGGCGGCGTCAGGGTCGTGTCGCCTTCCAGCCCGAGCGCCAGGAAACTCGTGTACTGTTTTCCGAACTCGGCCGCGAGATCCCGCGCCGGTTTGCCCAGCGCTGGCCAGCACAGTCGGAACGTCGCGGCGGTGCCGACGATGCCGCCGAAGCGGTGTTCGGCCGGCTTCCGTGCTGCGATGGTCGCGGCCAGCGGGGTTCCTTTGCCGCCCTTCGCCGTCATCTCGACGACCACTTCGCCGCGCTCGCGGTCGTACTCTGCTGCCACCCGCACCGGTTCCAGCCCGGTCGAGTTGTCTTGCAGGCGCGTCAGACACTCCAGCAGCAGGATGCCGAGTACCGCCTCCGGCCCGACGATCATTTTCATTGCCTCCACCGCCGCCGCGCGCCACTCTTTGGAAAGCCGCTCCGGATACACCACGACCGCCACCGGCGTCAGGTCGTCGGGGTCGAGGAGCTGCTTCGGTGGGATCAGTACCTTCGGGTCCATCCCGGCGCGGCTGGCATTGACGCCGAGGTAGGCGTACTTCTCGTGGAAGCGGAGGAACAGCGACGCGCCGGGCCATTCGACTTCGTACAGGCCCGCCGCGCCGGTCACTTCTTCCGCCGTGAAGTCGAGACGGTCCAACAAGTCGAGGAAGTCGGACTCCTTCGTGACCGGCACCAGCAGCACGGCCGCCGTGTCGTCGATCTTGTCCGTCGTCAGCAGGTAGCCGGCCCACGGGCGGGTTTGATCCAGCCCCGTCAGCCCCTTTTCGCCGAGGTCGTCCTCCAGCACTTCTTGAAACGCCTTCCGCCCCTTCTCGCCGAGGACGGCGGCGATCATGTGGCTGTAGTCGTCGAACAGCTTGGCGAAGTTCCGCGACCGCACCACGACCGCCGGCTTCGGCGGCTCGGCGGCCGCAACACCGGCGACGAGCAAGAGGGCGATGAGCGAGCGGGTCATGGGAGTTCTCTCGTCCGAAGGCGCGGACCTCTCCCTCGAACGATATGTGCCGCGCGACTTCTGGGGAGAGGGTGCGAGAGGTGAGGTCGGGAAGTCGCCACCGGCACGATCGGGCCGGGACCAATCTACTCCGGCACGGCGTCGCCGGCGGCGCGGGTGGCCAGCGCCGGCAGGATCGCGTCGGCCGAGTAGGCCAGGAACCTCACGCTGCCGTCGGCGTGGGCGAAGTGCGCGCCGCCGGCGTGCAGGCTCCAGAAGTGGAACGCCGAGCAGTCGTCGGCGATCTTGCCCGGCCCGAAGTGGTGCGGCCCGACGGGGCAGTTGTACCGCCCGCCCATGCGGTACTTCGTCCGCGCGCCCAGCACCATCTCGGCCTCGCCCTCCTGGTCCTGCCCCCACCCGGCGTACCACCAGCCGAGGGCCAGGTCGGCGCTCGGCGGCCGCTCGCCGATGAGCAGCGTGTTCGTCGTGCCGTCGGTGATGTCGGTCAGCTTCACCGCCGAATCGAGGAACAGCACCCCTTCCATGCGGAACGAACTCAGCCCCTCGTTGCCCAGGTACGCCGTGGTGCCGCGGGTCGTCTTGTGCTTGGTCGCCTGCGGCGACAGCGTGCGCGGGTCGGTCGGGCAGCCGAACAGCTTCACCGCCTGTTCCAGTCCGACGTGCGGCGGACTGTTGAGGAAGTTCTTGTCCTGTTTGTACGCGGCCACGGCCTGCTCGTGCATCGCCGACTGCTCGACGTAGGGCAGGATGCGGACGTGCCAACCCAGGAAGGGTTGGCCGGTCTTGGAGTCCTTGCCGGTGACGCCCGCCGGCAGGACGCCGTTCGCCCCGTGGTACTGGTGCAGGGCGAGGGCGAGCTGGCGGAGGTTATTCTGGCACGCCGTCCGCGCCGCCGCCGCCCGCACCTTCTGCACGCCGGCCATCGTCAGCGCGGCGAGCAGCGCCAGAATGCTGATCGAGACCAGCGTCTCGACCAGCGTGAACGCGGGGTGGCGACTGAATATGCTCATTTGATGAGATACTCAAGTAGTCCAGTATAATATTCCATCACTGATCCCGCATTTGTACCAGACTACCTCACAGCCCTAGCCTACGCAGTACATCACGGTCTTGCCGATCGCCTGGAAAGGCGTACTCAAATCGCCGGTGTGCTCGTTGGGACCTAGAGCTTCAGCCCAGTCCATGTCCTTCAACGGAGCAGGACCAACTGAACAAGGACAGTGATCACAGCCGGCGTAGAAGGCCATGTTGTACACTTCCTGGCTCGCTTGGCAGGTGTCACCTGAACTCTGCGTGCCGTAGCAATTGTATTTGTCGGTCCCACGGCACGGGTAGCACGTTGCCGTGAAGTACGCCTCGCACTGGCCGTCGTTGCAGTCGATGCTGTAGTACACAATTTTGCACACGAAGCTGCACGTCACCGGCGTCGTGGGGGAGGGGGTGGCTTGGCCACTATCACTCACGAACAGACTCATGGCGAAGCAGAAGCTGAAGAACGCGAACAGATCAAGAACTTTCATGCTCTATCCTCTTGCTGGGGGGCCGATGATGGTATTGACTGCGAGTGCCGTCGTCTGTACCAGAGAAGCCGTACTGTAACCCAGATCATTGATGCAATGGCCAATGCTGCTGCCACGACAGTTGTCAGTTTTCGTGACGAGCGATGGTCTTCATGCGCCTCTTCTACCAACTCACGATGAGTCACGTTTTGTCGCAGGCTGTGCTGACGACCAGAATTGCCATCATCATCAATGATGTGACGCGATTGAGTACCGGGCCTCAGGTCAGTGACAACCGTTCCGGGAGCAAATTTCGGAGAGAACAGGTCTTCGTTCATTCTGGCGTTGATTTCTGTAAAGTCCACAGCGCACTCCAGGCTTTCGCCCAGAAATTTCCCGTTCGGTGCCATGGCATACTTCCATTTTGATGGTATTGCATGCCCAGATTTCTGTGATTCATACGAAACGCTCATGTCTACAGACAGCTTTTTATTGTGAATAGTGAAATACCTGACAGGGAGATACCCATTCTTCCTGTCTAGCCAGAGACTAGCTACCGACCCTGAGCTAGTCGATTTTCTCACGATTTCTACGCACGAAACGCCTCCAAAAGATGGCGATACGCCAGAGACATCGTACGAGTCCAGGGAAACTCTTGCAAGCCTGGGATCGGCACCCCTGGAGTACCACAACACTGGATACATTTCGACACGAGATAAATCAACGAAGCTGTCGTTCACCAGGCTAATGTTCGCCGATGGAAAAGCTTGGTTGGCAACTACAGGCGAGTATAGTAATCGGTTGATATTGTCACGAATGGTGATTGACTCGGAGTCAAGAAAGGCATTCTTTTCGCTAAACCACTGTTGGCGATGTTCATGAATACGCAGTTTATCCGTATCGAGTGCCACAGATGTCTTGCTCTTGACGAACATATCCCGGGGTGGGTGTGGCACCGCGCTTCCGCCAGAACTCCCCGCGCCTTGCGAATACTGACCCTTTCGAATCAGTGTAGTGCTCGTCCAATCAATCTTCAGCGTCTTCACCTTGTCCTGCCGGTCCTGCCACGCCTTCTTGATGTCGTCCATCGTCACGGCCGGGGCTGGCGGCTGCGCGGCGACGAACGACAGGCCGAGGCACAGGGCGACGAGCGCGAAGGTGGTGCGGAGCATGACGGAGGCCCTTCCCGGAACGGTGGTGGTGTTCGGCCTACCGCAGAAGGGTTGGCCCCTTGCTGGCGCGGCGGGCTAACAAGACGACAACATCAATCCTGGACGCCGACGTAGCTGACTTCGGCGGTGATGGCGTAGCGGCCGTCGGCGGCCTCGACCTGGAAGACGACTTTGCCGGTCTGCTGGCCGGCGGAAAGGCACTGCTGGGTCACGAAGAACTCGTCACTGACTTGTTTGACACTCAACCCGGCTCCGTCCACCGACACCGACAGCACCTTGAACGACCGCCGGCCCAGGGACGCCAGCGTCACCGACTGCGTGAACGTCGCCCCGACTTTGTGCCCACCGCCCAGCACCGCCGGCGGCAAGCACTCCACGTCCGGCACGATGAGTGCGTCGAACGGGACCGTGATGACGGGCAGCTTCGCCTCGCGGCGGTCACCCGGCGTCAGCGTCACCGTCCCCTTCATCGGGCCGAGCGGCAGCGGCTTCGACGTCGACAGTTCGAGCGTGTACTTCTTGTCGTCCTTCGGGTCGCGCCGGATGGCGGCGACGATGGACGGGTGATCCGACTTCGCGGCGAGGCCGAGGTCGAGCGGGATCGCCGTCGTCACCGCAATACTGACGGTCTTGAGCGGCTGATCCAACACCGAAATGCGGCCGAACGTCGGCGGGCGAGCGAGCGTGAGGAGGCGTTGCGACTTCCCCGTCAGCACCCACTCCACCCGCGGGTGCGAGGATTTCGATTCGAGTTCGACTATCGGCGTCAGCAGGAACGCCGCGTCGTCGGTCGGCCGTGCTTTGGCGGTCAGGTCCACGACGGCGGTGATGGTGGTCGTCTCGCCGGGCTTCAGGTCGAAGCGCGGCGGCGACACCGACAGACAGGAACAGGAGGAGCCGATGCCGATGACCGACAGCGGCTCGGACCCGCGATTCGTGACTGGGAAGGACCACTCGAAGCTGTTCGTCGTCCAGACCCGGCCGAAGTCCAGTTTCTCGGACGACACGAACAGGGCGGACGGCGGTGCGATGGCAACGGGTTCCGCCTTCGGTTTCCCGGCGAACAATCCCCGTCCGAACACCGCGCCCACGGTGATGAGCGACACGGCTGCCAGCAGGAGAAGGGCTCGTCGTGGCATCGGCCGTCCTCCGGTGTGAACCTGGACTCCGCGCGGATCGACTGAATCTAATGTACACATCCGCATGTCCCTGGGTCAAGGGCAGGTGTCCGATTTGTCCTCAAGTCGTTTTATCCGACACCGGCGGCGAGTCACGACTCCTCGATCACCTCGTAGTCGGCCTTGGCGAACACGAACGGCAGGCGGCGGATGATGTTCCGGTCGTACTCCTTCATGCCCTCGTCGAGGTCGGCCCACGGCACCATGTTCGGGTTCAGTTTCCGCACCGGGTCGGAGTCGTGCGGACCGGCCCCGTGGCCGCGCCGCCAGCCGAGGGAGGCCATGTCCGTGAACCAGCCGTCGTGTTCGAGCCGCGCCAGTTCCTCCACTTCGTCGGCCGACAGGCGGTAGTAACGCTGCGGGTCGAGGAGGGCGTTCGGGCGGAACTCGGCGCGGAAGCGGCGGCCGGTGCCGGGGATGGTCAGGTAGCGGGACAGCCGGCCGGCGAGCAGGCGGTTCGACTGCTTCAGGTCCGCCGACAGTTTCCGCCAGCGGACGAAGGCGGCCTTGGCGCGGATCTTGGCCGCCTCCGCCAGGTCGCCGCGACGGGTGGCTTGCTCGAACCGCTGGTGGGTGAGGAGCAGGTAGTCCTGGTGCAGGGCGCGGGCGAACACTTCGACCATCGGATTCAGGCTGGCGGCCAGGGCGAACACCTGGTCCTGGGTGCCGACGGCGTGGACGTTCGCGCCGAAGTGGTCACTCTGCGCGCGGGCGAGCAGGCCGCCGAACCCCGTCCCCTCTTCGCGCACGCGGACGACGACGGGCACCGTGTCCGGCAGCGCCTCGCGGAGGGCCACCGCCTGGATGAGGGCGTGCGCCTCGTCGCTCATCCCGACGAAGGCGGCGTGGTAACCGCCGCGCACGATCTTCGCGCGCACGTCCGCGCCGCGGAACCCGCACCGGTGGGCGTCGCACGGGTGCGGCCCGACGGCCAGCAGGGCGGCGACGGCCGGGTCCAGGCCGGAGGTCAGGCAACTGGCCCACGCCTCGGCGTCCGGGTCGTACACGTCCACCTTCAGCGGGCGGAAGTCGGCGTCGGGGGCGGTCGGGTCGCGGTCGATCCACCGGTCCTTGGCGGCGCGGACGGCGAGCGCCTGCGCGAGCCGTCCGCCGGCCCCCGTGCCGAGGACGAGGACGGCGTCCAGCACGGGGCTGCTCAGCCCGATCAGGCACTCGCGGAGCATGGCGCGGGCGACCAGCTCGTGGACGTTGAACGCCCGCGCGTGCAGGCGACCGGCGGCCGGCCGCGCGTCGTGGCGGCGGAGGATGTCGAGCAGGCGGGGTTCCGTCACCTGGACGACGCAGCCGACGGCCGTGCCGGCGGTCGGGGCCAGCGGGTCGGCCGGAGGGGGGGCAGAATCCCCCCCCTCCGCGAGCAGGTCGGCCGCCAGACACAGCAGGGATACGTTCGCGCGGTCGTCCTCGCCCAGCGCCAGCAGGGTGCCGGCGCGGTCGAGGCGGGCCTTCCGCAGCCAGATCGGCTCCAGCGGGGAACCGGTCAGGCAGACTGCCCCGGCCGCCCGACAGGCGTCCAGGCCGGGGTGGTCGGCGTCGGGTTCGAGGACGACCACGTCCCGCCCGGCGGCCCGCAACTGCTCGACCAGTCGGTCGGTGTCGGCCTCCGGCTTCCCCAGTCCGCCGACGACGACGTGCCCCGGCCGCGCCGCCGCCCACCACCGCACGTACCACGTCAGCACCCGCTGGCCGAACAGTTTCACCAGCACGCTGACGACGGTGACGAACCAGACGGCGAAGCCGAACCAGCGGGCCAGGTTCAGTTCCCACCCGACCACCTGCGCCGCGTCCGCGCAGTTCAGCGCGAACAGCAGCGCCGTCAGGTAGGCGTTGGTGGCGAAGTTGTTGTCCGGGTTCGCGCGGGCGAACCCGTCCACCCCCAGCACGAGGGTGAGGAGGATCAGCCCGACCACCCACCGGAACCAGTGGCGGGCGACCCGGCGGAAGAAGCAGTACCAGCGGCCCATGGGCGTGCGCCTCGGCGGGAGTGGTCGGGACAGTAGGTATGTACGAACGGTGCCACGGGTGGGGTACAATCCGGTCGCCGCGGGGGAATTCGTGACGCCGCGAGGGGCGGCTTCTCGCTGATACGGACGGAGGACCACACCGATGACAGAAGAATCCCTGTTCGACCTGGCACTGAACACCCCGGAAGCGGAGCGGGCCGCGCTGCTCGACCGCGAGTCCGCCGGCAACCCGGCCCTGCGCGCCCGCCTGGAGGCGTTGCTCCGCGCCGACGCCGGCACCCGCGCGTTCGTTCCGCCGGCGGACGGCCGTACCGCCACGTTCGGCACCGCCGCCGGGGAAGCGACCGTGGATCGCCCCGGCCGGGACGAGTACGCCGGGGCGGTCATCGCCGGGAAGTACACCCTCGTCGAGCCGGTCGGCGAAGGCGGCATGGGGTCGGTCTGGCGGGCCAAACAGACCGACCCGGTGAAGCGGTTCGTCGCGGTCAAGCTGATCAAAGCGGGGATGGACTCGAAGCAGGTGCTGGCGCGGTTCGAGGCGGAGCGGCAGGCGCTGGCGATGATGGACCACCCGAACATCGCCAAGGTGCTCGACGGCGGGCTGCACGAGCACCGGCCGTACTTCGTGATGGAACTGGTGAAGGGCGTGCCGATCACCGAGTATTGCGACCACTGCAAGCTGACGCCGAAGGAGCGGCTCGAACTGTTCGTGCCGGTCTGTCAGGCGATCCAGCACGCGCACCAGAAGGGCATCATCCACCGCGACATCAAGCCGAACAACGTGCTGATCGCCCTGTACGACGACAGGCCGGTGGTGAAGGTGATCGACTTCGGCGTGGCCAAGGCGACGGGCGGCACGCTGACGGAGAAGACCATCGACACCGGGTTCGGCGGGGTCGTCGGGACGCCGCAGTACATGTCGCCGGAGCAGGCCACGTTCAACAACCTGGACATCGACACGCGGTCGGACGTGTACTCGCTCGGCGTGCTGCTTTACGAACTACTGGTCGGGTCGCCGCCGTTCTCGGGGAAAGAGCTGAAGCAGAAGGGACTGCTCGAAATCCTGCGGGTGGTGCGAGAAGAAGAACCGCCGCGGCCGAGTACGAAGCTGAGCACGGCCGACGCCCTACCGTCGCTGTCGGCCAACCGCGGCACCGAGCCGAAGAAGCTGACCGGCCTGCTTCGCAACGAACTCGACTGGATCGTCATGAAGGCGCTGGAGAAGGACCGCACCCGCCGCTACGAGACGGCCAACGGGTTCGCGGCCGACGTGCAGCGCTACCTGAGCGGCGAAGCGGTATTGGCCCACCCGCCGAGCCGAAGTTATCGGCTGAAAAAGTTCGTCCGGCGGAACAAGGGGCAGATGATCGCGGCGAGCCTGATCGTGCTGACCGTGTTAGTGGGTGCGGCGGTGAGCTACCTAAAGTACCTCGACGCCGAGGAGCAGAAGGGCATTGCTCGCAAGAACGAAGAGTCTGCTCGACAGGAATCGGAGAAGGCGAAGAAGGCCCAGGAGTTCTTAGTGAGCATCTTCAAGAAGGCGGAAACGGACGTGAAGGGTGGCAACGTCACGGTGCGGCAACTGTTGGCGGAAGCGGAGGCGCGAATCCCGGTCGAGTTCGCGGACCAACCTGAGCTGCGCGCGGAACTGGTGGCAGCCATCGGCGACGTAAAGCGCGGCATTGCCCGGCGAACCCCGCAGGCGATGATTCTGGAGGTGCGGGGGACAGTGGAGTTACAGTCGGCGGCCGGCAAGACGAAACCGGCGATCCCGCAGGCGCTGGTGACTCTGGACGACCGGCTGACCCTGGGAGCCGACGGCCAGGTGCAACTCGTGTTCCTGTCGGACTTACACAAGGAGTGGATTCAGCCGGGCCGGACAGTGACGATCGACTTCCGGGGCTGCGAGCCGGGCAGCGCGGTGCGGGAGCGGGACGCCAGTGTGTTGATGACGTTCGTGCTGCTGCCAAAGGGAACCTTCTACATGGGCTGGGACGGCACGCCGGGGTCTGCGAAGAAGACGGAGATCAAGCAGGACTTCGAGATCGCCGTCCACGACGTGACACAGGGTCAGTGGGAGGCGATCATGGGCACCAACCCGAGTATCTTTTCGCGCCGGGGGGGGGCCGGAGTTACATTGCGGACGTCTCCGATGAGGAGTTGAAATTGTTCCCGGTGGAGAGTGTGTCGTGGGAGGACGTGCAGGTGTTCGTCAAGAAGCTGAATGAAAAAGAGCGCGGGCGTGGATGGGTCTACCGCTTACCGACGGAGGCAGAGTGGGAATATGCTTGCCGGGGTGGGGCCACGTCCGAGTCCGAATGCTCGTACCACTTCTACCCCGGCAAGCTGACCAACGACCTTTCCTCCGACCGGGCGAACTTCAACGGCAACTACCCGGCCGGTAACGCGCCGAAGGGTCCGTACCTGGGGCGACCCACGCGGGTCGGTGCCTATCCTTCGAACAAACTGGGCTTGGTCGACATGCACGGCAACGTTGCGCAATGGACCTCCTCCACCTTCGAGAAGGGCTTGGGCCGGATCGAACGCGGCAGCAGCTGGTTCAATGTCGGCTCCGATTGCCGGGCGGCGTACCGCATCAAGAGCGTGCCGACGTTCCTGGATCACGACGTGGGATTCCGACTTGCCCGAGTTCCCGTCCGGTCCCAGTAAGGCAAGCCCGGACGAACTGACGCCTACGGAAGGGGAAGCAGCGGATGCCAGAACGCAGCAAAATCTCGGCGCGGCACTCCTGGGGCAGAAGAAGTACGCCGATGCCGAGCCGCTGCTGCTCAAGGGCTACGAGGGGATGAAGCAGCGGGAGAAGACGATCCCGCCGCAGGGTTCGACCCGCCTCCCCGAAGCCCTCGACCGGCTGATCGAACTGTACACCGCCACGAACAAGCCGGACGAGGCGAGGAAGTGGCGGGCCGAGCGGGCGAAGTATCCAACGCCACCGGAAGTCGCCCCGCCGCCGAAGGCCGTGAGATGACCCCGCGCGGCCGGCGCGTAAGATGCGCCCGTCGAACACGCCGGCCGCACCGAGGGGAGTCCATGGCGTTCACCAGCTTCAAGAACACCGACGAGGTGGTGAAGAAGTACCTTTTGTACATTCGTAACGGTGCGGTCATACCGCCGGCCCCGGATTCGCCGCCGTTCTCCGCCGCGTTCCTCGCCGAGTTGAACTTCAACCTGACCTACTTGCGGCCCACCCGCTCCGAAACCGGGGCCGGCGAGGTGCTGCTGTTCCCCATCCTCCGCGAGGTGTGGAAGACGTACTACCAGACCCTGACACTGATCACCCACGAGGCGCTCGACTACGACGCCGACCTGTGCGGGTTCCCGGACTACTACGTCTGCCGCCTGTCCAAACACGGGCGGTTACCGGAGGTGCCGTACCTGCTGGTGGCGGAGGCGAAGCTGGACGACTTCGAGAAGGCGTGGGGCCAGTGCCTGGCGGCGATGCTGGCGGCCCAGAAGCTGAACGGCACCGGCGAGATTCCGGTGTACGGGATGGCGTCGAACGGGCGGGCGTGGGAGTTCGGCGTGTTGCACCGCGACGAGTTCACGCGGCAACTGGGCGGGTACACGGTGACCGAACCGGACGCGCTGGCGGCGATGCTGCACGCCGTCTTCCGCGCCTGCCGGGACCAGGCCGTGGCGTACCAGCCGCCGGCGGCCGCCGCATGACCCCCGGCGAACTGCTGCCGCAGGTGTACGACGAACTCCGCAAGCTCGCGGCGGCGAAGCTGGCGCGCGAGGCCGATGGCCACACCCTCGACGCCACCGCGCTCGTCCACGAGGCGTGGCTGAAACTGGCCGGGGCGTCGGTGGTGTGGCAGGACCGCACGCACTACCTCCGCACCGCCGCCACCGCCATGCGGCGAATCCTCGTGGACCGGGCGCGGGCGAAACTGACCGCCAAGCGGGGCGAGGGTGCAGGCCGCGTCGAACTGCCGGACCTCGCCGCCCCGCTGCCGGACCCGGAACTCATCGCCCTGGACGATGCGCTCACCCGCCTCGCCGAGACCAAACCCGATCACGCCAAGCTGGTCGAACTGCGGTTCTTCGCCGGCATGACCGGGGACGACGCGGCGGCTGCCATCGGGGTGTCGGCGGCCACCGCCGACCGCATGTGGCGGTACGCCCGCGCCTGGCTGCAAGTGGAACTCGGCGGCTGACTTCACCCCGCCGTCGCCCGCAACCCGCGCTCGAGTTCGGCGGTGATGCGGGCGAGGGGTTCGCACCCGACGCTCAGGCGGACGAGGCCGGGCGTAATGCCCTGACCGGCCTTCGCCTCGCCGGTCTCGTACCGGTGCGATGTCGTGTACGGATGGCTGCATGTGGTGCCGGTGTGCCCCAGCGACGGGGCGAACGGGATGCCCGGCGCGGCCCGCATGAAGCGGTTCACGGCCGGCCGGCCGCCGGGCAGTTCCAGGCAGAGCATGTGGCCGGGGCCGCGCGGCAGCAGCGTCGCCGCGACGGCCGCGTCCGGGTGGTCCGGCCGGCCGGGGAACACCACCCGCGACACCTCCGGCCGGGTGGCCAGCCAGTCGGCCACCTCGGTCGCGTTGTCGGCGGCGAAGTCCACCCGCAGGTCGAGCGTTTCCAGACTCCGCAGCGTCAGCCAGCAGTCGAACGGGTTGGCACTCACGCCGAAGGTGCTGACGGCGGCGACGGCCGTTTTGCCGAACTCCGCGTCGGTGCCGCCGAGGTAGCCGAGGGTCACGTCCGAGTGGCCGCTGATGATCTTCGTCAGCGACTCCATCACCACGTCGGCCCCGTGGTCGAGCGGGCGGAACAGCACCGGCGAGGCGAACGTGTTGTCCACGATCACCGTCGCCCCGGCCCGGTGCGCGGCGGCGGCGACGGCCGGCAAATCGCACACCCGGCAGAGCGGGTTCGAGATGGTTTCGACGAACACCACCGCCGCCCGCTCGCGGTTCAGGCAGTCGGACAGGGCCGGCAGGTCGCACACGTCCACGAACTCAGTCCCGACGCCGAACCGCTCCAGCTCGCGGAACAACTTGTTCGTCTTGCCGTACAGCTTGTCGCTGGCGACGATGCGGTCGCCGCTGCGGACGCGGGGCAGCACGGCCGCCGAGATCGCCCCCATGCCGGACGCGCACACGGCCCCCCACCGGGCGGCGTGCAGGGCATTCAACTGGTCGGTCAGCGCGGCGGCGTTCGGGTGGCCGTCGCGGGCGTACACGAACCCCGGCGGGGTGCTGGCGTAGGCCGCATCCAGCGCGTCCAGGTCCGGGAACGCGTACACGGCGGACGGGACCAACGGCGGGACGAGCGGCGAACCGGGGCCGTGGGCGGGCATGTTCGTCTCGGGATGGCGAGGGGGCGTAACTCAGCGTTTTGATAGGAACTCTTGCACGGCGAGCCAGAACCCTTTCGCCTCGGCGGAGTCGGCCGGCCCTTGCAGCCCCAGCTTCCCGGCCCGCACCCGCGCGGCGTCGTCGGACAGCAGCTCCACGTCCCGGAAGACCAGGTACCACAGGCTGCCGGAGCGGTTGCCGGACGCGGCGAAGACGTGCAGCGGGCGGTTGGCGGCGTCGCGGACCAGCGCGGCGAAGGTCTTGTACGCGGCCGGCAAGGCGTCCGGGGAAACCGGGATCGCCACGAACGTCAGCCCCTTCTTCTCCGCCAACTCCTTCGCGCTGGCCACGTCCTTCGCGGCCGGCTCGTGCAGGTACGCGACCGTCTTGTACCCGTTCGCCTTCAGCCACGCGAAGCCGTCGAGTTCCGGCCGGCGGCTGGTCGTCACGGGGCCGCGGTCCAGCGCCGTGGCGAACTCCGGCAAGTCGAGCGGGGCCTTCTCGCGGGGCTTGTCGGCCGGCGGCGGCAGGTCTTTCCGCACCTCGCCCGGCGGGGGCGGGAGGAGCAGCGGCTCGTTCCGGTCGGGCACCTCGTTCGGCAGCGGCACCGGCACCAGCAGCTTCGGCGGCGGGGACGGTTCGAGGGGCAACGGGGGCCGTGGAGCGATCCGCTCGGCCGAAGCGACGGGTTCACCCAGCACGCCGGGCGCGGGGCCGGGCAGTTCCCGCTGAAGGTACGACGGCGGGTAGTTCACCGCGCGCGGCGGCTCCGGTTCGAGGTAGTTGCGACGGATGGGGTCGGCGGGTTCAAACCGCCCGGTTCCAGGGGTCGGCGGAATGCCAGTCGGCGGGATCGATTCGAGGGGAGTCAGGCGGGGCGGAATCGGTGCGCCGAGGGCGTCCGGGTCGCCGAGCGGCCGGCGGGCGTCGTCGTTGCGGCGGCAGTCGCGATGGCGACAGCCGGTCAGCGCGACCAGTGTCGCGGCCACCAGCGCGGCCGACAGCCAATTGCGGACCACGGGAAACCCTCGGAAAGAGCCGACACCGTCACGGGCCATCTTACGGTGGGCGGTGGCCCGTCGCCGGGGAAATGCGGCGGTTCGACCGTCGGCGAGCGGGCGAGTTTAACGATTGCGCGGGCGACCGGAGGCGGCGGGTGTCGGGCGGGACGAAAAGGACTGAAGTCGAGACCGGTACGAGGTACGCACGGCAAATCCGATTGAACTGTTGCACTGTCTTGTTAGCCCGCCGCGCCGGCAAGGGGCCAGTCCCTCAGCGGTGCGCCCCTTGCCGGCGCGGCGGGCGAACAAGACAAGAATCCCTCACGTCCCGCTCGCCGTCGGGCGGGGCGGCCGCTTCAGCTTCGTCGGGTCGGTGCTGTCGCCGGAGTGCGGCTTCGACTTCCGCCCCTTCCCGCCCTTGCGGCCCGGCTTCGCCTGCGGCGACGCCATCTTCTCGCCCTTCAGCTCGGCGATGCGGTCGCGGAGCTGCGCCGCCCGCTCGAACTCCATCGCGTCCGCCGCCGCCAGCATCTCCGCCGTCAACTCCTGGAGGTACTCGGCCGTCACCACGTCCTCCTTCTTAACTCCGGCCGCCTCTTGCACGAAGTCGATCACCCGCGACTCGTCCTCGATGGAACTGCCCGTCCCCGACTTCACCGTCGTCGGCGTGATGCCGTGTTCCAGGTTGTGCGCCAGTTGCACCGTCCGCCGGCGGGTCGTCTCGTCGATGGCCCGCTGCATCGAGTCCGTCGTCCGGTCGGCGTACAGGATGACCTCGGCGTTCACGTTCCGCGCCGCCCGCCCCATCGTCTGCACCAGCGACTTGTCCGACCGCAAGAAGCCCTCCTTGTCGGCGTCGATGATGGCCACCAGCGACACCTCCGGCAGGTCCAGCCCTTCCCGCAGGAGGTTCACGCCGATCAGCACGTCGAACGCCCCCTCGCGGAGTTCCCGCAACACCGTCACCCGCTCGATGGCATCCAGTTCACTATGCAGCCACTTGCACCGCAGGCCGGCATCCTTGAAGTAGTTGGTCAAGTCCTCGGCGCTCTTCTTGGTCAGCACCGTCACCAGCGTCCGCTCCTTGCTCGCCGTCCGCAGGCGGATTTCCTTCTCCAGGTCCTTCACCTGCCCCTTGGCCGGGCGGATGTGAATGACCGGATCGACCAGCCCGGTCGGGCGGATGACCTGCTCGACGATCTCGCCGCCGGTCTTCTCCAGTTCGTAGGCCCCCGGCGTGGCGCTCAGGCACAGGCACTTGGTCAGCCGCTTCTCGAACTCCTCGAACTTGAGCGGCCGGTTGTCCATCGCGCTGGGCAGGCGGAAGCCGTGTTCGACCAGCGTCGTCTTCCGCGCGGCGTCGCCGTGGTACATGCCCCGCACCTGCGGCAGCGACACGTGCGACTCGTCCACCACCAGCAGGAAGTCGTCGGGAAAGAAGTCGATGAGCGTGTACGGCGGTTCGCCCGGCGGGCGGCCGCTGAACCACCGCGCGTAGTTCTCCACGCCGGAGCAGTAGCCGACCTCGCGGAGCATGTCCAGGTCGTACCGGGTGCGGGCCTTCAGCCGCTCGGCCTCCAGCAACTTGCCTTCCGTCTTGAACTGCTCCAGCCGGTGCGCCAGCTCCGCCTCGATGCCCTTGATGGCCTCTCGCACGCGGTCTTCGGGCGTCACGAAGTGCTTGGCCGGGAAAACGTACAGCTCGTTCTGCGTCTTGATGACTTCGCCGGTGACGGTGTGGATGACCGACAGCGATTCCACCTCGTCGCCGAACAGTTCGATCCGCAGCCCGACATCTTCCGTCGCCGGCCAGATCTCGATGGTGTCGCCCCGCACCCGGAACTTGCCCCGCTCGAAGGCGATGTCGTTCCGCTGGTACTGGATATCGATGAGTTTCAGCAGCAGTTGGTCGCGGTCGATGACCTCGCCGAGTTGCAGGTAGACGACCATCCGCTTGTAGTCGCTGGGCGAGCCGAGGCCGTAGATGCACGACACCGACGCCACGATGATGACATCTTCCCGCGACACCAGCGCCGCCGTCGCCGCCAGCCGCAGGCGGTCGATGTTCTCGTTGATGCTGGAGTCCTTCTCGATGTAGATGTCCCGCTGCGGGATGTACGCCTCCGGCTGGTAGTAGTCGTAGTAGCTGACGAAATAGCACACCGCGTTGTTCGGGAAGAAGTTCTTGAACTCCTTGTAGAGTTGCGCCGCCAGCGTCTTGTTGTGGGCCAGCACCAGCGTCGGCTTGTTCAACTTGGCGATGATGTTGCTGGCCGTGAACGTTTTTCCCGTGCCGGTCGCGCCGAGCAGCACTTGCAGTTTCCGCCCGGCGTCGAACCCGGCCAGGAGCTGCGCGATGGCCTTCGGCTGGTCCCCGGCCGGGGCGTACTCGGACACCAGTTCGAATTTCGCGGACATGGCGGGGCGCTCCGGAGGGGAACGAAAGACGAACGGGAATGCTACTACAGGCGTACAGTAAGTGGAAGGTCAGTTGCCAGAACGAAATTCGGTGTCCGACGCCGCGCCCGAAGTCGCCGCGAAGAGGGAGCCAGTTGTCTTCGCGGCGACTTCCGGAGTCGCGCCGGAACTATTTCCGCAATTCCGTCCATTTTGATTTGACAAACCCAAAAACGGAGCGCATGTATTCACTTGTCCACATCGCCGCTCCGGTGAGCCACCGAGATCGGATCCGGAAGGCCCACATCCGCCAGCAGTTCCTGCCACGCCCGCCGTTCGGCGGCCGGGGCTAGGAGCGGGCGGATCGCGTCGCCGGCGGCGCGGAGACTGGTCAGGAACTCGGCGTCGGCTTCGCATCTCAGCAGCAATGTCTTCAGCGCGGCGCAGTCGCCGAACGGAAAGTAGCCGGGATAGTTTTCGCCCAGCAACCCGACGACGCCGCTGGTGCGCGTACTCAGCACCGGCACCCCGCACCCCACCGCCTCCGAGACGGCACTCGGCCCGCCTTCGCTCCGCGAAGTCATCACCAGCAACCGGCAGCCGGCGAGCGTGCGGATGGCGGCGGGTCGGAGTAGCTCCCCCAGCCAGCGGTAGCGCGGATTCGCCACGTCTTCGCGCCGGGCCTCGTCCGCGAACTCCGGCGTCAGCGCGCCGCCCAGGTGAAGCACGCGAATCCGCGAACCCGCCGGCAAACTCCGCACCGCCTTCGCCGTCAAAAACGGGTCTTTCACCGCCCGCAAGTGGCCGAGGACGCACACCTCGAACGCATCGGCACGCGGCGCGGGCAGGTCGGCTGGCGGCGCGAATGATTGGAGAATGACACTGACTTTGTGCCGGTGTGCGACCGGCACCGCGCGGGCCATGTCGTGCTGGAGCGCGATCACCCGATCCGACACGCGAAGCGTTTCGTCCAACTCCGCGGCGCGGCTGCCGTCCTGGAAAACGTCGGTCCCGGTGAGGGCCACCAGCACCGGCCGCGCGGGGTAATTCCGCTTGAATGCCGCCACGGACCCGGCCGACTTCACCGCGTGAAGGGCGATCAGCCCGTCGAACGGCTCGCCGGCGGAGGCCGTCATCACCCGGACCCGGTGGCCGAGGGACCGCAGCAGCGCCGCCCAGCGGAGGGCCGTCACCCGGTTGCCGGTGCGGGAGCCGCGCGGCGCGGGGGTGACGATGCCGAGGAATGCCATGACCGACCGCGCGAGGAAAGAGTCGAGAGGAAATGATAGCCGGCCGGCCGTCGGCCGGCGTTGCCCCGTCGCGCCGAGTGCGGTAGCCTGAGTAGCAGACACCCCGCCTTCCCCTCCGCCCCTCTCCCGGTGTTCCCATGCCTCGTCGGTCTACGGCCGCACTGCTGTTCGGCCTGTTCGCGCTCTCCCTCTCGCAGCTCCCCGCCGTCCCGCCCGACGCGGACAAGAAGACCAAGGCGGCCGCGCTGGAGGCCGGGGACGCGGCCAAGCGGGCCACCGTCGCCGGCGGGCTGACGGCGACCGTCTGGGCGCACGAGCCGCAGATGGCCAACCCGGTGTCGTTCTGCTTCGACGGCAAGGGCCGCGCGTACGTCGCCGAGACGACCCGCTTCGCTAAGGGCGTGCCGGACACCCGCAACCACATGTACTGGGTCGACGAGGACATCGGCTCGCGGTCCGTCGAGGACCGGGTGAAGATGTACGCCAAGCACAAGTACGGGGAGAAGGACAAGCTGTACGCCGAGTACGACGACCAGGTGCGGATGCTGTGGGATTCCACCGGCAAGGGCGTGGCGGACAAGTCCACCGTCTTCGCCGGCGGGTTCAACCAGTTGAAGGACGGCCTCGGCGCGGGCGTGCTGGCGCGCAAGGGCAGTGTGTATTACACCAACATCCCGGACCTGTACTTGCTAACGGACACCAAGGGCGAAGGCAAGGCGGACGTGAAGACCTCGCTGGCCACCGGATTCGGCGTGCGGGCGCAGTTCATCGGCCACGACATGCACGGCCTGCGGATGGGGCCGGACGGCAAGCTGTACTTCAGCATCGGCGACCGCGGGTTCAACGTGACGACGAAGGAAGGCAAGAAGCTGTACAACCCGGACAGCGGCGCGGTGCTGCGGTGCGACCCGGACGGCGCGAACATGGAGATCGTGCATACCGGATTGCGGAACCCGCAGGAGCTGGCGTTCGACGACTTCGGCAACCTGTTCACCTACGACAACAACTGCGACAGCGGCGACAGCGCCCGCTGGGTGTATGTCGTCGAGGGCGGCGACAGCG
The DNA here is from genome assembly GCA_043745295.1 of Fimbriiglobus sp. Classification (GTDB taxonomy): domain Bacteria; phylum Planctomycetota; class Planctomycetia; order Gemmatales; family Gemmataceae; genus JALHQU01. Next base: position 38,678 of record JAYTTN010000491.1, on the reverse strand, counting down.
GCTGGCGGTGCGGGTATCAGTACGACACCCTCATGCACACGCCGGCGGTGCCGCAGGGCAACCGCGGGCCGTGGAACACCGAGAAGATCTGGCACCTGCAAACGCCCGACCAGCCGGCGTACATCGTGCCGCCGCTGGCCCACTTCGGCAACGGGCCGTCCGGCCTGACGCACTACCCCGGCCTCGGCCTGAACGACAAATACAAGGACCACTTCTTCGCCTGCGACTTCACCAGCAACCCCGGCGGCAGCAAGATTTGGGCGGTGAGCGTGAAGCCGAAAGGGGCCGCGTTCGAGGTGAACAAGCCGGAGCCGTTCGTGCAGAACATGGTGCCGACCGACTGCGAGTTCGGGCCGGACGGCGCGTTCTACTGGTCCGACTGGGTCGGCGGCTGGGATCCGCCGGGCAAGGGCCGCATCTTCCGCGTCGAAGACCCGGAGGCGATGAAGAACCCGGCCGTCGGCGAGGCGAAGAAGCTGCTCGCCGAGGGGTTCGAGAAGAAGACCGTTGCCGAACTGGCGAAGTTGCTCGAACACCCGCACCAGATGGTGCGGTTCGAGGCGCAGTACGAACTGGCGGGACGGAAGGAGGCAGTGAAGGAATTCGAGGCGGTTGTGAAAAACTCGAAGAATCCGCTGGCGAAGTACCATGCGGTCTGGGGCCTGGGTATGGTCGGCGCGAAAGACGAGAAAGTCACGATCACGTTGGCGAAACTGCTGGACGGCGCGGACGCGGAGTTGAAGGCGCAAGCCCTCCGCACGCTTGGCCGCCAGCATGTTCTCGGCGGCAAACTCGCCGAGCCGATCACGAGGTTGCTGGCGGACGACAGCGCGCGGGTTCGGTGCTTTGCGCTCTTGGCCTACTCGAAAATCGACTACCACCATCCACAACTCGATCTGGACACGATCCAGCCGATCATCCGAACGCCGAACATGGACCTGTCCCGGCTCGATAACGTATTCGCTCTTCTGAAAACCAACGCCGACAAGGACATTTACCTCCGTCAAGCGGCGGTGCAGGCGCTGGTTGTCATGTCCAACGGCAATGGCGGCGCGCTGGCGGACATCTGGACGCAGGCGAAGGCCAAGTACGACGCGGCGGCGGTGCGGATGGGCGTCTGCCTCGCGCTGCGGCGGTTGCAGTCCGAGAAGATCGAGCAGTTCCTGACCGACGCCGAGCCGAAAATCGTGGACGAGGCGGCGCGGGCCATCCACGACGAGAACCTGATGCCGGCCATGCCCGCGCTGGCGAAGCTGGCCGACAAGTCCGGCGTGTCGGAAGCGGTTCTCTTCCGCGCCCTGAGCGCGAACTTCAAGGTTGGCGGCACCGACAACGCGAAGGCACTGGCCACCTTCGCCGCCCGGACCACCGAGCAACCGTACCTCCGCACGGCAGCCCTCAAGCTGCTGAGCAACTGGGCCACGCCGCCGAAGCGGGACGGCATCACCGGCCTTCGCCAGGACGTGCCGGCCCGCGACAAGGCCGTCGCCGTCGACGCCCTGAAGCCGGTCATCGCCGGCGTGTTCAGCGGCCCGGACGCCGTGCGGAAGGAAGCCGTCGTCTGCTCGACCAAGCTCGGCATCACCGACGTGGCCCCGCTGCTGGCGACGCTGGTGAAGGACGAGGCCGGGAACGCCCAGACCCGCCTGGACGCGCTGAACGCGCTCGTCGATCTGAAGAAGCCGAAGGAGCTGGCCGACGCGATGGAAGTGGCCACCGTCTCCTACGATCCGAAGGTCCGCGGCGCGGCCCGCGTGGTGAAGGCGAAGCTCGCTCCCGACGCCGACAAGCAGTTGACGGCCCTACTGGACAATGCGGACGTGAAAGGCTTCGTGAAGCAGATGGCCCTGGAAGCGCTCGGCAAACTGCCGGAGTCCAAACCGGCGGACGAAGCCCTCGCCGCGTGGTGCGACAAGTACCTCGCCGACGGCGTACCCGGCGAACTGAAGCTGGACGTGCTGGAAGCGACGAAGGCCCGCGCCGAGAAGGACAAGCTGAAGCTTCACGCCGACCTGCGGGCGAAACTGAAGGCCATCGACACCGCCGCCCGCGCCGGAGAAGCGAAAGACCACCTCAGCCGCTACCGCGAGTCGCTGGCGGGTGGCGACGCGGCGAAGGGCCGGGACATCGTGCTGAACAACTCGGCCGTCTACTGCCAGCGGTGCCACAAGCTGGACGGGCAGGGCGGCGAGGTCGGCCCGGCGTTCAACGGCATCGCCAGGGACAAGACCCGCGACTACCTGCTGGAGTCGATCACGCACCCGAGCCGGCAAATCGCCAAGGGGTACGAGAGCGTCATCCTGGTGCTGCTCGACGGCCGCAGCATCTCCGGGGTGCTGAAGGGCAAAGACGCGAAGAACTACACGGTCGTGACGGCGGAGAACAAGACGCTGGTGATTCCGGTGGCGGACGTGGACGCGGCGAAGCCGGACAAGTCGGCCATGCCGGAAGACCTCATCAAGAAGCTGAGCAAGCGGGAGCTGCGGGACGTGATCGAGTTCCTCAGCGGCCTGACGGAGCCGCCGGCGAAGTGAGTAGAATTCCCAAGCCCGCCGGCCGACATGTCGGCGGGCGTTTCCGGAGGCCACCCGATGCCGCTACTCGTTCTCGACCCCGTGATGCAGCGGGAGTTCCACGACCACTACGAGCGGTTCACCGAAACCTGGGACGGAGTGGATGTCATGCCCCCGATGCCCAACAACGAACACCAGGAACTCCAAACTCGGCTGCTCTTCCCGTTCTGCGCCGTCGTCGATGACCCGCGCCTCGGCGTGACCACGGCCGGCGTGAACATCTCCGACCTCCGCGCGGGGTGGACGAAGAACTACCGCGGTCCCGATGTGGCCGTCTACCTCGACACCAACCCGGCGATTGACCACGGCACGCACTGGGAGGGCGGGCCGGACTTCCTCGTCGAGATCATCTCGGACGGCGAAGACCCCCACGCGAAGTTCGATTTCTACGCCGCGGTGAACACCCGCGAGGTGCTGATCGTCGAGCGCGACCCGTGGGCGGTGGAACTGTTCCAACTGTCCGGCGGGACGCTGGTCTCCGCCGGGCGGTCAAATTTGGCGAACGGCGTCGCGGTGCCGAGCGGTGTGCTGTCGCTCGCGTTCCGCCTCGTCGCCGCCACGCCGCGCCCCCGCATCGAAGTGACCGCCACGACGGGCATCCAGTGGCCGTGCTGATAGCCGGCTGTCACTCCCGGACGGCGGCGGTGAAAGCGTCGCGCAGTTTCCTCGTCAGCGGGCCTTGCTTCCCCTCGCCGATGACGCGGCCGTCCACCTTCGTCACGGCGATCACCTCGGCGGCGGTACCGGTCAGGAACACCTCGTCGGCCGTGTAAACGTCGTGCCGCGTCAGGGTGCATTCGCGGGCCGGGATGCACACCTTCGCGGCCAGTTCCAGCACGAAGTCGCGGGTGATCCCTTGCAGGATGCCGGCCTCCGGCGGCGGCGTCTTCAGCACGCCGCGCTTCAGCACGAAGATGTTGTCGCCGGTGCATTCGGCGACTTCACCCGCCTGGTTCAGCATGATCGCCTCCAGGCAGCCGGCGCGGATGGCCTCGATCTTGGCGAGGATGTTGTTCAGGTAGTTCAAGGACTTGACGCGCGGGCTGAGCGCGTTGCTGTGCGGCCGGGTGTAGCTGCTGGTGATGATCTCCAGGCCGTTCTCGTACAGCTCCTTCGGGTACAGGCTGATGTCGTCCACGATGACGATGACGGCCGGCTCGCACTTGCGGGGGTCGAGGCCGAGGCTGCCCGGCCCGCGGGTGACGATGAGCCGGATGTACCCGTCCACCTTGGCGTTCTTGGCCACCGTGTCCTCGACGGCCTTGGTCATCTCGGCCGGCGTCAGCGGGATCGTCAGGGCGATGGCCTGGGCCGATTCGTACAGCCGCTCGATGTGCTGGGCGTGGCGGAACACCTTGCCGCCGTACACGCGGATGCCCTCGAAGATGCCATCGCCGTACAGCAGGCCGTGGTCGTACACGCTGATCTTGGCGTCGGGTTTGTCGTAGAATTTGCCGTTGATCCAGACTTGCGTCGCCATGCCGGGCACTCCCGTGAAGAGGTAGCCGGTATTGTAGCACTCTGCCCGCCGAGGACCGGCCCATGCCGACCGTGCTGATCGTGGACGACGAACCGGACAACATCGAGCTGCTCGGCCGCCGGCTGACCCGCCGGGGGTTCGCGGTCCTCTCGGCCACGTCCGCCGAGGAGGGCATCGCCAAGGCCGTCGCCGAGCGGCCGCAGATCATCCTGATGGACGTGAAGATGCCGCAGGTGGACGGGCTGGAGGCGAGCCGGCGGTTGAAGGCGGACGACGCCACGAAAGCCATCCCGATCATCATGCTGACGGCGCACGCCATGGCCGAGGACCGCGAACTGGCTCTGGCCGCCGGGGCGAACGAGTACGAGAGCAAGCCGGTCGATTTGCCCCGCCTGCTGGAGAAGATGACGCGGCTACTGGGCGGGTGAGGGCGGTAAGATTCCTCGCAAGCGCTGTCCGACGACCGGTTCAATCCGCTTTTCTTGGCAATCGTGTCATCCTCCCGGCGGCCCGGCGTATTCTTGCTTGAATCCGTCACCGGTGGAGGGCGTTTCGATGACACCACTGATCTTCCTCTCCTACCGCCGGTCGGACTGCCAAGCGGCGTCCAACGCCCTCCGTCTGGCGCTGGAGAAGCGTTACGGAACGGATGCCGTCGTCTTTCGGGATTGCGATTCGCTCGAGTGGGGCAAACCGTGGCCGGACGGTCTGCGTGCCGCACTGACCGACTCGGTCGTTGTCCTTGTCCTCATTGGCGACGGGTGGGATACGGATCGCCTCGATGACCCCGAAGATTGGGTGCGGTTGGAAGTCGAAGCCGGCCACGAGGGTGGCAAACTGCTACCAGTGCTCGTAAACGGTGCCGACTATCCGAAGGCACGATTGCGGCAACTTTGTCCGCCAGAGGGAGGTGATCTTCAGGCGCTGCAACTCTGCCACGCCGACGGCGACGGAATCGATGCGACACGCATTTTCGCAGGGCTCGAAAAGCGCACGGATTGTGGTGCGGAGTTGGTCCGCCTCGCGGAGAACACACACGCCAATGCCCGCGCGGTCCAGTTGCTGACACGTCTCTCCCGCTTCTTCCCGACGGAGCTACCGGAGACCGCCACGAAGGACTTCGACACGCTGGCAAAGCGGTTTGATCAGTTCCATGTGCCGGTTCGCGCGACGAAGGACCGGTTGCTGAGCGCGGACCCACAGGACGAGACGGACCTCGACACCCCCCGATACGCGGCCGAAAGAGTCGCCTCCGTCTTCAACCTCAAGCACGAGGTAGTCAGTTGGCGCGTTCGGAATCGCGGATTGCTCGTGATCCTGAGCGGGTCTGGCACCGGCAAAACGTGGCATTCGGTCTCGCTCTGGCTCGACGCCGTGGCCGCCTGGCGACAGTCTTATGCAGGACCGTGTCCCGTCCACTGCACCGCGCGAGAACTCACCCGGTTCGCCAACCCCGAAGACGCGCTCCCGTTTCCGGACACGAAGTTCCTGGTCATCGACGGATACGACGAGATCGGACCCGAGCAGCAGGGCCGATTGCGGCAGTGGCTGGCCGGTCGGCCGGCCGGATCAACCGTGCTGTTCACCCGTCCGGAAGCATACGAAACGGGCCGATTTCAAGACCTCAAGCCCGAAGTGTGGCGACTACTCCCGCTGGACGCCGAGAACACAACTGACGAGGTCGAGGAGTTGATCCGCCGGTGGTTCGCGACCATTGGCAACGCGGACGCGGACGCACGGTGCCGAACTCTTGGAGAGAGTACGCGCCGACGCGCGCGTCCGCCAACTTGCCCGCACACCGTTCCTGGGGGTCTTGCTCTGCCAGTATTGGAATGGCGAATTCACGCGCGGACCTCTGCCGGACACCCTGCCGACATCCGGTACGAAGTTGCTCGAAGCGTATTTCAAGGGCCTCCGCGAGCGCGGCGACAAAGCGAACCAACCCGACGGCGAGGACGCCGTTCCGCTCCGGTACGCGAAGAAGCCTAAACCCTGGCTGAAAAGCCTCGCGGCGGAAGCCGCCCGCGCGTTCCGAGCCGGTACCCGGTGGGAGATCGCGAAATCCGAAGTGAAGAAGCGATTCAACAAGCACACATGGGCCGTGCTGACGAAGAAATTCGGGCTATTCACCGATATCGGGAACGGGACGTTCGAAATCCTGCACCAGATCCTCGCCGAGTGGCTGTGCGCGCGGGGGTTGGCGAACCTGTTCCACGGAATGCCGGAACACGATTCCGCTGCCGCGTTCCGACTGCTCACATCGGGCAACAACCTCGTGGACAATCAGGGGAAGCCGCTACCGAAGGTACCGCCGCTGCGGTTCCTCGATCCGCGCTGGCACGAGGTCTGGAAGCACCTCGCGCAGATGCTCCCGGAGGCCGCCTTCGAGGAGTGGCTGCGGCAGCTCCGGACGATCCACGAGCGACGCCGACCCGGCCCGCGCGGGGAGATGTGGGAACCGGCCGAGGACGTGTTCGATACTGCCCTCTGCCTCGCCGGACACCTGCTCGCCGCACGCGGCCCGCGCGAGTGGCTGGAAAAGCACCCGAAGTCGGCGGGCCACGAATTGGTGAAGGAAGTCTTTGATCGGAGGAGCGGCCATAGACGGAAGGACATCCGCTCGGCTTGCGTCGCCTTGGTCGGCGGTGGACTGACCCATCCACTCGTCCAGCCGAAAACGTGGCTTGCCTGGGGCGCGAGCGCCAGCTTCACTCGAATCGCACACCTGGGGCAATCGCTCTTCAACTGGCTGGGCATCCCTCAGCGTCACCCGGATTTCCGCACTCGTGCGCTGGACATTCGCCGCGGTGCCTCGTGTGGCGGTCGCTTCCAACTCCTATCCGATGCCGGCATCCTTGCGGACTCCGGTGGCGATGCCAGCGAGTTCTCCGCCGCCTTGCTCCCGCTCCTCGACGACCCGCGCCGCGAACTGGCGAATGCCGCTATCGAATCCCTTCTGTTGCTGGGGTCTCGCGTCGGGAAAGCATCACCAACAGTCGTCCGCAAACTGATCGCGCTCGCGGATCAATATGCCCAGGCCCATGCCGACAGGAAGGGAAGTTCGAGCAACTCCTCCGATTGGTGGATTCTTCTCGATTACGTCGGCATTTGCGCTTTACTAATGCGACTGGGCGCAGATGACAAGAAGGCAACCGACGCCGTCAAGCGCATCCACACTCTCTTCCCAGGCTCGGTTGCCGGTGGAACGGTGCTGAACGTCCTTCTCTCGAAGGGTTCAACCGTCACTGTCGGGAAGAATGCGTTTCGGGATTTATTGCGGCCGAGGGTCGTTCGGAACGAATTGCTCAAGGCAAACCGAGGAACCGACCGTCCTGAACCTACAGGTTTCGTTCCCGAAATCCAGTGTGCGCTTCTATACGGATCCCCGGAGGAACGAAGCAATTCGCTCACTTTACTTGATCGCTCTGCCACGGAGTTACCTGAACTTGTCGAAGCCGTGGAACGATTCTGGGAAGAGGAATTCGACGACCGGCGCAACGAAGCAGGTGCGAGTGAAAGGCGTCGTCAGTTGGATAAAGATCCGGATAGGAGTATGGCACATGCTCGACGCGAATCGGTAATCGTCGCCCTTTGCCGGATTGCACCTGCTCATCCGAGACTCGGCGAGTACGCCAAGCAGTTACTCGCGGAACTTGATGTCACGGCGACAACTGGCCATCTTGCGGGTGACTATCACACCTGTAGGTCGGTTCTCAGAGCAATCGCTCCTACCAAATTCGGGAGCGATCCAGAAATCCAGGAACACGTCAAACGGTTTCTACTCACCCAACGCCAACGCGCGCACTACTACGAGGAGGATTTTTTACTCCTTCGTGGCCTGAGCGAAGGCGAATGGGACAATGCGATTCGGCAACGACTGCTGAACTTGAATTATCTCAAAGTCTTGGTAACAATCGATAGCCCCGCGCGCATCGCTGAACAGCTTCGATCACGAGGTTTCTGGAGTCGTGGGGTTCGCCGAGACATTGCGAGTAGTTTGGCGAAACTCTTGCCGGTGAATGAGGATCTTCGGGCGGTGCTACGTCCGTTTTTGACCGAAGACCCCTCCTGTATGGTGAGGTTGAATCTGGCTCGCGCCGTTGGCGTCCAATATCTCAAGAATGAGGAAGCCGTTATTCTCAACCTCCTTCCTCCGGAACCCCGATGGTTGCCGCAGTTCTGGCAACGTAGGTGGTGGTCGTGGGCTGGACTCGACGTGTACGCTCAGCAAGACGCAGATGATTTGTGGCTCGAATGGCTCCGCTACCACAACAAGACGCGGACGAAGGCAGGGCGAGTCATCATCCTGATACACGTTCCCGGTGAGAATGGCACTTCCGCGTGTTTTTGTTGGGGTCAGCGCGGACCCCGTCCATACCCGCGGCGGGGCGCGGAGAATTCCGATTTTGGCGGCCTCGCCGCTTGGGCCATCGGGTCGTCCGACGGTATCCTGACATCGACATCGAGGTCGCCCACACTCCAACGGGTCGCGCTGTCGTCGGGTGAGGTCGTCCTCGATGTCTCTTTCCTACGCCCGCACGCCGTCGTTGCGAACCACCCTCCGCACCTTCGCGCTGGCTCCCGACGGTCCCGCGAACTCGGCGCTCACCGACGGGCACCTCCGGACCGCCGGCGACGAACTGGGCGTCGTGTTCGCCACCGACGCCCACCACATCTGGACACCCGCCCTCACCCTGTGGACATTCCCCTCCCAGTGCCTCAGCGATTCCAAATCGCGTGCCGCCGCCGTCGCGCGGGCTCTGGTCCCGCGCGTCGGCCTCGGGTCGAGCCCATGTTCCGAGGGCACCGGGGCCTACGGCAAGGCCCGGGCCGAGCTGCCGGCCGCCTCGCTGTCCCGGTTGACCGTGCAACTGGGCGACGAACTGGAACGACAGGCCGCTCCCGACTGGCAGTGGAAGGGGCGACGGGTGTTGCTCGGCGACGGCACCACGGTGTCCGGACCGGACACGCCGGCGAACCGGGCCGCGTGCCCGCAGCACGCGAGCCAGAAGTCCGGGCTGGGCTTCCCGCTGATCCGCCCGGCGGTGCTGTTGGGCTCCGCCACGGGGGCTCTGGTCGGGGCCGCCATCGGACCGCGGAAGGGCAAGGAGGCCGGCGAGATGGCCTTGCTCCGCGAGTGGCCGACGCGGTTCCGCGCCGGCGACGTGTTCGTCGCCGACCGGGCGTGTTGCTCGTACCGGCTGATCGCCGCCCTCCAGGCCCGCGGGGTCGATGTGGCCCTCCGCTTGCACCAGTCCCGGCATTCCGACTTCGCCAGCGGCCGGCGTCGGGGGGCCGACGATCACGTCGTGACGTGGGCCCGCCCCGCCCGCCCGGAGTGGATGGATAAGCCGACGTACCACGCCGCCCCGAAGGCCCCGACCGTCCGCGAGGTGCGGTTCCGGGTGGACCGGCCGGGGTATCGGACCCGCGCGGTCGTGGTGGCGACCACGTTGGGGGACGACGCGCACACCCGCGAAGACTCGGCCGAACTGTACCGCCACCGCTGGCGGGTGGAACTGTCGATCCGCGACATCGAGCGGACGTTGGGAATGGATGTGCTGCGGGGGAAGACGCCGGCGATGCTGCGTCGGGAGATCTGGGGTCACCTGCTGGCGTACAACTCGGTGCGCCAGGTGATCGCCCAGGCGGCACGAGTGCGGAACCGTTCCCCGCGGCAGGGCAGCGTGGCGGGTGCGAAACAGATGCTGGAGGCGTTCCGGTCGGTGCTCTCGCTCGGCGAGGGCGCGGTGTGGGATCGGGCCGCGGCCGCGCTGTGGCACGCGGTCGGCGGTCGGCGGGTGGGCCGGCGTCCCGGCCGATGCGAGCCCCGAGCCGTCGAGCGACGGCCGAAAGTGTACCCGCTGCTCACGCGACCGCGAGCAACCCAGCGGGCGGAGTTACTCGCCGGGACGGAAAACGAACAAGTTGGCGCAACCCCTGAAGAATAAACGCTATCCGAACACGGAAGTGCCATTCCACCCGGGAACGTGTATGAGAGAGGCGGACTCGGTGTAGTCGCCGGGAGAAAGCCGGTCGCCTGCCGCTCCCTTGCGGTCGCGGCTCGTTGACCGTCGCTCACGCTTCCGGCTCGGAGGTCACACCTCGCTCAGGTCGAGGTGGCGGAGGTTGCGCTCCGCCGCCCACCGCAAGCTCACCCGACGAACAGGCCGTCGGCGGTGCCGAACAGCGGCTGGGTGAAGGCGGTCGGGTTGAAGTTGCCCCGTGTCAGGTTGACCGCGTAAGTCACCCGCGCGCGGTTGTCGCCGCCGCCGCCCAGGCCGAACAGCAGGTCGGCCCGGCCGTCGCCGTCCAGGTCCTGCGCGCCGACGCGGACGCCGCCGGTGAAGGCCGGGTCGCCGACGACGAAGCTGTTCCGCAGGGCGTTCGTCTGGCCGTCGAACACGCGGACGTTCGGTCCGCCGCCGGGGCCGGTGCCGGTGATGACCTCGGCGAACCCGTTGCCGTCCACGTCCCCGGCCGCCACGTACACCCCGCCGGTGAACTGCCGGTCGTAGGCGTAGAAGCTGCGGAACAGTTGCGCGGTGCGGCCGTCGAACACGCGGACGTTCGGCCCGCCGCCGGCGGTGGTGCCGGTGACGATGTCCACCCGCCCGTCCCCGTTCACGTCGCCGGCCGCCACCGTCACCCCGCCGATGTACTGCGGGGCGTACACGAAGAACGACTGGATCAGGCCGCCGGTCTTGCCGCTGTAGGCGCGGACGTTGGTGCCGCCGCCGCCGCCGGCTCCCGTCACGATGTCGGCGAACCCGTCGCCGTCGATGTCCCCGCCGGCCACGAACACGCCGCCGACGAACTGCGTCGGGTAGGCGTAGAAGTCGCGGACGATGCCGCCCGTCGCGCCGTCGAACACCAGCACGCGGGGGCCGCCACCCGGCCCGGCGGCGACGATGTAGTCGGCCACGCCGTCGCCGGTCACGTCCGCCCGCGCCACCCGCACCTCGCCGCCGTACCCCAGCCCGAACGGCCGGGCGCTCAGGGCCGAGGCGAGGGTGCCGTTCAGTCCGGTCAGTTGACCGGAGCCGCCCACGGCCAGGCCGGACGGCGGCGGGACGACGGCCGCTGCCGGCGGGGCCGTGACGGTGACGACCTGGACCGGGCCGGGAACCGTCACGACTTGAACCGGGCCGGGGACGGTGACGGTGGTGGTGTTCACGAACGGGGCGGTGAGGAACGGGGCGAAGTTCACCCCGTCGGTCACTTCCGACCCCTTCCCGTTCGGGTTGGCTCCGGTCACGAACGGCCCGCTGGCGTCGCCGTACCAGTTGTTCACCGCGTCCACGGTGACGACGTTGTCGGCCTGGATGGCGAGGAAGTTGCCGTTCAGGTTGTTCGACCGGATCGACGCCTGGCTGCGGTCGGTGCCGAGAATACCGCCGACGTGGACGCCGAAGGTGTTGCCGGTGATCGTGTTCGTGGTCAGGGTCGCGGTCGGGGCGGCCCCGCCGAACTCGAACATGTTCACCCCGGCGGACAGCTCGCCGGCGGCGGTGGTCGCCGTGTTGCCGGTGATCGTGTTGCCGGTGACGACGACGGCGGCCGGGCCGGCGAGTTGGAGGCCGTAGTTGATGAAGGTGGTGCCGGCCCCCCGGCCGGTGATCGTCGTGCCGCGGACCGTTCCGGTGGCGTCGGCGTAGGAAAGGCCGATCCGCCCGTACCCGCTCAGTTGGCTGTCGGTCACGTTCAGTTTGGACTTGCCGCCGGCGGCCACGGCCGTGCCGTCCACCGGCCCGAAGACGATGCCCGTCACCTCCACCCGCGTCAGGTCGGCCGACACGCCGACGTTGTTGAAGCGGAACCCGATGCCCACCTGCTTGCCGCCGCCGTCGAGGGTCAGGTCGCGGACGGCCAGCGACTTGCCCGTCGCCACCTCGAACACGCCGGTGCCGGCGGTGGCGGTGTCGGTCGTCGGGGCGAGGACCGTGGCCCCGCGGCCGGACCCGACCAGGGTGATGATGTCGTCGATCAGGATCGGGCCGGCCGAGTTGTTCAGCGGGGTGACGGTCGGCAGCCCGCCCGCGTCCCGCGACCGCGCCAGGTAAACGGTGTCGGCCTCGAAATTCGCGGCCGCCTGGGTCAGGGCCGCCCCCAGGGTGGCGAAGGCGTCGGTGCCGACGGTGCGGCCGGCCACCGCGCCGGGGCCGTCGGCGTTGAACGTCACCACCGTGCCGGCCGCTTTCCCGGCGAACAGCGGATCGACATAGAACGCGGCCGGCACGTCGCGGGTTTCGAGTTGGAACAGGGCGGGGAAGAGGCGGGGGCGGCGCGGCGTCGGCATGGTGAAACCCTGGGGAATAGCGGGAAGGAGTGGGGGGATACGGGAAACGAAACCGTCGTCCGTGCGCGGCGGTCGGGAGGCATGGCGGGAGAGGTTGGGGGCGAAAATGTCCGGTCGCGGCCGGCGTACTGGGAATGGCTGTCGGCCCACACCGTGGGGGCAAACATACCCTTCACAATTAGACACCGGCGATGGTATGAGGCTACCGCGAAAACCTATTCTTCTCCGATCCTTCAAGTTACCCCGTCGGAAGAGCGGACTCCCGTCGTCAGAGTCGGAACGTTCCGGGCAATCCGTAAACCCGCCCCGGCTTGCCGGCCGATACTCCTTCTCGTGGGGGCGGAGTCTCGCCCGACATCCGGAGGCGTCATGCGCTGGGGAACCCTACTGATGGCGGCCGGGTTTCTGACGCCGACCGGGTGCCAACTGGCCCGGAACGTGGTCCACAACTTGGCCAACGAGTCCGCCGAGCAGTGGGACGAGCGGACGCTGTCCCGCCAGCTCCGGGCCGAGGCGCGGGCCGCCTGGGCGACCCACTGCCAGCAGTCCGGGGCTTTTTCGGTCGATTTCGCCGACGGTTTCCAGGACGGGTACGCCGACCATCTGGAATCCGGCGGGAACGCCTGTCCGCCGGCGGTGCCGCCGCTCCGGTATCGCCGCCGCGACTCGCTCACCCCCGAAGGGCACGCCCGCATCCACGACTACTTCGCCGGGTTCAAGGTCGGCCTCGATGCGGCGGTCGCCAGCGGTCGCCGCCAGTTCCTGACCGTTCCGATTCTGGTGTCCGACGCCCCGACACCTGCCCGGCTGCCGGGCACGCAAATCCCCGCGTCGAGCGTGCCGCTCCGGGCCGGCGAGCAGCTCCCCGCGCCGCGGCGGCTGGACCCGACGACCGGCCTGCCGATCCCGGATCGCCCGCTGGCCGAGCCGATCCCGCTGCCGCCGATTCCGGGCAGGGAAAACGCCCCCGACCCGCTGAAGCCGAAAGTTCCCGACCTGCCCAAGTCGGACGCCGGCGCACGGCCGACCGTGACCCCGGTGGCGGCGGCGACCCGCGCGCCCCCGGAGTGGCCCGTGGCCTGGCGGAAGTCGGCCCCACCGGAGGAGCCAGTTCCGGGCCGCCGCCGCCTCGACCGCGAGTGACGGCCGGATTCGGTTGAGGGGCGACGGTGGCAGTGTCTTGTTAGCCCGCCGCGCGAGCAAGGGCCGAACCCCCCAAGCGGTCTGGCCCTTGCTCGCGCGGCGGGCTAACAAGTTGGCCCCTACGAGCCGAGTTCGCCGTCACTTCTTCTTCCGCAGTGCGCCGCCGTCCTCCAGGATCGACCAGAGCTGGTCCCACACTTGCTCCGGCGAAACGGCCGACAGGCCTTTACTCGCCCACGCGGACGCGGCGGCGCGGAGGCACTCGACGGCGTCCTCCCGCACCGTGGCGGCGCTCAGCGGCGACACCGCCGGGGGCTTCGGCTCGGCGACGGCGGTCGCACCGCCGGGCGAGAGTTTGCCGTCGAGGACGAGGTTGCACAGTTCGTCGGCCCGCTTGTTCTGCTCCCGGCGGACGTGCTTCAGCGCCACCGAATCGAACCGCTTCCGAAGCTCCACCGCCTCCTTGTACAGCTCTTGCAGGTCGGCGTTCTTCACCCGGTACTCGCCGTTCATCTGCTTCACCATCAGCTCGCTGTCGCTGAACACGGTGAGGGTGCGGACGCCGAGTTCGGCCGCCCGCTCCAGCGCGGCCACCAGCGCGGAATACTCGGCGACGTTGTTCGTCGCCTTGCCGATGGCTTCGGCCTGCTCGACAGCGGGCAGTCCCGGGCGCTCGATGACCAGCGCGTACGCCGCCGCGCCGGGGTTGCCCCGCGACGCCCCGTCGATGTGAACCGTCGCCGTACTCATGACGCTCTCGAAGCGGGAGGAAATCGGTATCCTGATCGGATACGCGATTCTACCGCCCCTCCCACCGCCTTGGCAGGTCCGTTGCATGCCCGACCCGTGGCTGATTCTGGAAACGTCCGGCCGCACCGGACTCGTCGGCGTGGCGGTCGGCGAGGTCGTCGTCGCCGCGCGGGTGCTGGACGGGGCCAAGCGGCACAACCGCGACCTCGTCCCGACGTGCGCGGAGCTGCTGGCCGAGGGCGGGTTCACCGCGAAGCAACTGGCCGGCGTGATGGTCGGCCTGGGGCCGGGCAGTTACACCGGGCTGCGCGTCGGGTTGATGGCAGCGAAGGGCTTTGGCATGGCGACCGGGTGTGCATTCGTGGCAGTGCCGACGTTCCACACGCTCGCGGCTCAAGCGCCGGCCGAGTGGCCGTTCGCCGAAGTGATCGGCGACGCACTTCAGGGGACGATCTACCGACAGCGGTTCGGCGGAGTGCTGGCGAACGGGTTGCGGCTGCCGCTGGGGGAATTGCAAATCGTGCCGTTCGCCGATTGGAAAACCGCCCGCGACCCGGAGGCGGGCGTCGCGGGGCCGGGGGCGGAGCAGTTCGGCGACCGACTGGACGGTCGCCCCGTTACGGTGACAGCGGATTGTCATCCGCGGGTGGAAACACTCCTCCGAGTCGGGCGAACGGTGGCCCCGCTCGCCCGACCGGAGTGGTTCGCCGTCGAACCGCTGTACCTGCGCGGCAGTTCGGCGGAAGAGAAGGCGAAGCGGGACGCCTCACTTGCCGCCAGGTAGCGGCTGGCGGGCGAGTTCCTCGGGCCGCTTGGAGATGGTCGGCGGGCCGGGCGGCATTATGGTCGGCATCTTCAGCAGGGCCGAGTCGTGCGGCACGCCGCCGGGCATGGCGGACGGCATGATGATCGGCATCGGGGCCGACCCGGCGGGGAAACCGGGACCGGGGTAGCCCTGGGGCGAGTAGGGAACGCCGGCCGACCCGCCGGGGTAGCCGTGCGGGACTGTCGAAAGCGGCATCCCGGACGGGCCACCGGGGTAGCCGGCGGAGACGCCGCCCGCCCCGCAGCCGGTGCAACCCGGCGTACCCGGCCCGGCGTACTCACCCGTCACGGGGTACCCGCCGCCGTGGGAGATCGCATCGCCGCCCGCGTAGCCGAGGGGCGTGCCGACCGGCCCCGCGACCGGAATGCCAGCCGTCAAGGGGGCGACGATGCCGCGCACCCCCGGCCCGCCGAGGACGCCGGGACCGCCGCCGAGCAGCGAGCCGCCGCAACTGCCGGTGCGGCAACCGAAGCCGGACTGGAGACGGGGCAGGTAGGGGCGGTAGCAGTAACAGCCGGCCGCCAGCTGGCTGCCGACGACGACCGCGAGGAGCAAGAAACGGTGCATGGGGAACCTCCGAATCCTGGGGGTGCGCGGCCAGTCTCGGCCGCGTCCGATCCGTCGGATGGGTGGGGAGTCCTTCCCGTGGTGGTGCGCGGCGATGGGACGATCCGTGCCCGCCCGCGCTCGCCGGAAGTATGCGCCGGTGGCGGGGACTTGCAACCGTCGGTAAGCTGTGTCGGCCCGGAAGGGGCGGAAGCTGGAACCGTTCGCGCGGCTGCGGGATCGCGGCCGGTGGCGCGGATGGGTGGCGTCGGCGAAAAGGGTGCGATTCGGGCGAAGTGGCCGCGGCCGGAAGGCGGTTTTCCTCCGAACCCCGACAGTTCAATTCAAGTCCGTCTCTCGCAATTCCAACGCGGAGGGGTGAGGACATGGCAGCCGAACGCGAGATCCGTGCGGACTTCGACCGCGACACGATCACCGTCTATCAGGCGTACCCGCCCGCCATCGCGGACGCGGCGCTGGAGGCCGGTCGGTTCGTACCCCCGTTCTCGTTCCGCCGGATGACGTGGATCAAACCGTCCTTCCTGTGGCTGATGCACCGCAGCAACTGGGGATTGAAGAGCGGGCAGGAGCGGGTGCTGGCGGTTCGCCTCAAACGCTCCGGCTGGGAGAAGGCGCCGTCCTTGGCGGTCCACACGACCTTCGTCCCCGGCGTCTTCGCCACACCCGAGGAGTGGGCCGAGCAGTTCGCGGCGGCGGCGGTGCATTTGCAATGGGATCCCGAACGGTCGTTGCGGGGTGCGGGGCTGCCTCACGGCAGCATTCAGGTCGGGCTGAGCCGGCACGTCATCCGCGAATACGTGGACGAGTGGGTGGAGCGGATCGAAGACGCCACGCCGCGCGTCCGAAAGATGTACGACCTGATGCAGTCCGGGAAGACGGACCAGGCGAAGCGGCACCTGCCGCGGGAGCGGGTCTACCCGGTCGCCGCCGGCCTCGCCCGGCGGCTCCTCCTCGGCGAGTGAACGTGGCAGCTCGCGGCGGACGGGCAACTGATCGCGACGTGGCCCATCCACGACCGGAACACCCGCTCACCGGTCGTACTCGACCGGGTAACGGTCGGAGCGGCATTCGCGGTGCCGGCAGCCCAGGCCGGCGAGTAGCAGGGTGGCGGCGAACAGGGCGAACAGGGCGCGCTTCGTCATGGGTGTCGTCTCCGGGGGCGGCAGTGAATGTGCCGATTCTGCCAGGGAACGCTGGAAGGGTACGCCGACTTGCGCGCGGATCAATTCAAGTTGGCGACACTTGTGAGCGGCAACCGGGGAAAGGCGAACGGTCGTGCCGGTCGGGCAGTCTGGCGAGAAAGTAGGGGCGGCGAATCTCCCCGTAGGCTTACCGTCCCCACCGCAGCGCCAGCGCGCCGAGGGCCGCCGCGACGAGCGCGACGCCGAAGCCGTAGGACAGCCACGAGCGGGCGTCCGACGTGAACACCACCCCCGCCGTCACGAACGCGACGACGAACAGGGTGTGCGTCACCCACCGGAGGATGCGGATCGGTCGCCCGCCCGCCGTCGCCCCGCCCAGGCCAAACAGCACGTCCACGCCCCACAACCCCAGCAGCACATAGTTCGTGACCGTCACGGGACCAGTATACCGCCGCCAGATTTGGGCGAAGTCCCACTCGAACCAGACGCCGACGGTGAAATAGTAGTGCAGGGCGGTGGCGGCGAAGGCGAACGTCCAGAGCAGTTGCCAGTAGCGGAAGGCGAGTGGGTGGGCGGTCAGGTCGTAGCGGAAGAACAGCACCACGGCCGGCAGCGCGAACGCGGCGGACAGCAGGATACTCGCCATCACCCGACCAAGTGCCAAGTTCGCCGACATCTCGGCGTAGATATTCCCGGCCGTCAGCAGCAGCGCGAACGGCACGAACACGGCCACGAACGGGACGTACCGGGGGGCGGACGGCATGGGCAACTCCGGAGTGGCGGGCGTCACGGCGACGGCGGCGCGGGGAAGACGACGCCAGTGTACACGTCGGCCAGCGGGACGCGCACCGGCACCGACGTGAAGGCGAGCGTGTCGGCGAGGCCGACGAACGACACCAGCGCCCACGACCCGTCGGCCAGCCGCACGAACCGCTCGCACACCGCCTCGTCCTGCGCGACGAGAACGTACTCCTTCAACGACGGGATTTGCTGGTAGTTGCGGAACTTCGCCCCCCGGTCGTACTTCTCGGTGGACGGCGACAGCACTTCCACGATGGCGACCGGGTTCAGCACCGTGTTCGCGTCGTCCGCGGCGAACTCCCACTCGCCGCAGATGACCATCAGGTCGGGGTAAGTGTGCAGGCCGGTGCGCTCGACTTTGAGCTTCTGGTCGGAGCCGACCGGCCGGCACTCGCTCCCCTTGAGTCGGGCGTGCAACTCGCTGCCCAGGTTCATGGCGATGATGTTGTGCGGCGGGCTGGCCCCGGCCATGGCGAACATCTCGCCGTCGAAGAACTCGCTCTTGAACGCGGCCGCGTTCTCGATGGCGAGGTACTCCTGGGCCGTCAGTTTGGGTTTGCGAAGTGCGGACACGGCGAGCCTCCGGAGTGTCACCGTCACGATGTCGATGCCGCGCGATCCCAGTATCGACGAGCGCGTCTCCGAACAAGCGAACGCCACCGGCCCTCACACCCAAGCTCACGAGGTGACGGAACCGGGTGGTCACACCGTGGGTGCCAGCGATCTCGGGGCTGATCGGGACAGGCCGGATGTCGAAGAGCATGACGCGCGGCTCCGCAGCGCGCTCGCCGGCACGACGACGACCGGTAACGGATCGACATACCCCGTGACGTAACAGTCCCGCCCGATGCCGGCGTTCCCGAGCGCGGCGAACAGTTCCGCGGCCGTCGCGGCGGCGTGGAGGAACGACCCGTCGAACGCCCAGGCGACATTCATACCGGCGAGTTCCAGCAGGTGTTCGGACTCGTACCGGCTTACCTTCCGTCTGTACTCGTTCGCGTCGTACACGTCGAGCGGCGGCACGCCGCCGGGCGGGACGACGAATGGCGCGGCCGGCGGGCGCGGCGGGGCCGCCGGCGGAATGGGTGCGAGGATCATCGGTCGCTCCAGTTCGGGTGATCGCGCTCAGTCGTCCTCCAGCACCGCCAGGAACGCCTCCTGCGGCACGTCCACCATGCCGATCGACTTCATCCGCTTCTTCCCCTCGGCCTGCTTCGACCACAGCTTCTTCTTCCGCGAGATGTCCCCGCCGTAGCACTTGGCGGTCACGTTCTTCTTCATGGCGGCGATGGTCTCGCGGGCGATGATCTTGCCGCCGATGGCCGCCTGCAGCGCCACCTCGAACAGGTGGCGGTCGATCTCCTCCCGCAGCTTCGCCAGCACCCGCCGGCCCCGCCGCTCGGCGTTCGCCCGGTGGACGACGATGCTCAGCGCGTCCACCTTCTGGCCGTGGACGAGGATGTCCAGCTTCACCAGGTCGGCGTCGCGGTAGCCGATCACCTCGTAGTCCATCGTGCCGTACCCGTGCGACACCGACTTCAGCTTGTCGTACAGGTCGTAGATGACCTCCGCGAGCGGCATCTCGAACACCAGCATGACCCGCGACTGGCTCAAGTACTCGGTCCGCAGGAACACCGCCCGCCGCTCCATACACAGGCCCATCAGGTCGCCGATGTTGGTCGAGGGCACCAGGAAGCTGATGCGGCAGATCGGCTCGCGGAACTCCTTGATGCCGCCCCCTTCGGGCACGTCCTGCGGGCCGTGGACGGTGATGACCGTGCCGTCCTGCTTCTCGATCTCGTAGGTCACGTTCGGCGCGGTCTGCACCAGGTTCAGGTCGCTGTCCTGCTCCAGCCGCTGCTGGATGATCTCGCGGTGCAGCATGCCC
This sequence comes from Fimbriiglobus sp., assembly GCA_043745295.1. Classification (GTDB taxonomy): domain Bacteria; phylum Planctomycetota; class Planctomycetia; order Gemmatales; family Gemmataceae; genus JALHQU01. Next base: position 19,209 of record JAYTTN010000491.1, on the reverse strand, counting down.
AGGAAGCCGCAGCGGAAGCCGAAGCCGAGGCCGTCCGACACCTCCGGCACGAAGCTGAACGAGCTGTCGTTCAGCTTCAGCTTGCCCAGCGCCTCGCGCAGGTCCTCGAACTCGTTGTTGTTCACCGGGTACAGGCCCGAGTAGACCATCGGCTTCGGCTCCTTGTACCCCGTCATGGCCTCGGCGGTGGGGTTGTGGGCGTCCGTCACCGTGTCGCCGATCTTCACGTCCTCCAGCCCCTTGATGTTGGCCGTGAAGTAGCCGACCTGCCCGGCGGCGAGGGCATCGCACTTGGTGGCCGCCGGGCGGAACTGGCCCATCTCGATGACGACGTACTCGCGGCCGTTCCGCATGAACTTGACCCGCATCCCCGGCTTCATCTCGCCGTCGATCATGCGGACGTACACGACCACGCCCTTGTACACGTCGAAGTGGCTGTTGTAGATCAGCGCCTTCAGCGGCGCGGCCGGGTCGCCGCTGGGGGCGGGCACGCGGTCGATGACGGCCTGGATCAGCTCGTCGATCCCCTGCCCGGTCTTGCCGGACACGGCCAGCACCTCCGTCCCCTCGATCATCACGGCCGTTTCCATCTCGGCGATGACGAACTCCGGGCGGGCGTGCGGCAGGTCGATCTTGTTCAGTGTGGGGATGATCTTCAGGCCGGCCTCGATGGCCAGGAAGGCGTTCGCCACCGTCTGCGCCTGCACCCCCTGGAAGGCGTCGGCCAGCAGGATGGCCCCCTCGCACGCGGCCAGGCTGCGGCTGACTTCGTAGTTGAAGTCCACGTGGCCGGGGGTGTCGATCAGGTTCAGCTCGTACCGCACGCCGCCCAGTTCGTGGTACAGCGTCACCGGGTGCATGCGGATGGTGATGCCCCGCGACCGCTCCAGGTCCATGCTGTCCAGCGTCTGCGCCTTGATGTCCCGTTCGGACACCGCGCCGGTCTTCAGCAGGAACTGGTCCGCGAGGGTACTCTTCCCGTGGTCGATGTGGGCGATGATGCAGAAGTTGCGGATGTTTTTCGTCGGCGTCGTCGGCATGGCGGGGCGGCGCTCGGCGGCAATGGGATGGGCGAAAGGGGACGCACCGCATTTTAGGCGCGCGGCGGCGGGCTGAATAGACCGGAACCGCGTGGACGGTCGCGCACCCCGTCCGTATTCGAGCGGCATCATGACACCTGCCCCCGCCATCCCTCCACCGCCCGCCACCCCGCTGCCGTGGCAGCGGCTGGCCACGCTCGCCCTGTCCGGCCTCGTGCTGCTCGCCGGGCTGGACTTCTTCGTCCCCGTCTACCTGCGGGTGTTCCGCCCGCCGGCCGACAAGACCGCCGACTTCATCCAGGAGTGGCTGTCGGTTCGCAACCACGTCACCGGCCACCCGATCTACGAGTCGCAGTCCGTGTCCGGCCCGCGGCACATGCCGACCTTTCCGGCCCCGTACCTGCAATACAACGCCCACCCGCCGGGGTCGGTGCTGCTCGCCCTGCCGTTCGCCGGGCTGAGCTACCGCGACGCGCACTTCGCCTGGAACCTGGCCACCACCCCGCTGCTGCTCTTGGCCGTCGCCCTGGCGATGCGGGAACTGTGCGCGCCGTTCCGCGTCTGGCACCTCCTCCCGCTGGCGGCGGTCCTGGTCTGGGCTGAGCCGATCCGAAGCACGATCGCCTATGGGCAGCTCAACTTCGTCCTCGTCTTGCTGCTCACGGCCGGCTGGGTGTGCGACCGGCGGGGGCACCCGACGGCGGCCGGGGTGTTCGTCGGGCTGGCGGCCGGGGTGAAACTGTTCCCGGCGTTCGCGTTCGCCTACTTCCTGTTCAGCGGCCGGTGGCGAGGGTTGATCGCCGGGACGGTGACGGCGGTAGCGGTAAACGGCGTGGCGGCGGCCGTGTTCGGCGTCGGCGCGTTCGAGGACTACGTCCGGGACGTGCTGCCGAGTTTGCGGGCGTGGGCGTACACGTTCCCGAACGAGTCCCTCAACGGCCTCTGGCTCCGGGCCCTCGATCCGCCTCCCCAGCAAGCCGGGCCGGAGGCGTTTCGCAGTCTCCGGTTGGCGCAACTCGGGTACGGGGTCTGCGCCGTCGCGATCGCGGTCGGGGTGGTTGGGGCCGCGCGGCGCTCGCGCCGCCTCGGCGACCCGGACCTCGGCTGGGCGGCGGCGGTCGCGGCCCTGCCGCTCGTGTCGCCCATCGCCTGGCAGCACTACTACGTCCTGCACGTCGTTCCGCTGGCGATTCTCGCCGCCCGACTGACCGGCTGGCGGCGGTTTCTCGGCTGGGCGGCGGCTGCCGGCATGCTGACGACGGAAATCGTCTACCTCACGCTGTTCGTCTCGAAGTCGCATCGCGCGGTCATGACGGCGCAACACACTTACCTGATCCCGCTCACGCCGGCGGAAAACCTGCTCGGCACCGGCATCGTCACCTACTGCGGGATCGTGCTGTTCCTGCTGGCGCTCGCGCTGCCCCGCCGCGACGCGGTCACTTCTCGTCCTTCGTCTTCTCCGGCAGGTACGCCTTCGTGAACGCCTTCACCCCCGAGGGCGAGGGCGGCGGCAAAGGCGTCCAGGTTCTTCCGCGACCGGTGGTCGCCGCCGAGTTCCAGTTGCAGCGAGTCCAGGCCGGTGCCGGAGCTGCCGCCGTAGGTCTTCGCGATGTACCCGCCGTTGAACCGCTTGTCCTCCTTCTCGTCCGCGCCGTTCGCCGGGAACACCGTGTACCCCTTCTTCGCCAGCACGCCCAGCACGCTGTCCGGTCCCGTCACCGCCTTCCTGCCGAACCGGTCCGTCAGCCGGGCGACCGTTTTTAGGTCGTTCGTGCCACGGAAGATGGTGTCCGCCTTCGCCGCCTGCCCGTGCAAATCCAGCACCAACCCGCGGCCCCACTGCTTCTGGATGTCGTCGCACGCCTCCTTCAGCGCCTTGTGGTACGCAACGTACACCGGCTTCGTAAGGTCCGACTCGTACCCGCCCTCTGGCGGACGGTTGGCATCGACGAACTTCCGCTGGAAGTGCGCGACGACCACGTACGGCTCGCCGCCGAGTTCCTTCTCGATCGCCGCCGCCACCTTCTCGGCGAGCTGGTCCGTGTTGGTGTCGTTGACGGTGACGAACTTCTCGATGCCGGTGCCCGTCCGTTCCTCCGCGCCGGGGATCGCCAGCCGCCCGCCGTGCGGCGCGGAGACGATGATCGGCAGCGTGCCCTTCCGCACCGTCAGCAACTTGCCGAGGTCCGGCTTCTCTTGCGCGAACAACGGCAGAGGGAGCAGGAAGACCGGCAAAAGAACGCGCATGGCAGATGTCCGGGGAAAGCGGAGCGGGGATTCTACCCGGCCGGATGGATTTATCCGCCGCACCGGGCCAAGGGATGGGCGATCGGATCGGGGCCGGTGGAGGCGGCGTGCAAGCTGGCGGTGAACCGCCTGAAACCTACCAACACAACTGACGCTCACTCAAAAGGGATTTTGCGAATGGGGAGGTCCGCGCAAGCTGGGGGAAGCGGATATGCCATGCGGACGGCCGGAGTAGGCCGGCCTGGCGGTGGGGGAAATGACGAGCGGCACCGGCTTCCGAGCCGGTGCCGCGAGAACTTTTCAGCCTGGTCGATCGCGTCCGCCGCGAGATCACCCGACGTAAACGCCGCCGCCGAGAACCTTGTCGAAGGCGTAGGTGCTGGACAGTTGGGCGAACGTCTCGCCGTCGAAGATCACGACGTGCGGGCCGCCGCCCGGCCCGGCCCCGACGGCGATGTCCGCCTTGCCGTCCCCGTCGGCGTCGGTGGCGGCCACGCTCACCCCGCCGGCGAAGTCCTGCCGGAACGCCATCAGCGACCCCCGCAGGCTGCCCGTCTTGCCGTCGAACACTTTCACGTTCGGGCCGCCGCCCGGCCCGGCCCCGGTGATGATGTCGGCGTACCCGTCCCCGTTCACGTCGCCGACGGCCACCGTCACCCCGCCGGCGAAGGTCGGGCTGTAGGCGAGGAAGTCGAACGCGACCGACAGGTCGGTCCCGCGGAACACCTTCACCTGCGGCCCGCCGCCCGGCCCGGCGGCGGTGACGATGTCGGCCTTGCCGTCGCCGTCCACGTCGCCGGCCGCCACCCGCACCCCGCCGGTGAAGTTGCGGTCGAAGGCGAAGAAGCTCCGCACCTCGGCGAACGTGCGGCCGTCGAACACCTTGACGTGCGGGCCGCCGCCGGCTCCGGCCGCGACGATGATGTCCGCCACCCCGTCCCCGGTCACGTCGCCGGCGGCCACGTCCACCCCGCCGGTGAACCCGTTGCCGAAGGCGAAGAAGCTGGCGATCATGGTGCCGGTCGCGCCGTCGAACACCTTGACGTGCGGGCCGCCGCCGGCCCCGGCCCCGACGATGATGTCCGCCACCCCGTCGCCGGTCACGTCCGCCAGGGTCACGTTCACCGCCCCGTTGAACCCGGCGAACGGCACCAGCGTGCGAGTGTTCTGGCCGGTGGCCGGGTCGAACACCTTGATCTGCGTGCCGCCCGCCGTGGCGGCCGGCGCGGACACCGCGAACGTGGTCGGCACCGACACCACCGGCGAGGTGACCGGCGTCGGCGACACCGCGACCGGCGGCACCGGAGCCGGGACGGGGCGGTCGAGGGTGTAGCTTTCGCCAGCGGTGAAGCCGGCGGCGAGCGCGTTGCCGGCGGCGTCGGCGATCCCCGTGCCGCTCGCGTTCAAGTTCAGGCGCAGGGTGCCGCTGCCGGTGCCGGTGCCGGTGGCTACGGTCACCGTGTAGGTGGTGCCGGAGCCGGTCACGCCGGTCACGCTCGCCCCACTCAGGTCGCCGGTGGTCGCCAGGGAGAAGTCGCTCGCGTCCACCCCGGTGACCGGTTCGCCGAACACGACGGTGAAGGTGACGCTGCCGGCCGCCGTCGGGTTGGCGTCGGCGCGGGTGGTGGCGGTGGCGGCCGGCGCGACGGCATCGACCAGGACGCTTGTCGTGTTCGGCGAGGCGAAGGTGAGGACGGCATCGTTGCCGGCCGCGTCGCGGAGGGTGCCGCCGTTCAAGCCGACCGGCGAGGCGACGGCGATGCCGTCGGCGTCCGCGTCGCCGGCCTGGACGACGTACCGGAACGTCAGCGCGGTCGTCCCGCTGCCGGACAGGTAGGTGGCGGTGACGGTGGCGGAGCCGACGGTCAGCGACAGCCGAGGCGTGCCGGTGACCGTCACCGCTTCATCGAACGTGAGGGTGAAGTCGAGGTTTTGGCCGGCGGTGTAGGTGCCGTTCGCCGGCGGGGTCACCGTCGTGACCGTCGGGGCGACGTTCAGCTCGAACGCGCCGATGTCGGCCGTGCTGCCGTCGATGCGGCCGAGGCCCCGCTGGTCGGTGGCCAGGCCGGTCGCGGCGGCGTTGCTGCCGGCGTCGAGCGCCGAACTGCCGGCGGTGATCGCCATCGTGTGCGTCGGCCCGCCGTTGTCCGCCAGCGCAGCCAGCAGCGGGTCAGTGGTGATGACGCCGGAGTTGTTGTAGCTGCTGTTGTAGATGTACGTGGTGCCGACGACGTTCGGGCTACTGGCCGTCGCGGTCGCCCCGCCGGAGCTGGGGTTCGTCTCCAGGTCCAAGTCGTACCCGGTGGTGCTGCCGAACAGGATGCTGTTGACGAAGGTGGCGGTGGCCGGGTTGGCATTGCCCACCCCGCCCGAACTGTCTTGGGCCAGCACGAACACCCCGTCGCCGGTGTTGCTGGCGATGGTGCTGTTCGTCACCGTCAGCGTGCCGTTCAGGTTGAAGATGCCGCCGCCGTAGCCGTAGCCGCTCGGCGCGGCCGGCTGCCCGTTCGCCAACCCACCCACGCCGCCCGTCGCGCCGTTGCCGGCGAGCGTGCTGTTGGTGACGGTCACGGTGCCGCCGTGGTTGAACACCGCCCCGCCGAACCCGGCCCCGCCGCCGCCGGACATGGCCCAGTCGCTGCCCGAGCCGCCGCCGCCGAACCCGCCGCCGCCAGAGCCGCCGTTGCCGGCCTGTTGATCCGCCCGTCCGCCGCCGCCGCCGCCGAACCCGCCGTTGCCGCCGGTCCCGCCGAAGGAACCGCCGCCGCCGCCGCCGCCGCCGAACCCGCCGCTCGCCGCGTTCGGGGTACCGGCGGCACCGCCGTTCGTTCCACCGCCGCTTCCTCCCGTGGAGATGCCGGTTCCCGTCCCGTTCCCCCCGTTCCCGCCGGTCGCGGTGTTGTTCGCGAGGAGGCTCTGGATGATCGAGAGCGTGCCCTGGCTGAAGATCGCCCCGCCCATGCCCGCACCGCCACCGCCGGCGGCGTTACCGGATCCCCCGTCGCCGCCGAACGCCCGTCCGCCGCTCAGCGTCAGTCCTTGCAGGGTCAGGGTGCCGGCGCTGCTCACCGCGAACAGCCGCAAGTTGCTCACCGCAACGTCGCGGGCGAGGGTGACGCCGCTGCCGCTGGTGTACCCGGTCAGGCCGTCGATGGTGATGTCGCTGGTGACCGCCAGGGCGGACGGGCCGAAGCTGGTGTCGCCGACGCTACTCAGGCTGATCGTGTTGCCGAAGATCGCCGCGTCGAACCGGATGGTGTCCGCGCCGGCGTTCACCCCCTCGTTGTTCGCCTGAGCGACGGCGTCGCGGAGGGTACCCGACCCACTGTCCAGCAGACTGGTGACGGTGAAGAGGGCCGGCACGTCGCGGGCTTCGAGGTGTTCGAGGCGGAGGCGGGAAGGGATGCGGCCGGTGGCGGACGGCTGGCCGAGCCAGCGGGTCAGGCGGGTGAGCATGGGAGCGCGATCCAGTCGAGCGAGGGTGGGGCCACGGGGCGACCGCCGAGATGCGGCCGCCGTGGGTACTCTCGAAGGGCACCGGAGCGGAATTGCCACCGAACCCATTCCGAAACGGAAACGCCTTCAGCGCGGGAAGGGAAAAGTCCGTGCCGGCCGGAACCGGGCGGCGGGTGGCGCGAATTGTCTGCCCGCCGTCACCCCCATACCACCCGGCGGCCGGTCACGGTCCAGCCGCCGGCGGCCAGCTTCGCCAGCGCGTCCGGGTACGCCTCGCGTTCCGCCGCCTGCACCCGCTCGGCCAACGTGTCCGGCGTGTCGGCGTCCAGCACCGGCACCACCGCCTGGTGGAGGATCGGCCCGGTGTCGTAGGTGTCGTCGGCGAAATGAACGGTGCAGCCGCTGACCCGCGCGCCGGAGGCCAGCACCGCCTCGTGGACGTGCCGGCCGTACATCCCCCGGCCGCCGAACGCCGGCAGCAGCGACGGATGCACGTTCACCACGCGGTGGGTGAAGTCGTCGGGAATCCGCAGCAGATGCAGCCACCCGGCCAGGACGACGAAGTCGGGCTGCCAGAGGCGGAGCTGCGAGAAGACCGGGTCCGAGCCGGAAGCGTGAGCGACGGTCTTGCTCATCCCGTCGCTCACGCTTCCGGCTCGGATTTTCGGCACCACCGCCAGCGGAATTCCGGCCCGCCGCGCGCGTTCCACCCCGTAGGCGTCGGCGCGGCTGGACACGACGCCTACGATACTCGCGGACAGCCGGCCGTCGGCGATCCGGTCGATCAGGTTTTGCAGCGTGCTGCCCGATCCGGACAACAGGACGGCCAATCGTGGTATCATGGTGGGGCTGACATCCCTGGATGGAACCGTCCGTTTGTTTTATGATGACGGGTGCGACTTCCGACGCCACGGCGGGGCAACCGACGGATGAACCCACTGCTTCCCGAACTGACGCGCCGGTTCGATCCGTCGAAACCGGTCGGCTACCTGAACTTCTCCGACGGCCGGGCGGACCCCAAGTTCCGCGGCCTGCTGGCGGAGGCGTTCGCCCTGCTTTACGGGCAGGGGGACGCCACGCCGTGGGCCACCGTCGGCGACTGGCTGCTGGCGGCCTGCGCCGACCTGCGCGCCGCCGGATCGGCCGCGTTCCGGGACACCGCCCAGGCCGAGGCGGTGATCGACGCGGCGTTCCGGGAAGTGCCGCCGGCGTACCGCGCCCACCACACCGACCTGCTCGCGCACCAGACCGATTTCGCCCTGTTCACGCCGTTCTTCCTGGCCCGCGCGTGCGAGGCCGCGCTGGCCGAGCGCGCCGCCGGCACCCCGGCCGGGCAACTCGTCGGCCGGAGCCTGCTGACGCTGAACGACTTCGTCGGCTACCGCCCCATCGCGCTGCTGGAGACGCGCCCGCAGACCGACTTCTACCCGCACGAAAAGGTCTGCTCGATCCCGCTCTACTTCCGCGGCGTCGGCGTCAGTCCCGGCTTCTACTCGGACATCGTGAAGGCCGGCCTGGAGCTGCTGACCAAGACCGACGGCGACCTGCTGGACGAAGCCTGCCTGGACCCGGATCGACTGGACGAGATTTCCGTCGATCCCCGCGCCACCGACCACTTCCACCCGGTGAACAAGCGGCCCAACGTGCTGTTCGGCGAGTGGGATCCGCACCGCATCGACGGCCACGGCTACTACCGCCGGTTCGTGGTGCGGCAGGGGACGCTGGACGCGCTGGTCCGCTGGTCGCTGGTCGGCGCGACCGGCAAGAAGATCACCCCCGGCATGCCGCCGATCCCGGAGCGGCTGTTCGAGGCGGCGGCGGTGCTGGCCGGCACCATCCTGATGGGCGCGGGCATCTGCGGCACCGGCCCGACGCACTACGACAGCACCGTCACGCTCACGAAACTGGTGCAGAAGATCGCGCGGTTCCGCGACAAGTTCTACGAGCAGTTGCTGGAAACGCTCGACACGCCGTTCGGCAAACAACTGAAGGCCGAAGCGCAGAAGCTGAAGCAGCCGTTCGGCGGGGTGCGGCAGTCGCTCAACCAGGCCATCGCCGCCGAACGGGCGCTGCACCTCCAGGAACGCCGGCTGGCCGTGCTGTTCGCCGCGATGGGCTACCCGGCCGCCGCCCGCGCCCGCGCCGCCGTCATCCCCGCGCCGGCCGCCCGGCTGACCGCCGAAATCCGTCTGCGGCAAACCGCCGCCCAGCACGCCGTCCGCGCCGGCAAGCCGGGCGAGGTGCCGATCCTGCTGTCCGAAGCGGAAAGCCTGCTCCGCCGGGGCATCGAGTGCGGCGCGCTCATCGACCCGTGGAACATCCTCGGCTTCCAGGCGCTGTTCCCGACGTTCGCCGACCGGGGCGACACCGTCCGCGACCCCCGCGCCGAGGAGCTGATCCTCACCGTCGGCCGGCAGTTCGACACCTACGCCATCACCCTCGCCGCCGCGTCCGCCGCCAACGACCGCCGGCTGCTCGCCGAGTTGCGGGTCGAGATGCAAGACCTGTCGGCGTGGTGGGACCAGTTCGCCACCCCGACCGTCGCCGAGATGCCGAAGGTGCACGGCGGGGAGCGGGCCGAGGCCGCCGACCACGTCGCCAACGCGCTGAAGCTGTGGGCCAGCGGCGGCGCGTCCGACCCGTCCTTCTGGCGGAACCACCTGGACGGGTTCAAGACGCCGTCCGCCTTCGCCCAGGTGATCGAGGCGCTGGTCGAGCAGGGCGACTACAAAGCGGCGATGGCGCTGCTGGTGACGTGGCTCGGCGAGTCCGATTCGGTCCCGCTGCAAGACCCGTCGGCGTCCTTCTTCCGCCTGACGTTCCGCTGGCTGCGCGGGCTGACCAACGCCGACACGGTGCCGGTCGCCGACCGCGCCGCCCTGGCCCGCCGCTTCTTCGAGCTCCTGGAGTCGAACGCCGAGGACCGCTGGCAGGTGCCGGAACTCATCGGCGGCAAGGTGCCACGGGAGGCCGGAGACGACGACGAGGATGACGACGACGAGGATGACGACGACGACAGCGGCGAGTTCTCCTCGGCCTACGAGGGGATGACGTACAAGGACTCCACCGACGACGGGTTCGACGGGTCGGTCGCCGACGCCGAGCCGCCCGGCACCGCGCCGGACCTCAGCGACTTCAGCCTGGACGCCGACGCCGAGCCGACCAACACGCGGCTGCGGTTCCTGGCCGCCGTCGCCCGCCTGTGGCGGCTGGCCGCCCGCCCGGACCTGTTCCCGGCGGCCAACGACCGCACTGCCGCCGAGGTGGTGTCCGGCTGGCTGAAGCAGGCCCGCGAGAACTTCAGCAAGCTGCACCGGCTGGCGCAGACGCTGCACGCCTTCGCCATTCCGGAGCCGGTGGCCGGCGTCGAGGGGATCAGCGAGTACGACCGCCGCCGGGGGGTGAAGGGGCAGCTCCTGGAGGCGACGGTGCAGACGGCCGTGGAGACCGCCGCCGCCGCCCGCGCGCTGAACGCCGTGCTGTCCCGCATCGTCGAGTTGACCGACCCGAACACCGGCCCGACGGATCACCTGCCGGGGTGGGAAGCCGTCGCCGCCCGACTGGAACGCGCCGTCCTGCGCGGCGACGCGAACGCCGTCCGGCAGGTGCTGCCCACGTTCATCCGCGTGTTCCGCCACGAGCCGCTGCTGGTGTCGCCGCCGGCCGACGGCGGCCCGCCCGCCCCCGCCGTCCGCGCCCAGACGGCGCAGCAGATGGTGGAATCGCTGCTCGCCCGGCTGCCCCGGCTGGGGCTGCTCCGCGAGACGTACCAGATGGCCCAACTGGCGCGCGGCATGGAGCGGAACCAGATGCCCGACGGCCGGCGGGTGAGTTCGTTCGACGTGCTGTTCCGCACCGCCGTCACGGCCACCGTGGACGCCCTGCTGACGGCCGGCAAGGACTGGGGCGACGACGCCGCCGAGGACGGCCCGCTGGCGTCGGCCCTGCGGCAGATCGCCGAGTCGTACCAGCGATTGTGGGTCGATCACAGTCACACCCTCCGGCTGTCGGCGCTCGAGGCCGTCCGCGAGGACTCGGCCTGGGACGACATGCGGACGTTCGTCAAGGACTACGGCGGCGACCTGTTCACCGTCCGGTTCCTGACGCTGTCGAACGTCCGCGGCGTGCTGGGCCAGGGGGCCGCCGAGTGGCTCGACCGCGAGGCGTCGCAGGGCGACGACGAGGGGCGGACGAAGCTGGTCGAGGACTGGGCGAACCACGACCTGGATCGGTCCAAGGCCGCGCGGCTGTTCGAGGTCGGCCTGTCCGCGCTGATGGAACACTACGACGAGTACCGCGACTACAACACGACGACGACGCAGTCCGACTACGGCGAGAACCTGTACATCCTGCTCGACTTCCTGCGGCTGAAGGTCGGGTACGACCGCTCGGCGTGGCTGCTCCGCCCGCTCGGGCTGGTGCACGAAGTCCTGTGCCGCCGCGGGTACGACCGCCTCGCGGCGAAGTGGCGGGAGTTCGTCATGGCCAAGACGCAGCGGGTGGCCGACGAGCTGCTCGCCGAGTTGGGCCACAAGGAGGCCGAACACGGCATCCGCCTCCGCACCGTCCGCGACCGGCTGGAAGAGCGGTTCGTGCAACCGCTGCGGGTGGATCAGGCGGCCGCGCGGGTGGCCCGAGCGGCGCTGGCGGCCCGCGACGGCCAGCCGGAGGACAACCCGTCCTTCGCCGGCCTGCTGTCCGCGCTCCAGCCGCTCGCCGAGGTGCCCATCGGCGTCGGCCTCGACGTGCCCGCGTGGGTCCGCCGGCTGGAGGACGAACTCCGCAAGGTGAAGATGACCGACCCGGACGAGGACGACGAGGACGAGTCGCCGACGCACGGGGCCGACGAGTACCCGCTGCCGCCCACGGGCCGACTCGACTTCGACGAGTTCCGCCGGCAAATCCGCGAGTGGGACTCGCCCATCGGAGATTGATCGTGCGAGCCGCGACCGCGGGGGAGTGGCATCCGAGTTGGAAAGATGCCGCTCCCTCGCGGTCGCGGCACGATTACAGCTGCGGGCTTTTCGGCTCGATCGGCTTGGCGACCGTGTTCGCCCCGTCGCCGTCACCTTCCGCGAATACGCCTTGTCGAACGCCGTCGCATTACGGCCTTCTCGGTCCGGCCGCACGACCTCGGGGCAACACCCCGACCCGGATCGTCGCGGCGTTCGGCTTCACGCCGGCACGTCACACCGACCGGCGGCGGCCCGATCCAGGGCTGGCACTCGCTGCGGGACTTGCGGACGGGTTGGTCCGACGAGATCGCCGAACAGGTGACGGGCGGAGTGGACCTCCGAGGCGACGAGGCCGGAGTTGGGGGCGTCGAGCGCGCCCGTCAGGTGCAGGGGGTGAACTTGCCCGACCAGCTCGGCGCCATGATGGCGACGGTCAGGGACACCCCCCGCACGGCGGTGACGGGCATGCGGCCTCGGGCACAGGTCTTGGTGGTGTCGAGGAGGTCGAGCGCGGGAATCCTTGGCGTCAGCGGGGCGGTTTGTTCCAAGTCTTCCAGAGCGCGAAGCACAGCAGATACCATCTTGCGGCGGAAGAGGACGCAACGCGTTCCCATTTCTGGAACACCTCTTCGGCCATCTTGACGGCGTCCACGGCTTGTTCGCGCTTGTAGGTGACTCCGCTGTCGTAATCCGCCGTGTGGCGGTTTTGTTGTAGTTCTGAGAACGCCTTCGCGACGGCAGCCACTTAGGGTGGAACCGTGTCAGTGGTAGGGTCGCTCCTGAGTTGTTGTGGCAACTCCTCCTTCGCGAACAACTTCGACGCTTCCGCCATGTCGCCATGGTTGAACGTCCGTGCCAGGCGAGGGATGAGGGAGTCATTCCCGTCGGCGAATGCTCGCGCGGCGGCACGGGTGAGCAAGTGGAAGACGGCATAGTACGCCGCCGAAATCGCGCGGCGAATGTTGGCTTGCTTGGGGCGTTTCGGGGCCCGTTCGGCCAGTTCCCGCGCGTGCCGGAGAAGGTCGTGTTCGAGGCTCATGCCGCGCTCCCGGCGGGCTGATCCTCAAGCACCTCATCGGCTTCGTTTGGCGTTTCCGTCGTTCGGAACGACACATAGGCGAACAACTCGGGGACGGCCGACCGGCATGCGTCCGAAACTGGTTGTCGAAGCACGCTCAACGCATGCACGAAATCGCGCTCCCCGTCGTCCGTGTCGATGTTCAACGGCAACATCACCCAAGCCCACAGCGAACGGTCCCCGGACCAATCGATACCAACCATGAAGCGCAAGTCCAAGTTCCGGCCAGGCAATGAGACCGCGAGTTCGCGTTCCACCAACTTGCCGAACCGCAGCGCGTCGGGCGTCCGATAGCGGTCTTGTCCCAATTGAAGGATGATGTCTCGGAGGAGCGGTCGCGCGCGGTCGCCGGCTTCGGCAAAGGATGCGTTGTCCGGCGGGTCACGGAAATGCTGAGAGCGCAACTCCTTGGCGGTGGCGTTGAACGCCGCGACGATCCCGGTCAGCCGGACGCTCTCGGCCGGTGCGAGGAAGTCGAAGTCTGCTTCGTCAAACCCCTTCAGTGCGCCGAGCGTCCGCCACGTCTGACGCTTCGCGAGTTCCGCGTCCAACTCCTCGGCCGTGGTGCGCGGCACGTCCGGCGGCGGAACCCCTTCGCGGAACAGGGGGTTCCGCACCCGCACGCTTTCCCAAAATTCGGCCAGTGCCATCGCCGCACCCTCCTCATTGCGAATCAGACGCCGGTCACGTCGTCAGCTTCCGGTACTTCATCTTGCTCGGCCGGTCGGCGGCGTCGCCCAGGCGGGCCTTCCGCTGCTCCTCGTACACCTGGAAGTTGCCCTCGCACCACACCACCTGCCCGTCGCCCTCGAAGGCCAGGATGTGCGTCGCCAGGCGGTCCAGGAACCAGCGGTCGTGGCTGATGACCACCGCGCACCCGCCGAAGTTCTCCAGCGCGTTCTCCAGCGCCCGCAGGGTGTCCACGTCCAGGTCGTTGGTCGGCTCGTCGAGCAGCAGCAGGTTGCCGCCGCCGCGGAGCAGCTTCGCCAACTGGATGCGGTTCCGCTCGCCGCCGGAGCAACTGCCGACGATCTTCTGCTGGTCCGGCCCCTTGAAGTTGAACCGCGCCACGTACGCGCGGCTGGCCACCCGCTGCTTGCCGAGCATGATGTAGTCGGTGCCGCCGGTGATCTCCTCGAACACGTTGTTCTCGGCGGTCAGCGAGTCGCGGCTCTGGTCCACGTAGGCGTACTGCACGCTCGGCCCGACCGTCAGGGTGCCGGCGTCGGGCGTCTCCTGGCCGACGATCATGCGGAACAGCGTCGTCTTGCCGGCCCCGTTCGGGCCGATCACGCCGACGATGCCGCCCTTGGGCAGGTTGAACGTCAGGTCGGTGAACAGCACGTTGTCGCCGTAGGCCTTGCTCAGCCCCTCGGCGCGGATGACCAGGTCGCCGAGCTGCTGGGCGATGGGGATCTGGATGCTCAGCTCGTCGTCCCGGTCCTCCATCTCCTGCGCCTGCATCTTGTCGATGGTCGCCAGCCGCGCCTTGCTCTTGGCCATCCGCGCGCGGGGGGAGCTGCGTGCCCACTCCAGCTCGCGGGCCAGGTGCTTCTGCCGCGCGCTGGCGTGCCGCTCCTCCACCTGCATCCGCTTCTGCTTCTGCTCCATCCACGACGTGTAGTTGCCCTCGAACGGAAGCCCGCGGCCGTGGTCCAGCTCCAGGATCCACTGCGCCACGTTGTCCAGGAAGTACCGGTCGTGGGTGACGGCGACGATGGCCCCCTTGTACTGCTTCAGGTGCTGCTCCAGCCAGTACACGCTCTCGGCGTCCAGGTGGTTGGTCGGCTCGTCCAGCAGCAGCAAGTCGTGGTTCTGCAACAGCGTTTTACACAGGAACACCCGCCGCTTCTCGCCCCCGGACAGGCGGTCCACCAGCGCGTCCGGCGGCGGCAGGCGCATGGCGTCCATCGCCAGTTCGAGTTGCCGGTCGATGTCGTGCGCGTTGGTGGCGTCGATCTGCGCTTGCAGGCGGTCCATCTCGTTGGACAGCTTCTCGAAGTCGGCGTCCGGGTCGGCGAACTTCTCGCTCACCGCCTCGAACTTGGCGATCAGCCCGCGGACCGGCTCGACCGCCTCCTCGATGTTTTGAAGCACCGTCGTACCGGGCTTCAGGTACGGCTCCTGCGGCACGTACCCGATGCTGGCCCCGGCCTCCGGCCGCGCCGTGCCCATGAACTCCGTGTCCACGCCGGCCATGATCCGCAGCAGGGTGGACTTGCCCGCCCCGTTGCTGCCCAGGACGCCGATCTTGGCTCCGGGGAAGAACGACAGGCGGACGTCCTTGAAAATCTCCTTCTTGCCGTACAGCTTGGTCAGGCCCTGGATGTCGAAGATGAAGCGCTGCCCCATTGCGGCCCTCGGTGTCGGTCACGGTGGTGTCGTCCCGTGGGAATGATACAGCCGTGGGGCAAGCGCTGGCGAGGTCAGTCGGCGGCCGGAAGCGGCATCCAACGGATTTGCCGCGACGCGGAGGGGAGCGGGTCACGTGACCCGCTCCCCTCCGCGTCGCGGCAAACCGGCATCCGGTACTCGTTACTGCTTCAGGTTCACGCTCTTGGTCGCCAGGGGGGCGGTCGGGTCGCGGCCGTCGAGGATTTTCAGCGTCACCCGGTCCTTGCCCTTCATGGCCAGCGTCCAACTGGCTTCGGTGGTGATCGCCGTCCCGTCCACGGTCTTGACGATGTCGCCGGCCTCCAGGCCGATCCGCTTGGCCGGGCCGCTCTCCACGCGGCTGACGACGTACCCCTGGCCGGGCAGGACGTACCCGGCGACGCCCAGGCCGTAGTCGGAGATCGGGTCGCTCGGCTGACCGGGGACGAGGCCGGCGGGCGGATTCTTGATGGGCGGCTTCGGCGGCGGCAGTTTGACGGGCGGCATCTTCGGCAGCGGCGGCTTGTCCTGGGCGGAGGCGGCGGCGGACAGGGCGAACGTCGCGGCGATGGCGGCGACGAGCAGTTTGCGGGTCATGGTCGGTCTCTCGGTGGGGTTTCGAGGGGTCGGGTTGACCTCTCACCGGACTCAGTGCCGGCTGCCCCCGGTGCGGCACACCGCTACGGACATTGCGGCGGGAATGGCCGTGCGGTACAACTTCCCCTTCACCCCGCAGACTCTTCCATGGCCCGCGACCGCCGACCCCGCGACGACGAAGATGAGGACGACCAACTGGTCCTTCTCCGGCCCGCCGAGAACGGCGGCGGCGAGGACGCCCGGCCGCAAAAGTTCGAGAAGAAAAAGTCCGGATCGCCGACGAGGTTGCTCGTCGGTTTGCTCGGCGGCGGTTTGGCGATCATCGCGCTCGTGACGCTGACGATCTACGTGCGCGGCGGGACGCCCAAGAACGTGTACCTCAAGGCGCGGGTCAACATGCAGAACGAGCGGTTCGACCTACTGTGGGATGTGCTGGACACAACCTCGCAGGAGAAGATGGAAACGTGGGCAGTGAAGTACGGAAGCAAGTCGGTCGATGGGTCCGGCAAGCAGGCGTTCATCAACATGATGCAGCCGGTGAACGGGAGGGACGGCCCGACCGAGAGGACCATGACCGTCGTGAAGGAGGAGATCGACGGCGGCCGCGCGGTCCTGACGGTCGAGGAGACGAATAAGAGCGGGCGGAAATCGATGTCAGCCATCCAGATGGTGAAGGAGGACGGGCGGTGGAAACTGGACTTGGCGGGGATGCGGTGAGGGCGCGGCTCGCCAGACCCCGAACCCGTCCCGCCCCCGTCGGCTCCTTCACCTCATCCACTCCAGGGGCGACGCCATGCGGAAGGAACTCCTCCACAACGACGACATCTTCGTCATCCACGACTTTCTCAGCCTCGAAGAGTGCGAGCGGTTCATCGCCGCGTCCGAGGCGGTCGGGTACGGCGACGCGCCGATCTCCACGTCCGGCGGCCCGGTGATGGCCAAGGAAATCCGCAACAACGACCGCGTGATGATCGACGACCCGGCGACGGCGGCGGAGCTGTACGAGCGCGCCCGGCCGTTCCTGCCGGACGACTTCCTCATCTGGCAGCCGTGCGGGTTCAACGACCGGTTCCGCTTCTACCGGTACGCGCGCGGGCAGGAGTTCAAGTGGCACTTCGACGGCGAGTATCACCGCGAGAACGGCGAGGCGAGCAAGTACACGTTCATGATGTACCTCAACGACGCCTGCAGCGGCGGCGAGACGCTGTTCCACCTGCACGAAGGCCGCGTCACCGATGACGTGGCCGATCTGCGAGTGCGACCAGCCACCGGCAAGGCGCTGCTGTTCCGGCACGACGTGCTGCACACCGGCGCGGTGGTGCTGGACGGGGTGAAGTACGTGATGCGCACCGACGTGATGTTCCGCCCGAAGGCGGGGTAAGATGGAAATGCCGGCTTGCAAGCCGGTGCCGCCGGAAGACGCCCTCCGACATTCGCCGACCGTCCGCCACCCAGACCCGTCCCGCACGCGGGTCGGAGCATCGGCCTTGGGCCGGGGGAAGGGGCGGCAAAAGCGGATTGTGACGCCGCCGCCCGGCGGATAGACTCAACCGGAGTCGGGCACGTCCGCCATTCCCGTTGCGAGGCCGAACGCCATGCGCACGCTCACCGTCGCCGCCCTGATCGGGATCGGGTTCACCGCGGCCGCCGCCCCGGTGCCGAAGGACAAAAAGAAGTCCGTCGAGGACAAGATCGCCGGCACCTGGAAGATGGTGAAGACGGACGCCGGCCCGGTGACCGCGTACACGTTCACCATCACCTTCAAGAAGGGCGGGGAGATGGCCTTCACCCGCAGCTACCCGGACGACGACATCCCGTCCCGCACGTCGCCGGGCAAGTTCAAGGCCGGCGAGCCGGACGACGCGCACAAGCTCGGCACCATCGACTGGACGGTGACGGAGGGGAACGCCGACCGGGGCGAGGTGTCGAAGATCCTCAAGCTGACCGCCGCCGAGATGGAGTTCGAGGACCCGCAGGGGCGGAAGGAATCCTTCGAGCGGGTGACGGACGAGAAGAAGGACAAGTGACGGCCCACTCCCCGGACGACGAGCCACGGCCGTGCCCCGTTCCATGCCCCGCGTCGCCTTCTTCACCGGCAACTACACGGATGTCGTGGACGGCGTGGCGCTGACCAGCATCCGCCAGGTCGAGTACCTCGTTCGCCAGAACGTGCCCGTCCGGGTGTACGCGCCGATCAGCTCCCGGCCGGCGCTCAACTCCATCGCCGTCCCGGTCGATGTGCCGTCGGTCGGCATCCCGACGATGCCGTACCGGGTCGCCTTCGGCCTGACCCCCGGCGTCCGCGCGGACGTGCGGCGGTTCGCCCCGGACCTCGTGCATCTGGCCACGCCCGACCTGCTCGGCTGGACCGCCTTGAACTGGGCCAGCCGCCGCAAGATTCCGGTGGTGACGACGTTCCACACGCACTTCGCCAGCTACCTCAAGCACTACGGCCTGGGGTTCCTCGAACCGGTGGTGTGGCGCGTCTTCCGCCAGTTCTACCGCCGCTGCGCCGAGGTGTACGTCGCCTGCCAGTCGATGGCCGACGAGCTGCGGCACAACGGCCTCGACGCCAACTTCGTCATCAACCCGTTCGGCGTGGATCAGGCGCACTTCAGCCCGGCGAAGCGGTCGGACGAGTGGCGGGCGGCGCACGGCTTCGGGCCGACCGACGCGGTGGTCGCGTTCGTCGGCCGGCTGGTCTGGGAGAAGGGGTTGAAGGTGTGGGCCGAGACGATTCGCAAACTGGAGTCCGACGGCGTGCCGCACAAGGCGCTGGTCATCGGCGAGGGACCGGCCGGCGCGGGCTTCCGCAAGATCGCGCCGACCGCCGCGTTCACCGGCCGGCTGACCGGTGCGGAGCTGGGCGTCGCCTTCGCCAGCGCGGACGTGTTCTTCTTCCCCAGTTCGTCGGAGACGTTCGGCTGCGTGACGGTGGAGGCGCTGGCGTCCGGACTGGCCTGCGTCGTCGCCGACGCCACCGGCAGCCGGGACATCATCCGGGCCGGGGTCGATGGCGTGGTGTGTCCGCCAACGGATGTGCCCGCGTTCGCCCACGCGGTGACGCAGCTGGTGCGGGACGCCGACCTGCGCAATCGCTACCGCGCCAACGCCCCGCGCCGCGCCGCCGCGTTCCAGTGGGAGACGGTGCTGGCCGCCATGCTGGCCAACTTCCGCCGCGCGGCGGGGCGTGGAGCGGCGGTGTAGAATGAAGTCGATCTCCGAAAGCGAGCGCCGGCGATGACCCTCGCGGAACTGAAACTCCTCACGGCGGAGCGGCTGAAGGACGCGAAGGCGCTCCTCGGACGGAAGCGGTATGCGTTCGCTTACTATGTGACCGGGTACGCCGTGGAGGGTGCAGCAATTGATTTTGGCAGGTTCGGGCGAGCGGGGGGCGTCAGCCCCCTGTTTCCGTGGGGATGTCGAACGCGACAGGGGGCTGACGCCCCCGCTCGCCAACAAC
>JAYTTN010000490.1:0-19164 GCA_043745295.1 Fimbriiglobus sp. | reverse complement strand
AGCCGTGGGACAGCCCGCAGAACCGCCCCTTCGCGTCGAAAGTCATCCGCGCGTATACCGACCCCGACACCCGCACCGACCCGGCCACCCGCTACCGCGTCTTTTACGGCCCGGAGACGGCCTTCCCGCTGACCGGGCGGATGGGGCTGGCGGGCATCGCCGACGGCACGTCGAACACGATCTTCGCGGTCGAGTCGGGCGAGAAGGTGACGTGGACCCAGTTCAACGAGATCAGGTTCGATCCGGCGAACCCGCCCGACCCGGCAACGATGGGCCGCCCCGTCGCCACCGGGTTCATGGTCGTGATGGGTGACGGTTCCACGCGGACGTTCCGCAAGACGATGAACCCGCAGGTACTCAAGGCGGCCGTCACCGCGAGCGGCGGGGAAGTGGTGAACTTGGACGACTGACCCGGAGTGCCCATGCCCCGCCCGTATCGGGTCGCCGTCGTCGGGTTCGGGGTGGCCGGGGCCACCACCGCCTACTGGCTCGCGTCTGCCGGCCACGCCGTCGCGCTGTTCGAGCAGGCCCCGGAGGTGACGGCGTGCGGCGCGGGCGTGATCCTCCAGCCGTCCGGCCAGCACATCCTCGCCCGCCTCGGCATCCTCGACCGGGTGATCGCCCGCGCCGCGCCGGTGGAAGAGCTGTTCGCCCGGCAGACCGACGGCCGGACGATGATCGTCAACCGGTACGCCGACTACGCGCCGGGGATGCGGGCCTACGGCGTCCACCGCGGCGTGCTGTTCGAAGAGCTGAAGCGGCTCGTCGAGACGACGCCGACAGCGGTGCGGCTCGGCCGGGAGATCGTCCGCCGCGCCCCGCACGCCGACGGCACGGTGTCGCTGATCGACGCCGGCGGCGAGGCGCACGGGCCGTTCGACGCGGTGGTGTGCGGGGACGGGGCGCGGTCGCGGTTGCGAAAGGAGATGGGCGGTCGCCGGTGGGTGTGCGAGTACGGCCACGGCACCCTGTGGGCCATCGTCCCCGGCACGGTCGTACAAGGGCGACTGTTGCAAGTGGTCGAGCGGACGCGGAAGCTGTGCGGCGTGCTGCCCCTGGGCGACGGCCTCTGCACGCTGTATTGGGGGCTGCCGAAGCGGGACTTCACCGCCGTCCGGGTGCGCGGGCTGGACGCGCTGAAGGCCGACATGCTGCGGTTCTGCCCGGAGACGGCGGAGGCGCTCGAACACGTCGCCGATTTCGACCAGTTCCTGTTCACGTCCTACCGGGCGGTGTGGCTCGGCCGGCGGTTCGACCGGCACACCGTCTTCATCGGCGACGCCGCGCACGCGATGAGTCCGCACCTCGGCCAGGGGATGAACCTGGCGCTGGTCGATGCGACCGTCCTGGCCGACTGCTTCGCGGAAACGAGTTCGCCGCTCGAGGCGTTCCGCCTGTTCCGCCGGCGGCAGGCCGGCTACTTGCGGTACTACGCGGCCGTCACCCTCCTGCTGTCGCCGTTCTTCCAGTCCGACTGGCCGCTGCTGGGCTGGCTGCGGGACCGGGCGCTGCCGCTGCTGCCGCGCGTCCCGTGGGTGAAGCGGCAGATGCTGCTGACGGTGGCCGGGCTGAAGGGCGGCTTCCTGAAGGGCCGGCGAGAGCTGGGGTGAAACGGAAAACGGCGCACGGCCGGCGGCGAGTTCGATGTCGCGTTCCCTCGGGGCCATGTCACGTTTCACACTGCCGGGAGTGGAAGAGGCGGATGGCTTCTTCGGGGTGGATCGGGAACGGTCCCCGCCGGCGGAAAAAGGCCCGACCGGGTCGGGCAGGTCGGCGATCCGTTCCGTCACCGTCGGCCGGTTGTCCTTCGCGTGCAGGATGCCGTCCGCTCGTCGCCTTCCCGCCACGTCGGCGATCTCCGTCCGACAAACACGGCATCGCCGGTCTCGCCAACCTCAATCGCGAAATGGCCCTGGGCTGCGGGTGGTGGCAGCGGGTTTGGCAGGTGCAGGCATGGCCCCCCCGGACGTTTCGCGCTCCGCTGGAACTGGGGAGAGGGGAGCAAGACAAGAGGGCACCCACAAGGGGTGCCCCTACGGGAGGTTCTGGTAGGGGCACCCCTTGTGGGTGCCCTCTTCCAACCCTCGCCCGCCTGTCCGCCGGGGCAGGAACACGAGGAGAGGGTGGATGGCGAAGCCGTCCGGGTGAGGGCCGAAACCTTCGGCGATGCCAGAAACCGCCGGCGCACCCCGCGCGAAAGCTCCCTGGCGGCGTTCCGTCCACTAGGGTAGTGTGCCGTCCGCCCGGCGTCGGCCCGCGGTTTTCCCTCTGAGGTCGGCTCAGCCCACCGAATGCACGTCCACCGCACCGGCATCGTCCTCAAGCCGACCAACGCGCGCGTCGTCATCCGCCCGTTCGACATCCCGAGCGAGAGCCGGATCGAGCGGATCATCGCCCGTGTCGCCGCCCTCTCGGACGCCGAAGTCGAGCGGCTGCTGGAAGCCGTCATGCGGGACTTCCGCGCGCGGCACCAGCGGACCCGCGAGTTCTTCCTGTGTCGGTTCGAGCAGGTCCGCAAGCACGTGCTGACCGACCAGCCGGTCGGCGAGAGCCGGCGGCTCCTGATCGGCTCGTACTTCACCTCGGAGTACGCGCTGGAGTCGGCCGCCCTGTTCAACCCGTCGATGGTCTGGCACCCGGACCAGTCCGGCCTGGCCGCCGGCAGCCGCCGGTTCATCGTCAGCCTGCGGGCCACCGGCGAGGGGCACATTTCCTCGATCACCTTCCGCTCCGGCGTGATCGACGCCGCCAACCTCATCCGGATCGACGAGCCGACGCGGTTCGTGCGGGCACCGGAAGTGGTACCGAACGCCATCTACGAGAAGGCCCTGTTCTACCGCAAACTGACCGAACTGGGCATCAACGGGCCGCTCACCGAGGGGGTGATGGCGGCGCTCGGCGACACCTTCACCCTCGGCGAGTTGGAACGGACCCTCCGCACCGTGCTGAAGAACTTCCGCACCCGCCAGCGGGAGTTCGAGCCGCTGGCGCACACCATGCTGGTGCTGGCGAAGGCCAACTACGAGGTCCGGTTCGACCCGGAGTTGAACGTCTCCGAGCGGATCATCTTCCCGTCGTCGCCGACCGAAACGAACGGCATCGAGGACGCCCGGTTCGTGCGGTTCACCCACCCCGACGGCCGCGCGTCGTACTACGCCACCTACACCGCCTACGATGGCCGGGTGACGCTGCCGCAGATGCTGGAGACGGACGACTTCCTGCACTTCAAGGTGGGCACGCTGAACGGGCCGGAGGTGAAGAACAAGGGGTTCGCGCTGTTCCCGCGGATGGTGAACGGCCAGTACGCCATGCTGTCCCGCCAGGACAACGAGAACCTCTACCTGATGTACTCGGACATGCCGTACTTCTGGTACTCCAAGCAACTGGTCGCGCGGCCGACGTACCCGTGGGAGTTCGTCCAGCTCGGCAACTGCGGGTCGCCCATCGAAACCGAGGCCGGGTGGCTGGTGCTAACGCACGGCGTCGGGCCGATGCGGCGGTACGCGATGGGGGCGTTCCTGCTCGACTTGAACGACCCGGGGCGGCTGATCGGGCGGCTGGAGACGCCTCTGCTGGAGCCGGACGCGAACGAGCGGGAGGGATACGTGCCGAACGTGGTGTACAGTTGCGGGGCCGTCGTCCACGGGGAAACGCTGGTCATCCCCTACGCCATGTCGGACTACGCCAGCACGTTCGCCACGGTGCCGCTGGCCGACGTGCTGGGAGCGATGACGCGGGTCTGAGCAGGCGGGTCGCGCGTGAGAACCGGCCGACCACCTATCCTGTTCTCGACACGCCGCTCGCGGAGCGCGGCCCACCCCACGAAACGACCATGACGTTCACCCTCGTCCGCAAGCTGCTCCGCGATTCCCGCTGGCCGCTGTTGGTGGTCTGTCTGCTGCTGTTCGTCTTCTCGTTCATCTGGGTCGGCATCGCCAAGAAGGTGACGACCGAGATCGCCCCGTTCTTCGAGGTGATGGCGGCCGTCGGCGGGCTGCCCAAGGAACTCATCGAGGAAGTCGTGTTCAAGGGGCCGGGCAAGATCTCGCAGGCGGTGCTGGGCGGGTCGGACATCCGGTTCGAGCGGCCGAACGACTTCCTCGCCGTCGAACTGCTGCACCCGGTCGTCATCATCCTGGCCGCGCTGTGGGCGGTCGGCCGGTCGGCCGGGGCGGTGGCCGGCGAACTGGAGCGGGGGACGATGGAACTGCTGATGTCGCAACCCGTGCCCCGCAACCGGCTCATCCTCGCGCACCTGATCGCCGACGCCGTGGTCATCCCCGCCATCGTGGCGAGTCTGATCCTGGGCACGCAACTCGGCGTGATAGCGAACGTGCCGTTCACGCTAGACACGTCGGCGTTCCAGAAGATGCCGGCCAACGCCCAGGTGTTCATCAAGACCCTGAAGCTGCCGGAGTCCTTGCCGGTGGATGCGTCGGGCCAGTGGGCGGCGGGTCTGAACTTAATTGCGCTCATGTTCGCCCTGAGCGGGGTGACGATGCTCATCTCGGCGTGCGGGCGGAACCGCTGGCGGGCCATCGGCTGGGCGTCGCTGATGGCCGTGGTCATGTTCATCGGCAACGTCGTCGGCCAGCTCTGGGAGTCGGCGTCGGTCGTGCGGCCGTTCACCGTGTTCTTCTACTACCAGCCGCAGAAGATCTGGCTGCACGGCAACTGGCTGGCGAACCTGAACGAGGCGTGGCCGGGGGCGGACGTGCCGGTGCCGATGGTGGCGGTGCTGTTCGCCGTCGGGGCGGTCGGCTACCTGCTGGCCCTGTGGGTGTTCACCCGCCGCGACCTGCCCGCTCCGCTGTGAGGAGGCGCGACCGATGGCGGTGAACGACTTCGACCAGGCGGCGCGGTACGCCGCGCGGATGGACCCGGACGCCTTTCTCGGCTGGGCGCTGACCCTGCCGGCGGAGGCGTTCGGGTTCGCCGGCTGGCTGGACACCCGCGGGGTGACGTTCCCCGGCGGGGACGACCGCACCGGCGACACGGTGGCCCACGTCACCCGCGCCGATGCCGGTGGCGAGCCGTGGCTGTTCGCCGTCGAATTCCAACTCGAACCGGACGCCGAGATGTTCGGCCGGATGCTGGAATACCTCGGCAACCTGTGGCGGCGGGTGAAGCCGGACGGCGAGCGGGGCAGCCGGTTCGCGCCGGTCGGAGTGGTAGTGAACCTGACCGGCACCGGGAACGCCACCCGCGAATACGTCTGGCCGGCGGCGGGCGTGAACACCACCTTGCAAGTGAACGAGCGAAACCTGGCGACGGAATCGGCCGAAGAGTTGCTCGTCAAAATCGGAACCGGGGTTGTTTCGCGGGCGGTGCTGCCGTGGGTGCCGCTGATGACCGGGGCGGACGAGGCGGGTATAGTTAAGTGGTGGAGGGAACTGGCCGAGGCCGAACCGGACGACCGGCGGCGCTCCAACTACGGCGGGTTGGCGAAGATCTTCGCCGACGCCGCCGGCCGATTCCCACTGTGGTCCCACGCACTGGAGGGGTGGAATATGAAACGGTCCCGCGCGGTGTTGGAGTGGCTGGAAGAAGGCGAGCAGGTGGGGCTGGCGAAGGGCGAACAGGTGGGGCTGGCGAAGGGCGAACAGGTGGGGCTGGCGAAGGGCGAACAGGTCGGGCTGGCGAAGGGCGAACAGGTCGGGCTGGCGAAGGGCCAAGCCCTGGGGGCGCGGCTCGGTCAGTTGGAGTTCCTGGAGGCGACGCTAACGAGCAAGTTCGGCGAGTTGCCGGCGGACTCGCTGGAACGCCTCCGCGCGCTGTCGGACGAGCGGCTGAAGGCGATGCCGGGGCTGCTGTTCTCCGCCGCGACGCTGGCCGACCTCGGCCTGTGATCGCCGGCCGGCCGGCGCGGTCGCCGCGCGGCCATCCCGTTAAAAATCCGCCGCTCACCTAACCCGGACGCGGTTCGTGCGTTACTGATTGACACGCGGCTCGCCCCACATCCCGACCCGCGCGTTTCCACACCCACACGTCCGGAGGGGTCGTCATGTCCAAGTTCCTGTTGTTGGCGGCGGCGGTCGGGTTGTCGGTCGGCGGCGCGGCGGCGGCGGTGGTGCCGGGCAAGCAGATCGCCAACCACCTCGGCGAGCAGCACCTGCACGCCGCGCTGAAGGCCACCCACGCGGCGGCGAAGGCGGAGAAGGTCGGGAACAGCCAGGCGGCGCGGGCCGACGGCCAGGCGGCGATCCAGTCGCTGCATGCGGCGGCGAAGGCGTTCGACCATCATCACAAAGCGTCCGGCGGGAAGACGGGGACGCACCACCACACGCACCCGCACATCCAGGCCGCCCTGCACGACCTCCAGGCGGCGGAGAAGGTGATGGCGGCCGGGAACGTCGCCAAGGCGGAGAAGGACTTCCACAAGGCCGCGACGCAGATCCAGGACGCCATCAAGGCGCACCAGCGGCACCACAAGAAGAAGTGACCGGGGTGATCCGCCTCCCCGGCGGTGCGGTTAGCGGGTACACTCGACTTCCGCTACGCTCGCGCCTCCGGGGTGCCTCTCGATGTCGCTTCGCCTTCTGGCCGTTCTTCTCGCGTCCGTCGCTCACGCTTCCGGCTCCGACCCACGGCCGGACTCGACGCCCGCCGAGCGGGGCCAGGCGGCGCTCCAGTCCACCGCCTTCATCAAGGCGTTCTGGCCGAAGTCCGCCTACGACAACGCCTGGAAAACCTGGGGTCTGAAGGACAAGCCGAACGATTACCCGGTGGCGTTTCGCGCGCGGTACGGGCTGCACCCGGCCGACTACCCGAACGACGGGTACCCGATGGGCCTGCGGAAGGCGGAGATGCTCTTCGGCAAGGGCCTCGGCATCGACTGCATGACCTGCCACGGCGGCAGCATCCTGGGCAAGAGCCACATCGGCCTCGGCAACTCGGCGCTCGACATTCAGGCGCTGTTCGAGGAACTGGCCGCCGCGACCGGCACCCCCGCGAAGACGCCATTTCCGTTCTCGCACGCCCGCGGCACCAACGAAGCCGGGGCGTTTGCCGTTTACCTGTTGGGCATGAGGAAGCCGGACCTGACCGTGACGGCGGAGGTCGCCGACCTCGGCTTGAAGGCCGACAGTTGCGAGGACGTGCCGGCGTGGTGGCTGCTGAAGAAGAAGCGGACCATGTACCACGTCGGGGCGACCGACGCCGGCAGCGTGCGCAGCCTGATGCAGTTCCTCATGCACCCGCTCACGACGCCGGAGGAATTCGTTAAGCACGAGCCGACGTTTGGCGACATTCAAAAATTCCTGCTGGGCTTGGAGCCGCCGAAGTACCCGTTCCCCGTGGACGCGAAGAAAGCCGAGGCGGGGAAGGTGATCTTCGAGAACACCTGTGCCAGTTGCCACGGCACCTACGGGGCGAAGTGGACGTACCCGAACCGCATCGTCCCGCTGGCCGAGATCGGCACCGACCCGGCGCGGTTCCACAACATCGGGCCGAAGTTCGCGGACGCCTACAACCGGAGCTGGTTCGCGGCCGAGGGCGGCTGGCTGCTGGGCGGCAAACCGCTGCGGGCGACGAAGGGGTATCAGGCCCCGCCGCTGGACGGCGTCTGGGCGACCGCCCCGTACTTCCACAACGGCAGCGTGCCGACGCTGGCCGGGGTGTTGAACGGCACGGCCCGGCCGGCTCGGTTCACCCGAAGTTTCGGCACCGCGGAGGCGGACTACGACAAGATCGACATCGGGTGGAAGGTGACGGCCGTCGGGGCCGAGTACGAGAAGTTGCCGGCGTTCGAGCGGCGGAAGGTGTACGACACGAGCAAGTCCGGCCGGGGCAACGGCGGACACACCTACGGCGACGCCCTGTCCGACGCCGACCGCCGCGCGGTGATCGAATACCTGAAGACGCTGTGACGGGTTCCGTTCGGGTGGGCGACGGTTTTGTTAGCCCGCCGCGCGAGCGCGGGCCAAGCCGCCGTGGCGAACAATCGGGGATGGTGACGCCGCATCGGCCAACGGCCCTTGCTCGCGCGGCGGGCTAACAAAGGCACAAACCGACCGGCTCGCGGCGAGAGTCGGCCATCCTAGCGGAAGCCAAACCGCCGTCCGCGCCGGATTCCGTCGCCACCCCTTGGCCCCGCGATGTAGAATCGAGACAGGAGTGGACCCTCCCCACCGACCCCCGCCTCCCTCGGAGATTCGCCCATGTCCCGCCCGCTCGCCTGGGCCGTCACGGTCATCCTGACCGCCGCCCCCGCCGCCCTCGCTCAGGCCCCGAAGATCGAGACCAAGGCGGTCAGCTTCAGCTCGGCCGACGGCGTCGAACTGCAGGGCACCATTTACAAGTCGGTGAAGGGGCCGGGCAGCCCGTGCGTCATCCTGCTGCACAGCCTGTTCGCCGACCCGAACAAGGGCGACTGGGACGGCCTGGCCCTGACCCTGGCCGAGAAGTACACGGTGCTGCGGTTCGACTTCCGCGGGCACGGCAAGAGCTTCGTGATCGACGCCAAGAAGTTCTGGGCGAACCCGGTGAACGTGCGGTACATGCCGGCCCTGGCGAACAAAAGCCCGCTCCCGGTCCGCCTCGACTTCAAGGACTTCGAGTCGAAGAAGCCCTACGCCGCGCAGCTGGCCAACGACATCCTCGCCGCCCGCGTGTTCCTGGACCAGGAGAACGACGGCGGCACCGCCAACACCAGCAGCGTCTACCTGGTCGGGGCGACCGACGCCGCCACCGTCGGCATGCTGTACATCGCGGCCGAGTGGAAGCGGCCGAGCGTCATCCCGCAGGCCCGCGCCATCTCCACCATCCCGGCCGGCCGGAACGAGCTGTTCGGCATCCAGTCCGAGCCGGCCGGGGCGGACATCGCCGGGGCGGTGTGGCTGTCGGCGACCCTGCACTCGTCCATGAACGGAACGGCGATGAAGAACCTGGTGAGTGGCCCGTACGGGTCGCCGGACATGCGGGAGAAGAACCCCATGTGGTTCCTGTACGGGGACGGCGACAAGACGCCGGCGACGGGGCTGGGCATGCAGAAGTTCTTCTACAACGACGTGCTGGTGGCCAAGCCGGCCGCCGCCGGGGTGAAGCTGCAGCCGGTCAAGTTCACCGAAATGGTGCCGATCAAGGAGAGCAAGGCGCTGGTCGGCGTGAATCTGCTGGGCAACAAGCTGGGCACCGAGGAGAAGATCCTGGAGTTCCTGGAGAAGATCGAGAAGGACCGCAAGTCGCCGGCCCGCATCCCGAACCGCAACTACACCAAGGCCCCGCTCATCCGCGCCGACATGTTCGGCGCGTTCGCCAAGTGAGGCCGGGTTCGATTGCGGAGGGGCCGTGGGTCGTCGTCGCCGGGAGCGCGCGACCGGCGGCGACGACACCCCAAACGCGACCGGTCGGACTCGTATCATGCCCGGTATGTCCGACTCGACTTCGACCGGCCGGCGGGTGCTGCTCCTGGCGCTGCCGGCCCTCGCCCAGCAGTACCTGTTCTTCGTCATCCAGCAGTACGACCAGTACCTCGCCCGCCACTTCTCGCCCGACCACCAGGCGGCGCTCACCACCGCCAACTACCTGTACTGGTTCATCAGCTCGTACTCGGTCGTCGTCAGCGCGGGCGCAACGGCACTGGTCGGCCGTCTGACCGGCGCGGGCGACTTCCGCCTCGCCGGCCGCGCCACCGGACAGGCGATGCTGCTGGCCGTCGGCTTCGGCCTACTGGCCACCGTCGCCGGACTGCTCGGCCTGCCCACCCTGATGCGGCTGCTGGAACTGCAAGGCTCCGCGCCGGCCATCGCCAACGAGTACCTGCTGCCGCTGACGCTCATCCTGGCCGTGCAGATGATCGAGACCGGCGGCATCGCCTGCCTCGTTGGGGCCGGCGACACCCGCACCGGGCTGATGGTGCTGGCCGGCGTCGCGGCGGTGAACGTGCCGACGGCTTGGGTGCTGTCCGGCGGCGGCGGACCAGGCCTCGACTACGGGTTCGTCGGCATCGCCCTCGGCACGGCGGTCAGCCACACCCTCGGCGGCGTGGCGGTGCTGATCCTGCTGATGCGCGGCCGTTCCGGGTTGAAAGTGAGTTTCGCCGACCTGCGGCCGGACTTCGCCATCCTCAAGCGATTGCTCCGCGTCAGCATCCCGGCCGGCATCGACAGCCTGAGCATCGCCTGCTGCCAGCTCTGGTTCCTGAGCATCGTCAACCGCCTCGGCAACGCGGCGTCGGCGGCGCACGGCATCGCCATCCGGTGGGAGGCGCTCGGCTACTTGGCGGGGGCGGCATTCGGCGCGGCGGCGTCGGCGGTGGTCAGTCAGAACCTCGGCGCGCGGCGGCCGGACCTGGCCTCGCGCGGCGGGTGGGCGGCGTTCGCGCAGGGCGGCGGGCTGATGTGCGCGATGGGCGTGCTGTTCTTCACGCTGGCCGGGCCGATGTGCGAGCTGTACAGTCCGAACAACCCCGACGTGGTCGCCCTCGCGGTGCCGCCGCTACGGCTGATCGCCTTCGCCATGCCGGGGGTGGCGGCGTGGATCATCCTCACGTCCGCCCTCCGCGCCGCCGGCGACACCCGCGTGCCGGTGCTGTTCTCCTGGCTCGGCTTCCTCGGCGTCCGCATCCCGCTGGCGTTCCTGCTCACGGCGAAGACAATCGACTTCGGCAGTTGGGGCACCGTCCCCGGTTACGACCTCGGCCTGATCGGCGCGTGGGTGGCGATGGTGTCGGACATCTACGTCCGCGGCGTGCTGTTCACCCTCCGCTACGCCGGCGGCCGCTGGAAGCGCGTCGTGGTGTGAGGCTCCGCGCGATCATCACGGTGCGGTTTCGACCCACGTCAGCACCTTCGCCAGGCTTTCCATCGGCAGGCCGATGACGTTGCTGACGCTGCCTTTCACCACCGCGATGTACGGGTCGTTCGGCATCTCGATGGAGTACGCGCCGCTGCACCCCTCCCACTTCCGCGTCGTCAGGTAGTCGTCGATCTGCGCGGTCGTCAGTTTCACCATTGCCACCTCGCTGACCTCCTGCCAGCAGACGTGGAAGTCGCCGGGGCGAAGCCACACGCAGACGCCGGTCCAGAGTTCGTGCGTCGTGCCACTCAGCGCGGTGATGATCCGCCGGGCGTCGGCCTCGTCGTCGGGCTTGCCCACCACTTTGCCGTGCTGCCAGCCGACCGTATCCGCCGCGATGACGATGCCGTCATCCACCCCCCGCGCGATGGCAGCGGCCTTCCGCCACGCGAGGTCGGCCACGTACCGGCGGATGTCGCCGTCGTCGGCCTCGGTCGGCTCCGGCACGTTCGACGGCCGCACCTCGAACTCGTACCCGTGGAACTTCATCAGTTCGCGGCGGCCGAGCGACCCGCTGGCGAGGATCAGGTTCTTCGGCATGATTGCAGCACCTCGCGGAACGCGGGCCAGAGTTTGTCGGGCGTCAGGTCGGCCATGCAGACCATCCCGTGCGGGCACTTCTTCAGGTAGCTGCCGGCACACGGGACGGTGGTGGGAATCCCCGTCTGTCCCCCTCTCCCCTGGGGGAGAGGGGTTGGGGGGACCAGAGAATACGGGCCGTGCAATTCCACCTTCGTACACAAGTACGGCGCGACGCACGGCACCCCCAGCGCGGCGGCCAGGTGCAGCGGGCCGGTGTCGTTCGCCAGCATGGCGTCGGCCTCCGCGAACAGCGCCGTCAGCTTCGGCAGGCTCGTCTGACCCGTCAGATCGACGACACTCCGTAGCCCCGCCGCCACCTCCGCTGACAACGCGATGTCATCCGCCGCGCCGACGAGGATCGCCGTGCCGCCGAACTCGGCCTGTCCGCGCGCCAGCAGTTCGACGAAGCTGGCCGGCGGCCACCGCTTCGTCACCCACTTGGCCCCGGCCGCGACCGTCACCCACGGCCGGGGGAACGCCACCAACTCCCGACGAACGGCGTGCCGTTCGCCTTCATTCACCGGCACCAAGAACCGCTTGGTCAGGTGTCCGCCGCCGAGGGCGACCACGATTCGCCAGTAGCGATCCACCGCGTGGATGCGGTCCGCATCCGGGACTTCGACGCGGTGGGTGTAGAAGTTGCGACTGCCCTCACGGGCGTTGGCGAAGCCGATGCGCACGGCCGTGCCGGTGGCGGCGGACATCAGTCCGGTACGGAGCAGTCCTTGCAGGTCGAGCACGAGGTCGAACCGCTCGCGGCGGAGCCGGTTGGCGAACCGCACCGAGTACGCGGCGGAGCCGAGGACGCCTTTCTCGAACGCGCCGCGGTCGAACGGGATCGTCGCGTCCAACTCCGGGTGGCCGGTCAGCAGCGGCTCGAAGGACGTGTTCACCACCCACGAGATGTGCGCGGACGGGTGCAGGTCGCGGACGGCGGACAGCACCGGCAGCGCGTGGACGATGTCGCCCAGCGCGCTCGGCTTCAGGATGGCGATGCGGCGGACGGGCATGAACGACTCTCGCCTTCCCGGATGAGAACAAGGCTGCCCCGCCGGCCGTAGCGGGCACGGCTATCTTCATACCTGCGGGGCCGACGACAACCGCTCACGCCTCGCCGCCTGGTGCCCCCATGACCGACCGACCCGCGTTACCTCGCCGGCATCGCCCACTTCGATGCCGGCGAGTTCTTCGACGCCCACGAAGTGTGGGAAGAGCAGTGGCACGACTGCCCGGCAAATGACCGCCGTTTCGTCCAGTCCTTGATCCAGGCGGCGGTCTCGCTCTACCATTGGGGCAACGGAAACACGGCCGGGGCGACGACGCTGTTCCACCGCGGGCGGGCGAAGGCGTCCGACTACCCGCCGGCCTACCACGGCTTCGCACTCGCCGACTTCTGGGCGGCCGTGGAAGCGACCGTCGTCCGGAACGACCCGCCGCCGCGCATCCGACTGGCACCGGAACAGACTCCCCCGACCCGCGAGCCACCGTCATGACGACCGCCGACGACGACCTGGACGGCTTCGACGGCGTGGCCCGGCTGTTCCCGCTGCCGAACCTGGTGCTGTTCCCCGGCATCGACCAGTGCCTGCACGTCTTCGAGTACCGCTACCGTCAGATGACCGCCGACGCCCTGGCCGGCGACGGGCGGATCGCCCTCGTGCTCCTGTCGCCGGACTGGGAGGAGCAGTACGACGGCCGGCCGTCGATCCAGTCGGTGGCGTGCCTCGGCCGGATCGTCGAGAGCGAGAAGCTGGACGACGGCCGGTACCACCTGCGGCTGCGCGGGGTCGCCCGCATCCGCATCGCGTCCGAACTCGACGCGCCGGAGAAGATGTACCGCGTCGCCCGCTGCGAAGTGCTGAGCGACATCCCGCCGGCCGACCTCGCGAAGGCGACCGAGGGCCGCAACCAGTTGCGGTCGGCGGTGCTGTCCCGCTTCGACGCCGGAGGGCCGGCGCACAAGCAACTCGTCGGGCTGTTCGATAGTGATGTGCCGCTCGGCCCCGTCTGCGACCAACTCGCCTACGGCCTGCCGCTGCCGTGCGAACTGAAACAGCAACTGCTGGCCGAGCCGACGGCCTGCGTCCGCGCCGAAATCCTGACGCACGCCCTGCGCCCCCGACCCCGCCGCGACCGCCCCTTCCCGCCGGAATTCAGCAACAACTGAAGGGTCGGGGTTTGAATTGCGGAAGATGCACGCCAGCGTGCTGCGATGACGGCGTTCCCCGCTCGCTTCGTTCGCGGCGACGACAAGAGTCCGTGTCGTCGCCGCGAACGAAGCGAGCGCGGGGACCGTCACCGCTTCTTTTTCTTCTTCTTCCGCTCCTCGGCCCGCATCTTGGCGGTCTTGCGGGTGCCGGTGTCGCCCTTCTTGACCACCGGCCCCGCGCCCGGCAGGAACGCGCCGGACTTGCCCAGCCCCGTGATCATCTTCATCTTCTGCCAGATGGACATGCTGGCCATCTGCTTCATCATCGCCCGCACCTGGTCGAACTGCTGGAGGAACTGCTTGATCTCCGGCGGCTCCACTCCGCACCCGGCGGCGATCCGCTTCCGCCGGCTCTGGTCGATCAAGTCCGGATCCTGCCGCTCCTTGGCCGTCATCGAGTCGATCATCCCCTGCACCCGCTTCAGCGCCTCCTCCGGATCCTCGCCCTCCGGGATCATGTCGCTCATGCCCGGCATCTTCCCGATCACGTCCTTCATGCCCATCTTGGCAATCATCTCGAACTGCTTGCGGAAGTCGTTCAGGGTGAAGTTCCCCTTCTCCATCTTCCGCTGCTGCTCGGCCAGCGCCTCCGGGTCCATGTCCTTCTGGAGGGACTGGATCTTCTCCACCACCCCCATCAGGTCGCCCTGGCCGAGGATCCGCTGGGCCATGCGATCCGGGTGGAACTCCTCCAGCTTGTCGAGCTTCTCGCCGACGCCGATGAACTTGACGTACTTGCCGGTGATCTGCTTGATGCTCAGCGCCGCCCCGCCCCGCGCGTCGCCGTCCAGTTTCGTCAGGATGACGGCGTTCAGTTCCAGCGCGTCGTCGAACGCCTTGGCCACGTTCGCCGCTTCCTGCCCGATCATCGCGTCCACGACCAGGTAGACTTCGTCCGGCTTGCACTGCTTGTCGATCATCTTCAACTCGGCCATCAGGTCGTCGTCGATCTGCAACCGGCCGGCGGTGTCGAGGATGACGGCGTCGCAGAGCTGCTTCTTCGCCTCGGCGACGGCGTTGCGGCACACGCTGACGGGGTCGGTCGGCTCGCTGTACACCGGCACGCCGATCTGCTCGCCGAGGACTTGCAGTTGCTCGACGGCACCGGGTCGCTTCAAGTCGGCGGCGGCCAGGAACGGCTTGCGGCCGCGAGCTTTCAGCGTGAGCGCGAGCTTGGCGGCGGTGGTGGTTTTTCCCGCCCCCTGCAGCCCGCACAGCATGATGACGACCGGCCGGTCGGCCTTCTGGGGAATCTTGTGATCCACCGGTCCCATCAGGGCGCAGAGTTCCTCGTAGACGATCTTGATGATCTGCTCGGACGGGTCGATCTTGGCGAGGACTTCCTCGCCGACGGCCTTCGCCTCGACGTTGGCGATGAACTGCTGGACGACGGACAGGTTCACATCCGCTTCGAGCAGCGCGCGGCGGACCTCGCGGAGGCCGTCGCGGATGTTGTCGGCGGTCAGCCGCCCTCGGCCGCGGAGCTTCTTGAAGGCCTCGGACAGACCCTTCGTGATACCTTCGAACATGCGCGGTCACCGGATGCGGAACGTCGGGCGGGTGTCGAACCGTCACTATAAGCGGGGAACCGCCGCCCGCAACGGGACACGGAGACGGCGAAATCTCGGCGGGGAAGTCACAGGACGATGTCGTCCGGGGACGCGACCTTGACCGCCGCGCGGATGGCGGCCGTCAGCGCCGGCACCTCGGTGGCGGCGCTGATCCGGGCTTCCAGCTCCGGGGGCACGCTCCCGAACCGCTCGCGGAGGATGTCGAGCAAGTCTTCCCGCTTGCTCTCGATCCGGGCGATCGCCGCCCCTTCCCGTCGCCCTTCGCGGAGGATCATCTGGTAGGCGGAGGATTCTCGCATGCCCCTGGCCCTCACGAATGCGCGTTGGAGTTGCTCTTCATTGTACCGCGACCCGCCCAATAGTAATCCGGAAGTCAGCACCCGTTTGCGCGTGTCGTCCCGCACCCGGTCGGCGTGCAGCCGCGCGTCGATGCGGTCCACCACCTCGCCCAGCCGCGGTTCGGCGTCGTCGGTGAGTAGTGCCAGCGGCAACGTGCCGATCCCGCCGGCCAGCAGTTCGTCGGCGGACAACTCCCACACTCGGACGACGAAGTACGGGAAGTCGCCGCCCGCTCGGCCGTCGTGCAAGGTGCGCCGGAGGAGGCCGTCGAACACCGGTCGGTTCGCTTCTCGGCGGAGCAGCAGCAGAACGGTGTGGACGTGTTCGGCGTGCCGGTGCAGCAGCACGTTGTACTCGTGCAGCCGCTGGAGCAGGTCGCCGTCCCAGTTGGCCTGGGGCTCGAGGTGCAGCAGGCCGAGGGCCGGCGGGTCGAGGCGGAACACCCGATCCGCCAGCAGTTGGACGGTGGACAGTTCAGCCGGGAACGGGGTCGCGCGGGTGCCGGCCGGCAGGTTCAGGGTCGGGGCCAGCCAGCCGACCCAGTCCGCCGCGAACTCGTCCACCAGTTGCTTCAGCGTGGCGTCGAACGGCGCGGACATGGAACGACCCTCGGCGGCGGCGGCGATCACCCGTCCATCACTTCCTTGGTCTTGGCGTCGGCCAGCTGGTCGATCTTGGCCTCGTACTCCTTCAGCAGGTGCTGCACCTTCTCCTTGCCCTTGTCGCGGTCGTCCTCGGTCATCAGCTTCGCCTTCTCGGCGTCCTCGAAGTGCTTGTTGGCGTCGCGGCGGATGTTCCGGCTGCTCACCTTGGCCGCCTCGGACTGCTTCTTGATCTGCGCCGCCAGCTTCTTCCGCTGGTCGCCGGACATGGCCGGCACGCTCAGGCGGATCACCTTGCCGTCGTTGTTCGGGGCCAGGCCGAGGTCGCTGCCGCGAATCGCCTTTTCGATCTCCTTCAGGTCTTCCGTCTGAAACGGCTTGATCTGGATGGTCGCCGGGTCGGGGCAACTGATGTTGGCGATCTGCTTGATCGGCGTCGGGCTGCCGTAGTAGTCCACGCGGAGGCTGTCCAGCATGGCCGGCGACGCGCGGCCGGTGCGGAGGCCCTTCAACTCGACGCGGAACACGCCGAGGGCTTTCTCCATCCGCTCGGTGGCGTCCTTCAACACTTGGGCTGCGTTCATGTCGGAGTCTCGGAAGTCCCCCGGAGGAGACCGGGCAAGGATAGGGTTTAACCGGCTTGAGGCGGGGCGGGTGAGGCTTGCCGGCGGGCCACATCGGCCAACAGGCGAAGGGCCGCATTCACGGCCACGGCCGTCGGGAAGGCGGTCGCCACGTCCGGGTCGAGCCGGATCAGGGGACCGGCTTGATACCGGGCATGGTACTTCCCGCGCACGCCGCCGCGCAGCTGCGACAGGTCGTACTCGGGAAGCAGGTCGTCGTCATCCGGCGCGGGGGTAGTCACCATCTTCGTAGCCCTTGCGCTCCGCTTTGCTGGTCACGCGGGCGCTGATGATGCGGGTGGCCTCGCCGCGATCCGTGTGCGAGACGATCAACACCCGCCCGGACTCGGACATCCCGATGGTCAAGAACCGTGGCTCGGCGTCCGAATGGCGGGGGTCGCCGAACGTCACGGCGAGCGGGTCGCCGAACACGGTGGACGCTTCTTGGAACGTCACCCCGTGTTTCGTCGCGTTCGCCGCCGCTTTGTCGTCGTCCCACTCGAACTGCATGCCGCGCCCTCCGTCGGGTCACTCGCCCGTCACCACGGTGCCGATGGGGTGGCCGGCGACGGCCTTCTCGATGGCCCCGTCCTGCTTGTAGTTGAACACCAGGATCGGCAGTTTGGCCGTCTCGCACATGTCGAACGCCGACACGTCCATGACCTTCAGCCGGGCGGTCAGCACCTGGTGGTACGTCAGCCGGTCGTACCGCACGGCGTGCGGGTTCTTCTCCGGGTCCTCGCTGTACACGCCGTCCACGCGGGTCGCCTTCATCAAGATGTCCACGCCCAACTCGACGCCCCGCAGGGCGGCGGCGGTGTCCGTCGTGACGAACGGGTTGCCGGTGCCGCCGACCAGGATCACCACCCGCTTCTTCTCCAGGTGCCGGATGGCCCGCCGGCGGATGAACGGCTCGGCCACGCTGTCCAGCTTCACCGCCGACATCACCCGCGTCTGGATGTCCAGGCTTTCCAGCACGTCTTGCAGCGCCAGGCCGTTCATGACGGTGGCCAGCATGCCCATCTGGTCGGCCGTCGTCGCCTTGATGCTGCTGACGCCGGCCGAGAACTGCGCGCCGCGGAGCAGGTTGCCGCCGCCGACCACCACCGCCAGTTGCACCCCGCGATCCGCCACCCGCTTCAACTGCGCGGCGATGGCCAGGGTTTCGTCCAGGCTGATGCCGCTCTTGCCGGCGTGCCCGAACGCCTCGCCGCTGAGTTTCAGCAGCACCCGCTGGTAGCGCGGCCGGAGCGGGTCCGGGGCGGGGGTGCGGGTAGGGTCCGGGGGCGAAGCGAGATCGGGCATGTCGGTGAAGCCTGACGGGACGGAAGACTCGGCAATCGCCCATTATAGCGGCCGTCAGCCGACCGGCAAACGCCCGCCGCAAGCAAGACCCCACCCCCCGGCCCCCTCCCCATGAATGGAGAGGGGGTGTTCAAGCGGGTCACGATATTGGTGACACCGCGTTGGGAGTGGACGATCCTGTGCGAAAACCGAACCCCGATGTCCAGTTGAACACCCCCTCCCCGGAACGGGGAGGGGGCCGGGGGTGGGGTCTTCGGCCCCTGTTGACCCCGATCCCGACCTGACAGGGGCCGGGGGCCGGGGTTTCCGACACTCACGCCCCCGGCAAACGTCCGCACCCGGCGATCATGGTGGCGAACACCAGCAGCATCTGCGCCGTCACCACCACCGCGCCGACGATCCGCCGGATGAGCGGCTGCGTGTCCCGCATGAAGCCGATGGCCCCGAACCCCAGCAGCAGGAACCCGACCAGCAGCCAGTAGCGGTCCCAGTAAGTGCTCATCTGGTTGCCGACCTCGGCGTACTTCACGTCCAGTTCCAGCGTCTCCCGCCGCTTCTGCCAGTCCTCCTCCACCTTCTTGATTCGCTCCTCGTTCGCCGCCTTTCCGGCCCGGAGCTGTTTGACGAGGTCGTCAGTGTACAATCGCTCCTCGGTGATGGCCGCCTGCCGCCGCTCCACCTTCGCCTTGCCGATGAGCGGCATGAACAGGGCGACGAGGACCAGGAACACGCCGGCCGCGAACGCCACCGTCGGCGGGTCCAGGTACGGTTTGACCCGCGCCCAGAGCGGGGCCATCAGCGGTTCGCGCGGCGGCCGCGCGGCGCGGGGACGCTCTTCGCGGGCGGGCATCGGCTCCGGCGGTCGCGGCGGCGCTTCCACCCGGAAGCCGTCGTCGTCGATGACCAGCGCCGCCCCGCACTTCTTGCACACGATCCGCCGGCCGACGTCCTTCGGGGTGACGGCGTACACGGTCTCGCACGTCGGGCAGGCGTTTCGCATGGCGGGCCGGGAGCCGAGGCGGGAGGGATGCGGTGACGGGAATTATCGGCGGACTGGCGGAAGGAACAAGGAGCAGAGGTCTGCCGGCACCGGAAAAGGGTCGTCCCGGCGACACCGCCCGCCCGTTCGACGGGCG
>JAYTTN010000489.1:0-5033 GCA_043745295.1 Fimbriiglobus sp. | reverse complement strand
AACCCGTCGGGTGCCCGGACTCCGTCGGCGGAACTGCGCCCGCGCTGGCCTGTTGAACACCCCCTCTCCGGAACGGGGAGGGGGCCGGGGGGTGGGGTCTTCGACCCACGTTGATCCCGAGACCTACCCCTGACAGGGAGCCAAAACCGAGGGGAATCGTGCCATCCCCGCGTAGCCCGACTCTCCGAGTCGGTACCACGTTTCCGACTCGGAGAGTCGGGCTACTACGAAGACAACCCCCAACCTTTGCCCGCTTGCCCGCCAGGGCAGGAGAGTAGGGAGAGGGTGGACGGCGCAGCCGGCCGGGTGAGGGCTTTGACACTCGGCGAGAAACCTCCCCGTCTTCTCCGGAGCAAACCCCATGTCGCCCGAGCACGAGTTGGTCATCCCGCCGG
Source organism: Fimbriiglobus sp. (assembly GCA_043745295.1). Lineage (GTDB taxonomy): Bacteria > Planctomycetota > Planctomycetia > Gemmatales > Gemmataceae > JALHQU01. The sequence goes on along the minus strand of JAYTTN010000489.1, from coordinate 4,638 downwards.
CGGCCGTCGCCGACCCGAAGGCGGTGGAGATGATCCGCGTCTGGATCGCGGACGGCGGGCTGCACTGCACGCTGAACATCGGCCACTGGACGGCGCAGAAGGCGGACATCGACGAGACCACGGCGTGGGGAATCATGGTGGCGGACGTGATCCGGCATGTGGCGAACGCTACCCGCGACGAAACCGGGGTCGATCCGAAGGCGACTGTCAAGGCGATCTTCGCCTCGCTGCGGAAGGAACTGGGCGTGCCGACCTCCGACGCGAGCGGCGCGTTCGTGAACCCGAAGGGCGAGAAGAGGGGTTGAGCGGTTACGCGAGCAGGGGGTCGCGCATCGCGTCCGGGTCGCCCTCGCCCGGCGCGAAGGGGTCGTTCGGGACCGGGTGAATGCCGCACCCGAACCGCCCGAATCCGACCGCACCCCGCGCCCCGCCGGCCGGACGGGGTGACGCGGGGTGCGGCCCGTGGCTAAGATGGCGGTGAACCCGGTCGCCGGAAAACCGTCCCTCTTCCACCCCGCGCCCGACGCGCCCCCGTGGGTTCCCACCGCATGCCAGACACCACCTCTCGGACGCTCACCCTGGAATCCCGCGAGGAGGCCGTCATCCTGTTCGGCCCGCGCGACTCCTTCCTCCGCACCCTGCGGGAGGCCCTCGGGGTGAAGGTGGTGGCCCGCGGCGACCTGCTCCAACTCGACGGCCCGGCCGCGGCCGTCGATCAGGCCGACCGCGCTTTCCAGCAACTCCGCACCGTCTACCGCAAGAGCGGCCGGCTGACGCAGGCGGACGTGGTCGGCGTCCTCGAGATCGTCAAAGGGAGCGACGGCCGCAACAGCGCCGTCACCCTGGCGCAGTCCGACCACGGCAAGTACCTGCGGCCCCGCACCGACGGGCAAGCCCGATACGTGCTGGCCATGAAGCAGAACGAAGTCGTCCTCTGCGTCGGGCCGGCCGGCACCGGCAAGACGTACCTGGCCGTCGGCTGGGCGGTGACGCTGCTGAAGTCCGGGCAGGTGAAGAAGATCGTCCTGGTGCGGCCGGCGGTGGAGGCGGGCGAGCGGCTCGGCTTCCTGCCCGGCGACCTGAAGGAGAAGATCAACCCGTACCTCCGCCCGCTGTTCGACAGCCTGGCCGACCTGATGGACGCCGAGACGGTCGAGCGGTACGTCCGGACCGAGGTCATCGAGATCCTGCCGCTGGCGTTCATGAGGGGTCGCACGCTGAACAACGCCTGCATCATCCTGGACGAGGGGCAGAACGCGACGGTGGCGCAGATGAAGATGTTCCTGACGCGGATGGGGTTCGGGTCGAAGGTGGTCGTCACCGGCGACATGACCCAGGTGGACCTGCCCCGGAGCGTCCGCAACGGCCTGGCCGACGCCGTCTCCCGGCTGAAGGACATCGAGGGCATCGCCGTCCTGCACCTGGCCGACGGGGACATCGTGCGGCACCCGCTGGTGCAGAAGATCGTCAACGCCTACGACGAGGACGACAAGCGGTAGAACGGCCCGGAACGACGAGGCCCGACGGCCGGCAACGTGCCAGAAGTAAGATGTCGGGCCTCCCCGACCGTCGGTCGGCTCGACCGCGACCGACACGAACGTAGCCGCATGGCCCTGCCGGCCCGCGGCGGTTTTCCCGCCGGCGGCGGGGCGTGCGCCTTGTCAGGGTCCGGGTCGGCCGCTAAAGTTCTCCTTCTTGTCACCACCGACCGCGAGAAATCCGGAGCCTGCGTCATGGCAGTCGAACGCCAGATCGAGTTGAAGCGGCGTCACCACCGCAAGCTGAAGATGAAGAAGCTGAAGACGAAGCTGGCGACCGCCACCGGGCCGGATCGCGACAAGGTGATGTACAAGATCAAGCGGCTCAGCCCTTTTTGGACGGAAGCCAGCCTGACGCAGAAGCTCCGCACCGACCCGACGGCCACGCCGACCGAGCGGAAGGCGTCGGCCCCCCGCGCGAAGGCCCCCGGCCCGAAAGGCCCGCCGAAAGGCGACAAGAAGTAATCGCCGTCCGTCCGACGCGCGAACACCGGCTCCGGCGGCCGGTGTTCTTTTTCGTGCGTCACTTGCCGAGTTCGCGGTACCGCACCTTCGCATCGCCCCAGACGCCGTTCGGGTCGCGGTCGGGCGGGCACTCCTGGTACAGTTCGACGGCGTACCACCCCCCGGCGGTCCGCATCCGCGCGGTGCAGAGCCGGGCTTCCCCGTCGGGCGACCGGGCGGGGAAGTCGCCGGCCGCCGACTCCGCCACGTCCGTCACCGTGCCGCCGACCGCCTTCTCGAACAGCCGCCGCGCGGGGCCGAGGTAGTTCTTCGCCGACTGCCACACCCACTGGTGGCAGGCCATCTCGTCCAGGTCGGTGGTCTCGAACACGTCGTACAGCACGCCGGACTCCAGCAGCGCCTCGCCGACGTACCCGACGCCCTCCGGGGACGGGCCGAGGGCCATCGACCGCACCGGTCCGAACTGCTTCCCCATCGACAGCCGCAGGCCCAACTCCACTTCCGCCTTCGGCCGCTGACAGACCGAGCGGAGCGCCTCGCCCGCCCGCGCCCAGCGCACCGCCAGCCGCTCGCCGTCGGGCAGGGTGGCCACGGCCGTGCCGTCGCCGGTGATCTCGACGGCCGCGACGGGCAACTTCGACCGCTCGACGACATCCGCCAGCAGTTCGGCGCGCAGGCGGTTGCGGTCGTCGAACGGGAACCAGCCGAACTTGTACGCCACCCCGCCCGCCACGACCGCGAGGGCCAAGAGGAACAGGACCGCCCGCTGGACGGCCGGCTTCACCCGCCCCGCGGCCGGGCCGTCGCGCCGCTTCCAAAACCGGTTCGGCGGCGGCGGCACGGCGTCGGGCGTCATGACAATGGACTCGCGGGGGTCGGGCGGGGGTTGGGGTGGGTTCCCAGGGTTTTTCAGACCCCACCCCCGTCCCCCTCCCCGTTCCGGAGAGGGGTGTTCAAAAGGATATCGCAGTCGAAGTGCCGCCGAGGCGTTCGGGCACCGGCGCGGTTTCCCCACAACGTTTCCCGCTCGAACACCCCCCTCTCCATTTATGGGGAGGGGGCCGGGGGGTGGGGTCTCCGATCCACTTGTGCCGGAAGCAACCCGGCAGTCGCCTCGAAGCAGCGGCCGCCGGGCCAGCGGACATCGGCCTCGTCGGGGCCGAGTGCGAACGGCGGTTCGACGACCACGCCGACGCCCACACCCCGGCCCCACGAGTCGAAGTCGTTCGGCACCCACGTCGCGGGGTTCTTCACCACGCGATCCCCGACCCGGAACCCGGTCATCGGTTCGCCCTCATCACACCGGCATCGGCACCGCGTGCCGTTGCAGGTCTTCCAGATCGACGAACTCCAGGGTGGAGACGTGGGTCGCCTCCAGCACCACGGGGGCGATGACGCCGGCCTCGAACGACTGCTTCCAGCGGGTGACGCACACGCACCAGCGGTCGCCGGGCCGCAGGCCGGGGAACTGGTAGTGCGGCATCGGCGTGGACAGGTCGTTGCCGATGCTCTTCTGGTGGGCGAGGAAGTCGGCCGTCACCCGGCAGCAGACCAGGTGCAGGCCGAGGTCGTCCGCGCCGGTGTTGCAGCAGCCGTCGCGGAAGAACCCGGTGAGCGGCTGGGTGGAGCAGGTTTGCAGGGGCGTGCCGATGACGTTCTTGGGGCCGGCCATGGGAGGGTCTCGAAGGGCGGAGCTGAGCGCGTGCTGTCATGATAGCGGCTGGCGTCACGGCGGCGGCGGGCCGAGGGGGTGCGGCGGCCCGGCCCACGGGCAGACGGCGTACAGTTCGTCGGCCAGCCGGCGGGCCAGCTCCGCCGTCGCGCGCTCGGCGGCGGGGCCGGTGTGCCGGGTGGCGAGGACCACGGTCAGGCGGCCGGGCGGCCGCGCGGCGGGCGGGGTGAGCAGGTCCGCCACCCACGCCGTGCCGGACTCGGAGCGCGGCCCGTACCCCCCGGTCCGGCTGGCGTCCGTTTCCGCCTCGGCGTCCCACACCTGCCGGCCGTCTTGCGTCCAGTACAAGATGTGGTGCTCCCCGCCGCCGACGGCGAATTTCCGCGCGATGATCGGCAGCCGTCCGCCGCCCGCCGGTTCGACCGACACGACCCCGCTGAACGTCGGCGACCCGCCGCGCTTGCCCCAGCAGACGTCCGGGTGGTGGTAGCCGCGCACCGCCGACAGCGACGACCAGTACAGCACCCAGCAGTGGACCTCGCGGCCGAGGTTGTCGGAGTAGACCCGGTACAGGCCCACGTCCTGCACCAGCCGTTCGGTCACGTCGGCCGGGATCGGCTCGTCGCCTTTGGCGTGCCAGGGGCCGATGCGGAGTGGGAGGCGGTCGAGTGGCACGTTGGCCACGCTCGCACCCACGACCAGCCAGCCGAGCCGCACGGCGTACCCGGTGCCCACCGCCGACGCGACGAGGAGAACGGCAATCAGTCCGTTGAGGATTCGGTAGCGGGACGGCGAGGACTGGGAGGGCGAGGCTCCCGCCGAGCCGCCCGAAGAAGTCCACGGGGTGGCCAGCTTCGCCAGCGCCGACGCCAGCAGCAGGATGCCGGCCAGCCCGACCAGCACCATGACGAAGCCGAGCGCCTCGTGCCAGTCGTCCCGGATGTACGCCGCGCCGAACGTCTC
>JAYTTN010000488.1:0-1374 GCA_043745295.1 Fimbriiglobus sp. | reverse complement strand
TTCCTGTCCCCTGCTTCCTGTCCCCTGCTTCCTGTCCCCTGCTTCCTGTCCCCTGCTTCCTGTCCCCTGCTTCCTGTCCCCCGGTCCCCTACGACAGCATAATGACCGCCCAGCGGCCGATCATCAGGGCGACGAGGGTGCCGACGGCGGCGGCGACGAACAGCTCGCCGTTGCGGACGCCCCACAGCCGGCCGCGGACGACCGTCACCACCCCCCAGGGGATGAGGGTCATCCAGAACGCCGCGATCAGCGTGCCCACCCAGTTCGCCCGCAGGGACGCCGACAGGTCGCCGTGTACGAGCAGCGCGAAGCTGGTCGTCATCCCGCACGCCGGGCACGGCTTGCCGGTAATCACCATCATGTTGCACGGGGCCAGCCCGAGCTGCGTGTGCGAGGCCATCGTCAGCGGCTCGCCGTCGTCGTCGTAGGGCCGAATCCAGGCGGCGACGGCGAACACGGCGACGAACGCCACCGCCATCAGCCCCAGCAGCACCCGCACCGTCGTCGTCAGCGGCGGCGGCGGCCGGCGGGCGCGGCGGGGGCGGTACGGCCGGAGGTCGTCGTCCACGTACTCGTACCCGGCGTCGGCCTCGGCCGGCGGATCGGGGGCGGGGTGCGCGACCGGGATCGGCTTCGCGGGCGGGTCGATGTCCATGTTGATTTCCGTTAAGGGGGCGATAGCCGCAATCGTCGGTCGAATCAAGTGAAAACCGCCCGCGAACCCGGTCCCGCCGGCGGCGTCTGGTATAACCGGGGGAACGGGCGGGACACGGGGTATTCTAGTGGCCGACTTCGCGGCGAACGTGGCGGCGGCGATGGCCCGGCTTCACCCCGCATGGGCGGCGGAGCCGGGCGTGGTCGCCGTGTCGGGCGGCGCGGACAGCGTGGCGCTCCTGCGGGCGCTGCACGCGGCCAACCCGCCGGGCGGGCTGGTGGTGGCGCACCTGAACCACCAACTCCGCGGCGCGGAGAGCGACGGCGACGAGGCGTTCGTCCGGGACTTGGCGGATCGGCTTCGGAAAAGCTTCCACGTGGAAACTCTTACAATCCAGGCACTCGGCGGGAACCTGGAGGCCACGGCGCGGGCGGTGCGGTACGACTGGCTGGCGCGCGTCGCGGCCGACACCGGCGCGGGGTGGATCGCTACCGGCCACACCGCCGACGATCAGGCGGAGACGGTGCTGCACCGGCTCGTCCGGGGTACGGGACTGACGGGATTGCGAGGGATCGCGGGCCGCCGCTCGGTCCTCCTCTCCCCTGGCGGAGAGAGTCTTGGTTGGAACCCCTCTCCCCTGGGGGAGAGGGGTTGGGGGTGAGGGGGAATCGCACTGGCCTGGGAAGGGGGGGGGGGGGGGCCCCGCCCCCCCCCCCCCC
>JAYTTN010000487.1:0-1377 GCA_043745295.1 Fimbriiglobus sp. | reverse complement strand
GCGGGGGCATCCCGTTCGGCACCTGGACCGACCGGTACATCGACTGGCTCAAGGACCTCGGTTTCCTCGGGAAGTCGGGGCAACCCACCAAGGCCGCCACGGATGTCGAGGCGTTCGCCAAGAAACCCGCCCGGTGAGCCGGGCGGGAAGTGTCGCAAGGAGTACGCCGCGGGCAACAGAGCCAGTCACGCCGCCCCGTCCGCCGCCTTCATTCTTCGCCGGCGGAGGGACGCGCTCAAACGGCGTCATCCAGCGAACTCCGACAGGGCATGGTCAATCGGTTCGATAACATCGGCTAGTGTCCCGAGTCGGAAGTCCGCTCGCAAACCTTCTTGATGCGGTCGAGGATGGAATCGGCATCGGCGACCCACTTGAACGGCTTCGGGTCCGCGTTGTGATGCGCGAGGTAGTCGGCGATGGCCCGTTCGAGGGCCGCGACACTCTTGAACGCTCCGCGGCGGATGCGCTTCTCGGTGATCTCGGCGAAGAAGCGCTCGATCTGGTTCAGCCACGACGAACTGGTCGGGATGAAGTGCACGCGGTAGTCTGGGTGCCTCAGCAGCCACCGCTTGACCGCCGGCGTCTTGTGCGTCGCGTAATTGTCGAGGATCAGGTGGACGCTCACGCCGGGCTCCTTGACCAAGGTGCCGTCCACGTGGTTGAGGAACTTCACGAACTCCTGGTGCCGGTGCCGGCGGTGGCACTTCCCGATCACTTGGCCGGTCGCCACATTCAACGCGGCGAACAGTGAAGTGACGCCGTGGCGGACGTAGTCGTGGGTGCCGCGTTCGGCTTGGCCCGGCGTCATCGGCAGGATCGGCTGCGTGCGGTCGAGCGCTTGGACCTGGCTCTTCTCGTCCACCGACAGCACGATGGCGTTCTCCGGCGGGGACAGGTACAGCCCTACCACATCCCGCACCTTCTCGACGAAGAAGGGGTCGGTGGAGAGCTTGAACGTCTCGTGCAGGTGGGGCTTGAGGCCGAACGCCCGCCAGATGCGGCCGACGGCCGACTGCGACATCCCCGCCGTCCGGGCCATGTCTCGGGTGCTCCAGTGGGTCGCGTGGTCGGGCTTGGATTCCAGCGTCCGGGTGATGACCCGCTCCACATCGGCGTCGGTCACGGTGCGGGGCGCACCCGGCCGCGGATCGTCGGCGAGGCCGTCGAGCCGCTTGGCCACGAACCGGTTCCGCCACGTGCCGACGGTGGCGTTGCAGACGCCGAGGCGGGTCGCGACGACCGTGTTGCACGGTTCGTCGGCGCAGGCCAGGACGATGCGGGCGCGGAGGGCGAGCCGTTGGGTGCTCTTGGGTCGACCGGCCCAGGTGGTGAGTTTGCGGCGCTCGTCGTCGGACAGGGCGAGTTCGGGCTTCGGGC
>JAYTTN010000486.1:0-19236 GCA_043745295.1 Fimbriiglobus sp. | reverse complement strand
GGGGACGGGGGTGCGGCAGCGGATTTTGGCGAGCGGGGGGCGTCAGCCCCCTGTTGTGGTCGAAATCCCCAGGGAACAGGAGGCTGACGCCCCCCGCTCGCCCGGAGCCGCCAAAATCAATTGCTGCACCCCCCCCCGCATTCGGCATGCCGATTCCTCTTGTCCACCCACTATCAGGCACCTATCTTAAAAATCTGAGAGCGAGCGGCCAAGTGGCGGAATGGCAGACGCACTCGACTCAAAATCGAGCGTAGAGATACGTGTGGGTTCGAGTCCCACCTTGGCCATTTGAACATTCGGACAGGACTGGATCCGGTGCGACAGGGACCGACGGATCTCCCGCGAAGGCGAGGATTTCCGTCGGTTCGGTCGTTCCCGGTCGCTGGCTGACGGGCGGTGTCTGCGTCGGATTTTGCGTTGTCCGCGCGTCGGATTTCGCGTTGCCTCCACGGATGGCCTTTTCAAAGTCGGTGTCGAGCGTTTGCAGGTAGTGGCCCAGGGCGATCTTCGGCGTGTTCCCGACCCACGCCGTGACGACGTGGAACTCCGCGCGTCGGCCACCACCCGTCGGCCCGTGAGGAACGGCGTGTTCCCGACCCACGCCGTGACGACGTGGAACGGGTGTTCTGCCGCCAAGTCGGTCTCGCAACTGGCCCGCAACGCCTGGAAGAGCCTCGGCCACTGCTTCAGCCCGGCGCGGCGGACGACTTTCTCGAACGTCGTCCGCATGTTCGTGTTGTTCCACCCGCCCGGCTTTTGCGCGGTGGCGCGGTAGGCGTCGCCTTGCTTGCCGCCGACAACGCACACTGCTCCCGGTGCCGCCAACTCGAACGCCTCGTCGAGATGGGGGCGGAGGGCGGTGAAGATCGGGCAGGCGCGGTACGCCTTGCCCGCGTGGTGTTCCGTCTTCGGGCTGGGCACCGTCATCCGGGCCGTCTCGAAGTTGACGTGTTCCCACTTCAGGCTCAGCACCTCGGACGGGCACCGGAGACCGGCGTACCGCGACAGGGCGATGATGATTCGCCACGTCGGGTTCGCGGCGGCGATCAGCTTCTCCGTGTCGGCGGCGCTGACGTAGTGCCGGCGCTCTTCGGGCAGTGTGGACGCGACCGTTACGTCGCGGAACGGGTTGGCGTCGATCAACTTCATCCGGCCGGCGTGTTCGAAGAACAGGCGTACGGTTTTGAGCCGGCGGGCGACGGTGGCGGATGCCAGCTTCGGGGTTCGGGTGAGGTAGTGCGTCCGCAGTTCGTCCGCCTTCTGTTCGGTGACGGCCCGCACGTCGATGTCCGGGCCGAAGAACCTCACCGCGTCCTTCCGGCAGGTGGTAAGGCACAGGATGGTGGCCGGCTTCGCGTCGGACTTCCGACGGGTGATGTACGCATCGAGGAAATCACCCAACTTGGCGGACTGGCGGGCCGGGATCAGCCCGACGGCGGCCAGCTTCGCGGCCAAGTCGTCGCCGATGCCGGCCACCCACGCGGCCGTTTGCGGGTCCACGGGCGTCTCGTCGGTGAGCAGCGCGTTCGCCAGATGCTCCACACGCAGGCGGACGGCCTCGGCGGTCTTCTTGGGCACCTTGCCGAGGCGGATCGTCTTCCGCTTGCGGTCGGGAGCGTGGAACTGGATCCGGACGTTCCCGTTGGTGTCGGTGGCGATGCTGGCCATGTTCGATGTCCTTGCGTGTTGGAGTGAGAGTAAACGGTGTCGGCGCGGCTCGCAATCACGGTTCCGGCTCGAAGCAGTCGGGGAACTCGGTCAGCACCCACGGGGACAGGCGGTCCCACGGCTCCGCCTTCCCGTTCTCGACGGTGAGCAGCCCGACGTTGCGAGGCAGCTTCGCGGCCGGGTTCAAGCACCCGAAGGCGACCGGCCCATGTGTGCGGAGTGGGTGCGGCCCGACCGCGCGACCGGTGGCGCAGTCGATGCCGTGCCACCGATTCCCCATCAGCAGCGCCCGCACGCCGGTCAGCAGCACGTCGAGGTAGCGGCCCAACTCCGGCGGCGGGTCGCGGTCGAAGGTCACGTCCGGCCCGTCCACAGCCGGGGCGCACCCGGCCACGATGAGGGCGTCGAGCAGCTTCTCGGCCGTCATCGGGCACCCCCGTTCCCGCCGACACCCCGGTTCGGGTTGGCCCGGCGGCGGACCTTCTCGGCTGGGGGCGCGTCCGACACTTGCTCCGGTGGCAAGGTGGCCGCTTCCGGTGGTAGCGTGGGTTCCCCGATGCCCGTCCGACACCCGACACTCGCCGACGCTCGCTCGCATTCCGCTAGGAATTGCGGGGTTTCGAGTTCCGCCTCGGAGCGTGTGTCGGACGGGTCGTCTTTGACCACCGTGTCGGCGTCGTTGTCGAGTGTCGGCGAGTGTCGGGTGTCGGTCGGGGATGATGGGTCGAGGACGAACACCCGGCCCGCGTGCCCGCCATTGACCGGGGACGGTTCGTCCACCCACCGCCCGAATCCGGCGTTCACCAAGCCGTCGAGGGTCCGTTCGGCCGCGTCCGCCGTCGGGTACTGGCGGGCATTCTTGCGCTGCAGGCCGCGGGGGCGAACCCGCCCGCCCTTTTTCGCCCGAATCCAGTCGGCGAGCAGCCGCGCCGACCGGTCTTCCGGCTTCTCGCCGAGCATCGCGTACACCCGTTCGGCTTCGCCGACGAACCACTGCGCCAGCGTTTCGCCGGCGGCCATCGCCGTCTCGCCGATGGTGCCCTTCGCCGGGTCGCGGCCGGCGGCGGCTTCCTCGACGCAGTGCCAGACGAGGGCCAATCGCAGCGCGAGCCGGGACGCCTTCGGCAGCGCCGCCGACATCGGCCCTCCGTCCGTGTTGCCGGCCGCCGTCGCGAACTCGTTGCTCAGCGATTTGAAACGGGCGAGCGCCACGCCATCCAGCCGGACCTTCGCCGGCCCGATCTTCGGGTCGAACGGCAGCTCCCGGAGGAAGTCCAGCACGGCCGCGAATCGCGCTTCGACCTCCACGTCGAGTTCGTCGTCGGTGTACCCCGGACACCACTTCGGCGGCATGGCGAACACCAGCCGCGCGGCCAGTCCGGACGAGATGAACGCCGGGTTGCTCAACACGTCTTTCAGGATGGCCGGCTGGATTCCCCCGCACACGGCCGCGAACCCCCGATCCGATTCCACGTCGCGGGGTTCCCCCGTCTTGCGGTGGTAGCGGAGCGGTCCCGCCTCGAAGAGGCTCAACCAGTTCGGCATGTCCGAGCCGTCCGCCTTGCCGGAGTAGCGGGTGAACGACGCGAACCAGCCGGACAGTTCGTCGCGGACGACGACGACGCCACGGGGCGAAGTGCCGATGTTCTCCGCCAGCCGCTCGATGGTCGTGTCGATGAGGAAGAAGTATTCCCGCTTCGGCTTGGTCGGCTTCGTCGCGGGGTCCGGCGGGTCGGCGTCCTTCCACGCTCCGAGGTCGGCGTCGAACCGGTCCAGCGCGGTCAGGAATCGCGCCCGCAGCCGCCGGTCGATGGCGACGGCGATGTCGGCGGACGGCTTGAGGCACGGGCTTTTCCCCGTCCCGCTGTCGGCGACGGCACACGTCCACAGCAGCGGCGGTTCGTCGAACTTCCGCTTCGGCGACGCGCACACGGCCAGCCCGACGGCGGCCCCGGCCACGGTGAGGGCGGGCAGGGCGGCGAACGCGGGGTCGGCGTCGGCCCACTTCCCGACGGCCTCGACGAACTCCCGCAACACACCCGGCAGTGCGGCCAGCGGGAACGGGCGGTACGGGGTCATCGCGGATTGGTTGCCGACGGACGGTTCGGTTCCGCCCGCGGAAGGGATGGGCGCTGTCGGCATCGCGGTTCCTCGGCGAGGCTGGAATGGGCCGGTGCAATTGTTCGGAGAAATTCGGGGCCTTGGCTCCGTCGCCGCGTGTCCAGCCGCTGGGCGACGGGCGTGCGACTCCGAGGCGGGTCGAACCGTTCGGGTGACGGTCCGACCCGCTCGCGTTTCCAGGCGTCCGCCCGGCGAGCCGGTCGCGGGTTCAGTTCGGGGCGAGTTTGGCGGTGAGGAACTGACGGAGCGTCGCGACGTGGAACACCACCCGGCGACCGCGCTTGCGGAGGCCGGTGTCATGCCCCTCCTTGTGCCGGCGCTTCAGGGTGGCGTAACTCATCTTGGCGAACTGTTCGACTTCGCGCGGGGACAAGAACTCCCCGGTCGTGGCGGGTGCGTGCATGGCCTGGCCCTCGGTGTCGGGCGGCGACAGTGCCACCCGGTACCGGTGAGATGCGACCAGATCATTGCAGAGGGGAACACGGGAGAAAAAAAGAAAAATCCCGACGGTGACGGGGGTGGCTCACTGAGCCACCCGACAAAAAAGTGGACAGTTCGACGATTAAAAGAGCGATACGTTAGTAAAATAATTTGATAGTTTTGATGTCGAAACGATGCCGGGTTTCTGTCCGGCGGGGGGCCGAAAGCGGTCCGGCGCTGGAGTCCAGACAACCGGTCACCTGTCGAGGGCGTTCAATCCCATCGTGGTCACCTCGCCGATACGGGTCATCAGCGCCGTGGCGGTACACCCGCGGAGGAAGGCGAGCGTCTTCACTGCCTGCATCAACCGCCGCTCGGCCTGGCTGAGGCTCCTCTCGACGCTCGTCCGCTCCCGGCTCGAAAACTCGGTCTGGCACGCCCGCGCGTCCAGCACCGCCACCGCCAGCCAGTTGTGGACGATGCGGGTGACGGCGATCTGCTCCAGCGCGTTCGCCCCGTCCCACCCGAGTTCCTGCTGCAGCATCGTCGCCCGCGCGTGGGTGGTGCGGGCCACCACCTTGTCGTCCCCGCACACCTGCCCGACCAGCCAGCAGCGGGCCGCGAACATCGGGTTCCCCCACCGCTTAATGAACTCCGGGTCGGTCAGGTACGGTTGCGCCTTCGCCAGCGCCGCCTTGTCCCCCTTCGCGGCCGCTTGCAGGGTGGCGCGGTCGGCCACCGGGATGCCGCTAAAATCCGGGGACAGCAGCGGGGCCTTAACCCGCTCGGCCTGCTCGACCCGCTCCCGCAACTTCTCGATCTGTCGGGCGAATTGGTCCACACTCATCGGGTCGGCCCTCCGGGTTCGCCGCCACTGGCGGCGGTGCCGCATCGGACGGCGAGGGCGGCGAACAGGTCGGCCAGGAACTGGTCGATGCCGAACACGTCGCGGACGCGGTCGTGGAACGGGTCCGCAACTACCCGCTCGAGGTCCTGGGCAAAGCGGCGTTCGAACCGCTCGTCGTCGTCAATCATTTCGGCGAGGCGACCAAGCGCTCCCCCGCCGACGTGCTCGGTGAAGACGCGGCCGTCCATCCGGCGGGACCGGCGGTAGTACTTGCGGCCCTTGACCGTCACCCATGCCATCGTGGCACTCGAAGTTAGACGACACGAGTTGCAGATGCCCCAGTTTACGCTTCCGCGCCGCTTACCGGACATGCTGGTAGCCAGAACGAAACAACCGGGCGGCGGCTCTCATGACCGCTCGGCTCACTCCAGAGTCACGTCTTCGCCAAGTCCCAATTCCTTCAACCCGGAGCGGGTCTCTTCCTCCTTCGATTCCGTCTGATCGGTATCGACCGGCACCTCGAAAGATACCTCGATTTTCAACCCCGGCGTGCTGGCGAAGCGGGTCAGGACCTTCGTGTAGAAGTTCATCCACTTCTGCGTCGGTATGGTGCCTCGCCACCGGAGCATCTTCTTCGTCGGCAACGGTTGCGGAGTCGGGTCACCGGTGCCGGTCGGCTTCACAGCCGTGGCTGCCACCCGCACCTCGGCCGTCGCGTCGCGCTCCCCGGCGGTCGCGCGAACCGTAAGCACTCCGCCACTCGGCGGGGCCGTAAACCGTCCGTCCGCTCCAACCGTGCCGCCGGTGGCAGTCCACGTGACCGCCGACGCTGCGAACGGCTGGCCGTATTGGTCCGTCCCCATGACCTCGAAGGCGACCTCCTCGCCGGGCCGCACGGTCGGCCGCTCCGGGCGGATCACGAGTCGGTCGAGCCGCGGCGGCTCCTGGAGCTTGAGCGCGTCCTCCGCCTTGAGGATGACCGTGTCGTCGGAGATGTCAACCTCCGCATCCAGCAGACTCTTCTTGAACCGCTCGAGCTTCAACTTGCCGTCGGGTAGCCGCACTGCGTAGCCGAAGTGCCCGTTCGTCACGCCGTCGGCGATCACCCGCGCGACCGCTGACGGCGTCAGCAACCGCCGCAGCAGCGGGGACGAGTAGAACGCACCCCGCACCGCTTTCGTGGACCACTCGGCCATCCCGGCCGGCCAGAACCTCACCAACTCCGTCGGTTTCACGCTCGTGGTGAACTCGTCGGCTGTAGTCAACTTCTGGATAATCAACGCACGGATGTTTTCCGCCTGGCTGGAGTTGATCAGGCCGAGTTCGATCTCCCGGAGTTTGTTGTCCTTACCGAGTAGGAAGAGGTGACGGTGGGCGCGGAAGATGGCCTCATCCAACTCCTTCTGGGCGTTCACGAGATTCCGCCCCAGCAGCTTCCTTTGGGCGTCGTCGATCCGCTTCTTGGTCTCTTCGTCGTCGTCGATGTCCTCCCACGCCAGCAGGTTCCGCGCGGCCTCGCGGATCGCGTCTCCCGCGTCCGGCACCACGAACACCACCGCCGACTTGAACGTGCGTCCGCTCGACCCGTGTTCCCGGACGATGGTTTCCATCAACTCGGTCGCCTTCCGGTCGCCGAACGGGGTATCCAACCCGAGGACCACGAGGACCAACTGAGGGTGATTCGGTACGTCGTTGCTCCGAGTGGGGAAGTACACCCCTTGAAACTGCTTCGACGACTCGTGGGTGTGCTTGTCGAACAGCTTCTGCGTCTGCTGCCGGATGCGCTCGTCGATGGCCTTGACGGCCACGGCACCCCGGCGGGTGACGAGGATCTGGTTCAGGTTCGGCGTCAGCCCGAACCGGTAGCGGTTCCGCTCGCTGTTCAGGTAGTAGCAAGTCGAGGCCAGACCCTCCAGCACGTTGTCCAGGTCCACCAAGTTCGTTTCCGGGCCGAACACCGCCGTCTTGATCTCCGGCAGGGTCGCCTCCGCCTTCGCCTGGCTCATCCCGCCGTTCGACTCGAAGAAGATCGCCGTCGCCACCTTCCGGTGGAGCTGGGCCTTCTTCACCGCCGCATCCGCTTCGCGGTCCAAACGGGTCGCGTGCGCGTCGTCCTTGCCGAAAATGTCCGTCGTCACCGGGATTTCCAACTTGTCGCTTCCGAGTTGTTCGAACAACGCCGGGCGGAACCTTGGGCAGTCCAGTGGGGCCAACCCCATCGTGATGAGCGGCTCAGCCGTCGCCTTGCGGTGCTCCTCCTGGAAGTTCCGCGCCACCCACAGGGCCAGTAACCGCAGGACGCCTCGTGTCCGCTGGAATTGCGGGATCGCCTGCCACTTCCGCTCGAACATCGACAGCACCGACGGGTGGAACGGGTACGACGCCAGGAACCGCTCGCGGGCGGTGTCCGGCGTCAGCCCGGTCAACTCCTGGGCGTGCTCGCCCACCCACTCGGCGTAGGCGGCGGCCACCTTCTTCGCCTCATCGGGCACCCCGTCCCACTCGAACAGGCGGCGGCGGATGATCTCCGCCATCTCTGTGTCCGCCGACATCAGGATCGCTTTCCCCACCCGGTCAAGCATCTTCTTGAACCGCGCCTCGTCCGCCGCGTCGTCGGCCGTGTACTCCAGGTCGGACGACGGGATCGACACCACCAGCGACACGTTCGATTCGCCGCGGGCGGTCTCGGCGAGGCAGTCGATGAAGTTGTAAAGCCGGTCGCCGTACCCCCGGTTCCGGTACGTGCTGACGTAGCTGATGATCTCGTCCATCAGGATCAGCGACGGCCGATCCTTCGGCAGCATCGCCCGGATCGCGTCGCCCTTCGGCTCGATGAACTCCCGCTCGTGCTGCTCCAGCACCGCCAGTGACTTCGCGCCGCCCAACTGCCACGCGATTTCCCCCCACGGCGTCTTGCGGACGGGTTCGTTTCCGCCGCCGCGCCCCCGGAGCGAGTCGAACTCCTTGCCCGTGAACACCGCCACCGCCGCCTCGGGCACGGTGGGGATGCCGCCCTTCCGCAGGATACGGTCCACGCCGGGCCAGCCCTTCGCCTTCTCCCCGTTCTTGGCGAGGTGGTACAGCGCCGTCAGCGAGTGCGTCTTCCCGCCGCCGAACTGCGTGGACATGTTGAACACGGCCGACGTTTCGACCGGAATGCCGGACAGCCGCCGCAGCACCTGGGACGCCAGGTCGAGCAGGCTGCCGGTCACGAACGTCCGCTCGAAGAACCGCACCGGGTCCGTGTAATCCTTCGGCGCGCGGCCGTCCCGAATCTGGTCCAGGTGGACGGCGAACTCGGACGCATCCAGCGGCCGGTTATCCCGCAGGTCTTCCCGCAGTTCCACCACGCTATACCAAGGTTTCAGCTTCGCCATGATGCGTTCTCGGGATGTGGCACCGACAGATTGTTCCGGGCGGTTCACGCCCAGATAAGCTTGGTCTTCAGTGCGTTCAGGTGGGCGTAGGGAATCAAGTCATCGTGCTGGAGTCGGCCGACCACGATGCCAGGGTGGATGCCGATTTCGGACGCGAACGCCTCCACCTCGGCTTTCGTTCGAAGTTGCTGAACGCGCTTCGAGTAGGCGCGCGGGATCAGGAACTCGCCGGCGAACGTGTTTGCGTGGCGCTCGCACGGGTCATCGGAGTACGCCACATCGACGAACACTTCCTTGTGGTCGTCGTGCAGAATGTGACCGGCTTCGTGGAAGAACGTGAACCAGAAGCGGTCGTTCGCCTTGCCGCGAAGGTTCAGCGCGATCATCGCCTTCGTCTTCGTGAGCCAGCGGGCGGCACCGCTCACCGGCGCTTTCGGCAGTTCGGGCACCAGCGCCAGCGCGACACCGGCACCGGTGCAAAGGTCCCGCATGGCAGGGACAAACACGTCCGGCCCCTTGCGGGTCAACTTGCGGATGTCCTTCAGAGCCGCACGGAACGCCGCCGCCGAGTACGGCTGGCACTCGTGCTTCTCGGCCGCGATCTCCGCCAACCGCACCCACGCGGCAATGGCCCCATCAACTCCGGCCACGCAACTCGACTTCCGGAAGGCGATGCGGTGGCACGCCCACCCCTCGCGCCACGCCTCGACGGTGGCCACGCGGAAGAACGCCAGCGTCGCCTGAAGGTACTCGACCTTCGACGCGCACTCCGGGATCGCCTTCCGCTTCACCAACTCCTTGTACGGCACCGCGTCCAGCCACTCGAGCGTCTTCGCGTCCCGCTCGGCCGCCTCCAGTTTGGCGAGCCGCTCCTGGTAGTTCGCCTCCAACTGGTTCCAAATCCGTGCCGGAACACCGGTCACCTGCTCGAACCGCAGCGCGGCTTGAGGGGAGATCGGGGCCTTCCCGGTGATGATCTGGCTAATGTGCTTTTCCACGAAGCCTGTGCGCGCCGACAACTCCTTCTGCGTGATCCCCAACTCCTGAATCGTTTCCACCAGGGTCTTGCCCGGAAGAACCGCATAGTCGGGATCGAAACCCAGCCTCGCCTTGCCATTTCGTGCCATGTTCGATGCCCCCCGCGTCAGTGGTAATCCACGATCTCGACGATCCGAATCCGCTTCACCCCGCGCCAGTCGAGGCCGCCTTCGGCCGTCAGCGGTGGGGTGTCGTAGTCCGGCACGAAGATCAAGCGGTAAGGTTGTTTCAATGAAACTGCCAACTGTCCCTGCCGGTCGGCCGTCAGCTCGTGACACCGTGCCCCCGGCAGCGTCCGCATGTCTTCCAGCGTTTCGACCGCCGCCAGTTCCGACAACCGCTGCTGCAACTTCGCCGCACAATCCGAACCCAACTCCTGCACCATCTTCTTCTTTTCGGAACACGATTTTTGCATCTTGCGAGTGGCGAAGACGACTTCCATTCGGCACCCTGTAGTTTACCAAACAGGTAAATCAAAATCAACCACGAGTGGCGGCATTTTCACAACCCCAAGCCCTTCTTCCGGGCCAGCACGCCTTCCACCCAGCGGCGCTCGTCGGTGCCGGGCGGGTACAGCGCGGCCAGCGATTGCGCCAGTGTCCAGAACCGTGCGTCCTTGCCGACGCCGTCGTCCACCAGGAACCGCTTCAGCAGCTCGCCCCGCTGCGCGCCGAACAGGATCATCGCCTGATGCACCTTGTCCAGCGCCGTCGTCCCCGGCTTCGGCCCCTTCACCTCCGTCCACCCCTCGTCGGCCTTCTCCACCTCCTCGAACTGCTCGAAGATGTTGATCGCCTTCGGCTTCTTCTTCTCCTTCTTGGCGGGCGCGGTCGTCTCCTTGCCGAACAGGTACGGCGTCCGCTCGGCCACCCCCAGTAGCCGGGCCTTGTCGCCCTTCACCTCGACCACGCTCTGGCTCTTCTCCAGGTGGATGCCCAGCCCCTGCGCGATCTTCCGCGCGGCGTCGAACTCCAGCGCGAACCCGCTCGCCTTCGCCGACTTCGGCTTCTCGTCCTCCTCGTCTTCCGCTTCCTCCTCTTCTTCTGAGTCCTGATCCTTGCTTGCCGACTCCTGGTTTTTGCCGCCGCCGACGGTCCACAGCCACATGGCGGTCAGGCGGGCGTCCGGTTCCAGCCCGCTCGCCTCGGCGTTGCGGAAGATGGTGGACAGCGCCTCCTTCGACACCGCCGCCCAAACGTGTTCCAGGTACTCCTTCAGCGTCACCGGGTCGCCGTTCGACTTCTCCACCGTCGCGTACCGGGAGAAGATCTCCAGCGCCGGGCCGAGGCAGGCGAAGATAGCGTCCGCCCCCACCACCCCCTCCGCCGCCAGCCGCGGCATCCACTCGTGCATCCGCGTCGGCAACTCGCCGAGAACGTCCCGCCAGTCTCCGACATCATTGCGAGTGCGCCGACGACAGACGAGGTGAACGGAAGACGCAAGCGCCGCAGAACCCATCGCCCGGAGCCGTGACCCCATCTCTGTGTCAATCGGCCACGAACCCGTCATTGTCCAGCCGGCGTCGATCATCGCCTGCAACTGAGCCTCCCAGCCCGTCGTTGACTTGTGGGCGAACACAACCACGCCAATTCCGTGCGGAGTTAAAACCCGCTTTCCCTCGGACATGGCTTGGCTCATTGTCCTTTCAAAATAGCTGTTGTCTTTCCCTTTCACCTCGTCAACGATGCACTCGTCTGCCTTTGGCGTGAGCGGTTCGACGAAATTGGATTGCAAGCCTCGCGGAAGGCTGCGCTTGAGCCAGACGTAAAAGAAGTCCGCAAGGTCCGAGTAGGGGATGGCGTCGTAGTAAGGGGGGTCGGTGACGAATGCTGCCACTGAACCGTCTGGGAGTGGGTGTTGTGTGGCCGAGGCTTGATGCGCCTGCCCAATCGACCAGTTGGAGCCAATTTCGTTCAGAATGTGTTCGGTTCGCTCGACCTGCACAGTCCACGCGCCGCTGGAATCGCCGATGGGAACGCCTTCGCCAAAGTCCCAGACCATACCAATTGCTTGACGACCAAATAAGTGGCGTGGGCACTGGGCAATTGGCTCCCACGCACAGTGAGCGTTACTCAGATCGAGTTGCTTGCCAAGAATCAGCGATAGGAGAGCCTCTACAGCCTCAGCAATGAGTCCATTCGCACCGCTACCAAGTTGCTTACCAACTTCCGTTACATACCGACAGAGGGTGACTAGCGAAAGCAGTTGCCTCGGTGTGAACAGGTCACAAAACTCTTCCATCCCATAATTGCGTTGAGCAAAAGCACGACCCGCGCCACTCCCACCACCACGAGGGGTTAGTTCTTCTGGCACCAAGCTCAGTTCGCCTTTGTGAGCTTTTTTCCGTTTCTCCAGTTCCTTCGCGGCGGCGGCGACAGCGGCGAGGTCGGCATCGGTGGGCAGGCGGTAGAACCGCCCCTGCACGTCCGGCCGGGTGGTGACGACACAGAAGAGCCGAGCGTCGGCGGCCCCGCCGCGCCGTTTCTTGAGTTGCTCCCGCACCGACTTCACCGGTGTCGTGTGTCCGCAGCACGGGCAGGTCGCCGACCCGCGCTTCACCGTGCCCTCGCCGACCTCACTCGCTTTCACGTCCTTGATGATCTCGAAGTCCACCCGCTTGGCGTCCGGGTTCGGGACGATCTTCAGGGCAACGGACTTCTTCTCCTTCTTCGCCAGCCAGAGCGACCGCATGAGCGGCACTTCGGCCCCGCACCCCGGCCCCTCGCAGCGGATGGTTCGCGCCCACAGGTAGGCGATGGGCGTCGCGCCGTCGGCGTCCTTCGGGTAGAACGCGGCCAGCTCCTTCTCGGCCTGCTCCTTCACCCACTGGCCCCACTTGCGGACCTCGTCGGCCAGCTTCTGCCCGTACTTCGGGATGTACTCCAGCACCACCTTGTTCAGCAGCACGGCCACCGGGTTCAGGTCGGAGGCGAAGGCGTCGGCCCCGACGCGGAGGGCTTCCAGCGGGATGCTGCCGCCACCGGCGAACGGATCGACCACCAGCGGGCGGGTGCCGGGTTCGCCGCCGAGCGCCTCGTGCGCCGCCTGCGTGAGGGCGCGGCTGGTGTCCAGGTACGCGGCGACGGTGCTGTTGTCCCAGTTGGCGAAGTCGGCGATGAAGTCCAGCAGCAGGTGGCGGAGGGTGTTCTGGTGGTCGGCGTCCGTCGGGTCGAGCGGAGGATCGTTCTTCGCGTGGAGTTCCCACCGCTTCAGGTTCTCCGGCGACGCGGTGGCGTGGAGTCCCTTCTTCTCCTGCGTGATGCCGACGGGGAACACCCGTTTGGCGAAGGCGACCAAGTGTTTGGCGGCGGCGGCGCGGAAGGCGGGCGGACAGTGCGGGTCGGCCGGATCGGGCCAGAGGGCGGCGCAGATGACGGCGCGGCAGGCGGCCAGCGGCCGCCGCGCCCACCAGATGTGCAGGGTGGAGATGTGGCCGTGGCGGATCGACTTCTCCCGCCGCGCGTGCGCCGAGATGCGGGCGATGGGCAGATCGACTTCGATGAGCCGCTTGGGGAGGGTCGCAGTCATGTGGGGATGTTACGGATTCGGTGCTATGCGACCGGCTCCAACTCCGGGGCGTGGACACGGTGGTCCTCGGCGTCGGCGGCCAGTCGATCCACTTCGGCGACGGCGTCGTGGGCCTGCGGCTCCGTCAGATGCGGTTTGAGCGCGCGGAGCTTCTCCGTCCGCTCCTCGGCGGTTCCGTTCGGCAACGCGGTGCGGAGGACGTAGAGGGCGGTGGCCAACCGCTCCAATTCGGCGACCGTTTTGGAACCGAGGCGGGATGCGACGAACTCGGCCTGCGTCCGGTACGCGGCGCGGCTCCGCGGGGATCGTTCCAACAGGGCGGCACTGTTCTCACCGAGGACGAGGTTCGGCCCGTAGGGTTCGCGGGATTTGACAGCCAAGAGCGCGTCGGCGACTTGGGCCGTCAGTTCGTCCTTCAAGTCGAACGAGTACGGGCCGTGCTTGTACAGGATGAAGCGGAAGTCGAGCGGGACGCCCAGAAGCTCTTGGAGGAAGTAGGTGCCCTTCTGGATGTGGGTTTCCCCGCACCAACTTTCGTGCTGGTGGAGGCGCTCGATGAAAGTGAGGAGGACTACGTCCTTCTTGGCGGTCATGCGTCGGCTTCCGTTGTGGCGCTGGCTTTCAACGCTTCGTCGAGGAGTTTCTCGCGATTTTCCTTCAGCCACCGCTGAGCGGCCGCGAACTTGTCCCGCGCCACGAAGATGTAATCGAACGCGGCCACGGGTAACTGACGCAAAACTTCGGACAGGGCCGAGGACGACTGCACGCCGGCGCGCGTTTGAACGGGGAAATCGAACGCGCGGCTCGTTTCCCGTTTCTCCCAATAGTAAACGGAACTTTCGCCGAACTGCACGGCGAGCGCGCGGGAAAGTATCGTCCCAGCTTCTCGGGTGCGTGCAATGTCGGTGGGTGTCCGCTCGTAGAGCAATTTGAAGTGTTCCCGCTGGGCGATGAACCGGGCGGGAACGTGTCCCTTGTGGCCTGGATCCCGCGCGGCAGCGAGAAGGTCGCACATCACCTCGTTGTCGGTCAACGCCAAGTGGTCGTCGATCTTGAGAGAGAACCGGCCGTCCGGGAGGATCGTCTTGAGGAACGAGACGAGATGGTGATCGTAGGCGCGGCGGACGGGGTGGAAGTAGACCTGGGCGTACATGAAGTAGCGGGCCAGCAACAGCGCCTCTGCGGCGTGCAACCCTCCGCCCTCGACACCGAGGGCGAGTTCCGAACCGTCCCCCTCCTCTGATTTCGGCAGGATGCGGAGGCAATCGATGAGCCGGTTGTGGTCGAATTTGCCGTAGGCAACCCCGGTGTGGTAGGCGTCGCGGAGCAGGTAATCGATGCGGTCCACTCCGAAGGCGTCACCGATGATGATCTCGGAGAGGATCGCTTCCCACTCGGAGAGCGATGCGTGATACCCCTTTGCGCCGACGGCTAACTTGGCCACGTCCGAGGGCTTGATGTTGAGGCTGGCCCACAGCGGTTGCATGAGCGAGCTTTCCACCAGCGAGACGGTGAGGTATTCGTGTTTCTTCCCGTCCGGGAGCAAGCCCTCCCCCGCGTGGGAGAACGGGAGGTGGCCAATGTCGTGGCACAAGGCGGCCATGCGAACGACCCGTCGCCAATACTGGTGTTCAAACTTGCCGTGCTCCGGCACGATGCTTCGGGCCGAATCATGTTGCAGGTTCGGGGGGTCGGTGACGATGTCGTACACCCGCCCGGCGAGTTCCATCACGCCGAGAGAGTGTTCAAACCTGCGGTGCGTGGCACCTGGGTAGACGAGGTTCGTGAGAGCCAACTGGTGGATGTGGCGGAGCCGCTGGAACGGCCGGGAGTCCACAACCTTCCGTTCCTCGCTATCGAGGTGGATGAACGTGTGGATGGCGTCGCGGATTTCGTGCCGTCGCTTATTCACTTCACGCCTCCGGAAGCGATGATTTCCTTCGGGCCGAGTTGGTAGTGTTCGACGGCCATCACGGGCGTCCAGCCGAGGCGGGCCGGGTCTTGGACGGCGTGCAGTTCCGGCTTGGTGCCGCAGTTGAACACGGCGTACAGCCAGTAGTCGCCCTTCAACCGCTCGGCGGTGCGGAACTCGTTCGCACTGAGGGCGACCACGCCGACGGCGGACCGGCCCTTCACCTCGATGAACCGGACGACGGTGAACGTCTTCGCGTCTTCCGGGTGCGGCTTCCGGCTGATGAGATCGAACCCGCGGTTCTCGGACTCGACACTTTCGACTACCCACCCGCGAGCTTCTTCATACCGAATCGCCTCGGCGACGGCGATCTTCTCGATGTCGTCGTCGCGGACCATCGGGGCGAGTAGCGGGTCGGCCCGCTCCGGGTGCGGCAGAACCGCCGCCCGCCCGATGTGCGTGATGTCCGAGACGGAGCAGTGCCGCTCCAGTTCCAATTCGCCCAATCGACCCTCACGGCGGGTGGTGAGTTGGTCGAGATGTTCCGTCGCCTGCGCGATCAGCCCGTCCAGCCCGGTGACGGTCTGCCCTTCGATCTGCCGGTTCAGGTACTCGCCCAGTTGGAGCTGGTGCCGGTCGATGAGCGCGTCCAGGCTGAGGCGGACGTGGTGCGCGACGCGGTCCACTTCCTTCAGCCGGGCGGTCGCGGCCGTCTCCGCCCAACCTTGGAGGGCGTGCTGGTAGAGGAATGTCTCGGCGTCCTGACGAGTGGGGAGCGACAACCCGCCCGGTGGCGGGGTGCCGTTCGGTGCGGGCGTCACGTCGTGCAGTATGGTCGGCTCGTGCAGGGTCATCGCCCCGCCAGTTGCGGTTTCGACCACGAACAGGCGGCGGTGCAGGGTGTTGCCCCGGCCGTCCTTGATGGAGGCGGCGAACACGTCCAGCACCGAGGGCGTGTCGCGGTGCAGGTCGTAGAAGACGGCCCCGCGGCGGAGGTGGTCTTCCACGCGGGCGAGAACGTCGGTGCGGACGGCCTCGAACAGCGGGTGGCCGGGCGTCACCCACTCGATGGTCGGGTCGGTCGGCAGCACCGCCTTGTCGAACGCGATCTTGCCGTACTCCCGCCCGAGGCGGCCGAACTTCGGCTCCTGCTCGTCGCCGATGGGGATGAGGTTGCGGGGCACCTTGCCGACGCGGAACACGTTGCCGGTGCCGCCGACAGGCTTCGGGGTCAGGCCGGACTCCAGGGCGGCGGCGACGAAGAACTGGGCGATCACCTCCGGCACCAGCCTCCGTTCCTTCGCCTCCGCCGACTTGCCGACGACTGCGGACAGATTCAGTTCGCGCTTCGCCAGCCCCTCCAGGGCGCTCTCGGTGATGGCCTTGAACCGATCCGGGCTGATGTCCTTGACGATGCGGTCCTGGATGCTCTGCACGTCGGTCAGCCGGGCGTACATGTCGCGGAACAGCTTCTCCAGTAGGGTGGACGGGAACACCTCGCCGACCACGTCGAACACCTGATCCGTGCCGAGTTCGCGTCGGATCTCGCGGAGGCGGTCGAGCAGCTTGTGCAGGACGCGGCCCTCGCGGGTGTTCTGCGCCACGAAGTTCAGGACGAGGCAGTCCTTCTCCTGGCCGTAGCGGTGGATGCGGCCGACCCGCTGCTCCAGCCGCACGGGGTTCCACGGGATGTCGAAGTTCACCATCAGCCAGCAGAATTGCAGGTTGATGCCTTCGCCGGCGGCTTCCGTGGCCACCAGCACCTGTGCCGACTCCTTGAACTCGCGCTCGGCGTAGATGCGGCTGCCGGGCGTGTCGCGGTCGCCGATCTTCATACCGCCGTGGATCTGGGCGACGGCCAGCCCCCACGCGCGGAGCTTGCCGAGCGGCCGCCCGTCCTTGCCGTCGCCGGC
Organism: Fimbriiglobus sp.; assembly: GCA_043745295.1. Classification (GTDB taxonomy): domain Bacteria; phylum Planctomycetota; class Planctomycetia; order Gemmatales; family Gemmataceae; genus JALHQU01. Next base: position 2,412 of record JAYTTN010000486.1, on the reverse strand, counting down.
GAGGAAGTCGAGGGTGTCCTTGTGTTCGGTGAACACGAGCAGCCGCATCTTCGGGTCGTCGAACAGGCGGTGTTCGGTCAGCACCGCCTTCAGCTTCACCAGCTTGCTCTGCACGTCCCGCCGCTCGAGGTCCTTCGCCTGGTCGATGAGCCGGGTGAGGCGGCCGATTTCTTCGCGGAGCAGCGCCGGGTCGGCCGAGAGTACTTCCCCTTCGAGGCCGGCGAGGATGCGCTGTTGCTCTTCCTCGGTGAGGTCGTCGAAGTCGTCGGGCATCCGCCGTTCGATCTGGTCCTTGCGGTGCGCTTCGGGGTCTTCGAGGATCTTCTCCCTCCGCTCCTTCATCCGCTCTAGACTCCGCCGCACGGCGTACACCGACGACGCCATCCGCCGCTGGAGCATGGCCATCGTGAAGCCGACCGCCCGGCCGCGGGCGGTCGGGTCGCCGGCGGCGGCCATCGACTGGTCTTCGACGTACCGGGTGAGTTCGTCGTAGAAGTCGAACTCCTCGCCATCGAGGTCGAACCCGACGGTGCGGACTTCCCGCTTGGTGAACAGCTTCCTCACCTCGCCCGTTTCCGGGTCCGGAAACGTGACGAGCGCCTCCTTCGTCCGGCGGAGGTAGAACGGGGCCTCGTGCTCCCGCATGGCGTGCTGGAGGCTCTGGATGCTGCCGTACACGTCCGGGTCGAGCAGGGCGAGGAACCGGCGGAAGTGTTCCTGGTCCCCCTTGTGCGGGGTGGCCGTCATCAGCAGGTAGTGGTCGGTCATCTTGGACAGAGCTTCGCCGAGCCGGTAGGCGTAGGTCTTGCGGTCCTCGGCGGGAGCGCTCATCTTGTGCGCCTCGTCCACGATGATGAGATCCCACCGGGAGCGGAGCAGGCTCTCGCGGGCGTCCTCGATGACGGATACCCACGACACCGAGGTGATGACCTGGTCCTTGTCCTGCCACGGGTTCTGACCGTAATTGGCGCGGAGCACGTCGCCGCGGATGATCTCGAACTTCTCGCGGAACTTGTCGGACAGCTCCCGCTGCCACTGGAAGGTCAGGTTCGCCGGGGTGACGACGAGGATGCGGCGGACTAGCCCGCGAGCCTTCAGTTCCTTGATGAGCAGTCCGGCCATGATCGTCTTCCCCGCGCCGGGGTCGTCGGCCAGCAGGAAGCGGATGCGCGGCAGGCGTAGGAAGTAGTCGTACACCGCCTCCAGTTGGTGCGGAAGCGGATCGACGCGGGCGATGGAGAGGGAGAAGAACGGGTCGTACTCGTAGGCCAGCCCGAGCCGCTGGGCCTCCACGCCGAGGCGGAACATACGGGCCTCGCCGTCGAACGGCTCCTGCTCGGCCGAGACGGTCAGGGTGGCGAGTTGGGCGGCGGTGAAGATGGGCGTGTGCGTCTGACCGGTCTTCAAACCGCGGCCGATCAGCTTGACCGAACCACCCATAGGGACGACAGCGAGAACCTCCACCGCCTCCGGAAGGGTGGGGCCACGCACGACGCTGCCGGCTTGGATGTTCGTTGGCATCATGTGGTCGGTCGCCGCTACGGTTCGTCGTGCCACCGCCTCGTGTGATTGTTCTACCAGAAACGAACAGACGATGACAGGACCGTTGACGATAGAACCTTGGAAATCGCCAGTGCCCAGCCCCTCCAGCAATTCCGCGCTTTCTGCGCATTCGGCGCGTGGGCTCGCTGCCGGTTTTCAACTCGACTTGGTTCTTCCACCTGTCAGCAGCGCGGCGATCTTCGCCTTCTGCTCGGGCGTCAGGGACGCGACGAATGCGGTCAGCGGGTCGGTTTCGGGGGCGTGCGCCGGATTCTGCGCCGCCGGGGTGAGCGGAATCGCGGAAGTGCTTGGATTCGCTTGAGATTCGTCCGACGGTTCGAGTCCCACCTTGGCCATTTGAACTGTCGGGCAGTACGGGGCAGGAGCGATCAGGAGCCGTCGAAACCCTCTAATCTCAAGGGGTTCCGACGGCTCCGCTTGTTCCTGCCTACTTTTGGCGGCTCCTGACTGCACCGCCCTCGACCGCCTTCTCGCAGTAGGCGTCCAGAGTCTGAAGGTAGTGGCCGAGGGCGATCTTCGGCGTGGTGACGTAGAAGTGGCCGGCGTATTGAGATTCCCCAAGTTTGATGGACACGCAGTTCACGGTGTAGACTCGGCTCGAGGAGTCCACCGATGCCACGCCAGCGAATGGCGTACACGGCCGAGTTCAAGCTCCAGGCGGTGCGGATGATCACCGCCAACACCTATCGGTGGCCGAGGTGGCCCGCCTAGTGCGTCACCGCACGAGTTATTTGCCGCAGTCCGTAGCATGATCCCCACAGGAGGTGGGGCATGGACGCGGAGCGTTCCAAAAAGCACGCGGTGCGGCTGACGGCGGGCCAGCGGGCGGATCTGGAGGGGCGGTTCGCC
>JAYTTN010000485.1:0-19239 GCA_043745295.1 Fimbriiglobus sp. | reverse complement strand
CCCCTGACAGGGGACGGGGGGTGGGGTCTGGAGGAATACCACACTCCGCAGTCATCATATACCCGCGCCGGTCGTGCCGGATGCGCCGGCGGGCGCGGAAAATCCGCAACCGACCTGTCCGTTGGCCCCGCAAGTGCGGTACGCTGATTTCCGATTCGAGCGCTGTGACCCCTTGCCCACCGGGTTCCCGTCATGGCCGACGCCCTCCCGACGACCGTTCCCCCCCGCAAGCGACGGTTTTTCCGCACGCTGTTCCGCGCGACCCTCGCACTATTGGTGCTGCTGGCCGCGCTGACGTGGTTCGCCCCTGCCATCATCGCCCGCACCGACTTATTGAACGTCGTGCTGGCGAAGGCCGGCGCGGACCTGAACGGCACCGTCACCGCCGACGGCGCGTCCCTCAGTTGGTTCGGCCCCGTGGACCTGCGGGGGGTGCGCGTGACCGACGCCGACGGCCACGCGGTGCTGTCCGCCGATTCCGTGGCGTCGTCCCGCACCCTGTACGAACTGGTCGCGGATCGCGGCGACCTCGGCACGTTCACCGTCGCCAACCCGACGATCGAGGTGACCGTCGCCGGCGGCACCACGAACGTCGAAACGCTGATCGCGAAGTATTTGGCCGATGCGACGCCGGCGAAACCCGACCGGACGCCGGTAAAGGTGGAACTGACCAACGGAACCGTCGTCCTCCGCGACTCGGCGACGAAGACGGAAACCGCCCTGGACGGCGTGAGCGTTTCGCTGGCGATGCCGAAGTCCCGCGCGGAGGCGATCGCGCTGACCGCCTCCGCCGAGACCCGCGCCGCGGCCGCGCCGGGCACGCTCCGCGCCGAGGCCTCGTTCCTGACCGGCGGCACGGTGAAACTCGTCGCCGCCGACTTCGCCGTCGGGCACCTCGCGCCGCTCCTCCGCCGCTTCGACGCGACCACGTCCGCCGCCGGTTCGCTGACCGCCGATGTCACCGCGACCTGGAAAACCGAGGAGGGCAAGCCGCCGGCGCTGACCGTGGACGGCACCGCGTCGGCGACCGGCGTCCGGCTGGCGGCCGCGTGGCTGGGGCCGGACACGCTCGCGCTGGAGTCGATTTCCGCGCCGTGCAAGCTGAGCTACGCGAACGGCGTGCTGGTGGTGGAGAAGTCGAACATCGCGTGCGACGTGGGCACGGTCGAGTTCGCCGGCACCCTCGACCCGACGGCCGACCCGGAAGCGCTGGCGAACCAGTCCGGACTGCATTTGAAGGCCCGCCTCGACGTGGCCAAGCTGGCGGCGCTGATGCCGAAGCTGCTCCGCGTGAAGGCCGGCACCGAGATCCGCTCCGGCACCGTGGCCGTGGACATCGCCAGCGCGGCCGGCAAGGACGGGCCGAAGTGGACCGGCACCGTGACCGCCTCGAAGTTGGAGGCCACCGCCAACGGCCAGCCCGTCGTCTGGGAGTCGCCGCTGGCCGTGGCGTTCACCGGCCGATTGCGGGCCGACAAGACGCCTCACTTCGACAAGCTCGAAATCCGCTCGGACTTCCTGAACGTGAACGCCCGCGGCGAACTGGAGGCGTTCGACGTGGCGGCGCGGGCCGACCTGGGCACGCTGGCCGCGAAGCTCGGCGAGTTCGCCGACCTCGGCCACTGGAAGCTGAACGGGGCCGCCACGGTGCAGGTGAACGCCGCGCGGCAGCCGGCCGGCGGCTTTACGGTGAAGGGGTCGGCGACGTGCGAAAAACTGCTGGTCGCGGACGGGACGACGCTCGACCTGCGCGAGCCGAACGTGTTCGTGAACTACTCCGCCGCCGCCGAGCGGGAGAAGGACGGCCGCATCCGCCTCGACACCGCCGACGTGGGCGTGACGGCGGGCACGGACAAATTGGCGGTGAACCTGCTCAAGCCCGTCGCCGACGCCCGCGCGCTGTCGTCCGGTGAGGCGTCGGTCACGCTCGTCGGCGACCTCGCCCGCTGGCAATCCCGCCTCGGCCGGCTGATCGGCCTGCCGCCCGACTGGACCCTGGGCGGGAACGGCACCGTCACCGGCACCGTCCGCTTCGATACCGCCGCGTACACGGTCGCCCCGCTCGCGCTGGACCTGACCGACGCCGTCTTCCGGATGCCGAAGGTGCTGGACCTGAACGAGAACCGGCTGATCGCCAAGACCGAAGAGCTGCGGTACGACCGCGCGACCAAGGTGGTGTCCTTCACCGCGACGGAGATCACCAGTGCGACGGTCGGCGCGACCGTGCCGAAGTTGCAACTGCTGCCGCTGGCCGGCGGCGGCTACGGGCTGACCGGCTCGGCCAAGGTGGACGTGCGACTGGAGCGATTGCAGAGGGCACTGCTGGTCCGCTCGCCCGACGGCACCGACGCCTTGAGCGGACTCGCCAGCGGGACTGTTTTCCTCGACGCCTCCGCCGCCGACCGGTACGGATTCACCACCGACTTGACCGTCGCGAACTTCGCCTTCGGCCCGCCGGCCAAGCCGACGTGGGCTGAGCCGACGCTGAAGTTGAAGGCCGACGGCGCGTTCGACACCGCCGCCGACGCACTCACCTTGAAGACCGCGCGCGTCGAGCGCGACGGGCTGGCGGTGGACGCGGCCGGCAGCCTTTCCAAGTTGTCCACACTGGCGCTAGCGAACATGGCCGGGACCATCACCTACGACCTGGCGAAGGTGGAACCCACCCTGAAGGAGTACCTCGGCAAGACGGCGCAGGTGACGGGCACGGGGACGAAGCCGTTCAAGCTGACCGGCGAGTTGGGCGGCGACCTGGCGAAACTCGGCGGCGAGGCGACGGTCGGGTGGCAGAGCGTGAAGGCCTACGGGTTCGACGTGGGCGCGGCCGAGATGGGGGCCACGCTGAAGGACGGCACGGTCTACATGTCGCCGGTCGAAGCCACCTTCGGCGGCGGCAAGGTGAAGCTCGCGCCGGGCATGTCGCTCCGCACCGGCGACCGGTTCCTGAACTTCGCCAAGGGCAAGGTCATCGACACCGCCAAGCTGACCCCGGCCGCGTGCGCCGACGCCATCGGGTACGCGTTGCCGGCCATCGCCAACTCGGCCCAGGCCGACGGCACCTTCTCGTTCGACCTGGACGACTCGCGGATTCCGTTCGCCGCCCCGTCCGCCGGCACCGTCCGCGGCCGGCTGACCGTGCATCAGGCGAACGTGTCGCCGGGGCCGATGGTGTCGCAGGTGCTGCAACTCATCGGCGTGAAGAACGCCACCGTCACCCTGGCGCGGGACAACGTGGTGCCCGTCGAATTCAAGGACGGGCGGGTGCACCACCGCGACTTCACCATGACCGTGGACGGCGTGGTCATCAAAACGGCCGGCTCGGTCGGGGTGGACGGCACGGTGAAGATGGACGTGGAGGTGCCGCTGAACGGGAAGCTGGCCGCGCTGCTGCCGAACAACCCGCGGCTGCGGGAGGCGCTGAGCAAGCAGTCGCTGCACATCCCCGTCGGCGGCACCCTGGCCCGCCCCGCCCTGGACGCGAACGCCTACCAGAACCAGCTGGCCAAGCTGATCCGCGACGCCACCAAGGACGCCGCCACCGGGGTGGTGGACGACCTGCTGAAGAAGGGCGCGAACGACTTCCTGAAGAAGGGGCTGGACGGGCTGCTGCCGAAGAAGTGACGGGCGAGCCGCGGCCGCGGTGGTTGGCATCTTCTCGGTTTTCGGGAGGGCGAGGCCAGTGCTGTCCACATGATTTTGGCGGTACTCCGCAGGCGCGGGGGTCTTTTCTTAACGCCGGAGGCGTGGCTGCCGGTAGCCAGGGGTGAAACCCCTGGATCACGTTTCCCCTCCGTTTTCCCGCACCCCGGAGGGGTGCCGGCCGGGGAATCCGGCACCCCTCCGGGGTGCGATCCTGTTCGCTTCGGTGTCCAGGGGTTCCGCTCGCTTCGCTCGCTCACCCCTGGCTACCGGCAGCCACGCCTCCGGCGTGAAGAAAAGCCGTATTTCGCTTGCTTTTCTAGGCATTCCATCATCGCAATCGTGTGCACAGCACTGGCCTCGCCCTCCCGAGAAGCCTTCGGAAAATCGGCCCCTTCTTCCGACACCGGCTGGAAGCCGGTGCCACCCAGAGGAGAACCCGAGAATGCCTTCGGGAAATCGGCCCCCTCTTCCGCCGCCATCGGTTACAGTAAAATCTTCGCACCAGGGGAGGGGTCGTCATGCGGGGCGCGCTCGTGGGTCTGCTGGCCGTGTCCGCGGCGGTCGCCGCGCCGATACCCAAGGATTTCAAGCCGAAGGACGACGACCGGACGCGGATCGTCGGCCGCTGGGCGATTCTCGCGGCGAACGCCACCGGCGGGGAGTGGGAGTTCTTCGCCGACGGCACGGCCCGGCTGCCGGGGCGACAGGGCACCGAACCGCCGATCCTGTACACGATCGACCCGAAGGGCACCCCGAAGGCGTTCACCTGGAAGCCGTCGTGGGGGTCGTGGAAAGGCGTCTACGAGCTGAGCGGCGACGAACTGCGGATCGCCATCGTCAGCGGCAACGGGCCGATGCCGACGGAGGCCAAGGCGGGCACCGGGTACGAGTTCTACGAGTTCCGCCGGGCGAAGTGACCGTCGCCGTGCGACACTGTTCGCACTCTCCCGCCCCGCACGCCTGTCCCCCGTTCCGCCATGACCGCGTTCACGCACCCCACGGTTTCGCGCCGCACCGCCCTGCACGCCGGCGCGGTCGGCGTCCTCGGCCTCGGACTCGCCGAGTTGAAGGCGCTCCGCGCGGCGGGGAGCGGCGGCGGGACGGCCGGGTCGGCGATCTTCATTTTCCTGTCCGGCGGCCTCGGCCAGCACGACAGCTTCGACCCGAAGCCGGACGCGCCGGCCGACATCCGCGGCGAGTTCCGGCCGATCGCCACCCGCACGCCGGGCGTCCACATCTGCGAACATCTGCCGCTGCTGGCGGCGCGGAGCGACCGGTGGGCGCTGGTGCGGTCCTTGACGCACAAGTCGAACGACCATTCGGCCGGCCACCACATGATGCTGACCGGCCGCAGCGACCTGCCGGCCGGGTTCAACCCGTCCGCGCCGAAACCGAGCGACCATCCCAGCCTCGCCGCGATTGCCACCGCAGTGGCCGCGCCGCGGAACAACCTGCCGCCGGCGGTGGTGCTGCCGGATCGCATCGTCCACAACAGCGGCCGCACGCTGCCGGGCCAGTTCGCCGGGGTCATGGGCCGTGCCCGCGAGCCGTGGTTCCTGGAGATGTCGGCGTTCGAGCCGAAGGCGTATGGGGCGTACCCGGAGTTCGAGTTCGACCACCAGCAGCGGCCGTTCACCGCGAAGCGGACGGGCTTCACGCCACCGGAACTGACGCTGCCCGAAAGCGTGGACGGCCTCCGCTTCGACGCGCGGCTGGACATCCTCAAGCGAATCGACAAGCAGCAGCGGGTACTGGACTCTGCCGGCGAGCGGTTCGACCGGAGCCGGCAAGACGCGGTATCGCTGCTGACCGACGGCAAGGCGCGGGCCGCGTTCGACCTGAAGTCCGCCCGGCCCCGCGACCTCGACCGCTACGGCCGCAACGCCTTCGGCTGGAGCCTGCTGACGGCCGCGCGGCTGGTGACGGCGGGCGTGCGGCTGGTGCAGGTGAACCTCGGCAACAACGAGACGTGGGACACCCACGGCAACGCCTTCCCGCACCTGAAGGACAAGCTGTTCCCGCCCACGGACAAGGCGGTGTCCGCGCTGCTCGACGACCTGAACGAGCGCGGGCTACTGGACTCGACCCTCATCGTGATGTGCGGGGAGTTCGGCCGCACGCCGAAGGTGAACACGCTGGCGCAGCACTACAAGGGGCCGGGCCGCGACCACTGGGGGGCGGTGCAGTCGGTGTTCCTGGCCGGCGGCGGGGTGAACGGCGGGCGGGTGATCGGCTCGTCGGACAAGAACGGCGGCTACCCCCGCACCGACCCGCAGACGCCGGAGAATTTGGCCGCGACGATCTATCGGGCGCTCGGCCTGCCCAAGACGACCGCCTGGACCGACGCCGAAAACCGCCCGCACCACATCTACCACGGCGACCCCATCGGCGGCCTGACGGGGTGACGTGATCGGAGCCGGAAGCGCGAGCGACGGTCGAACGCCGTCCGGAAAAGACAAGAACCCCCGGCCGCAAGCGCCGGGGGTTCCCGTTTTGGTTGGGCGGCCGACAGGCAGTCGCCCGTCATGCGGCTAGACCGACAGCCGCCCGGCCTGGTTACTCGAACTGCTCAAAGATCACCTCCTTTGGAATATGGGGTCACGCCTCGGGGTGTCCGGTACCAGTCGGGTACCCCTCGGCCACTTGCCCGTCGCGGAACGGAACCGCGACCCCACAACACTCTACACCCGAGCCGCTCCGGAAATCAACAGGCGGCCACCGAAGATCGGGAAATACTTCTCCCTCGGCGTGGTGCCCGCCCGTCTCCCGGCCGTGCGGGAGCAGAGAGCCGCAGGGTGCGGCAATTGATTTTGGCATGTTCAGGCGAGCGGGGGGCGTCAGCCCCCTGTTTCCGCGGGGATGTTGAACGCAACAGGGGGCTGACGCCCCCCGCTCGCCTCAACAATTGCCGCACCCGAGAGCCGCGAAACGGGAGGTGGGTTCGCGGGGAAGTGGTACAATTTCCCCGAATCCGGAGAGGCCGCGAAATTTCCAGGGGGCCGATGATGACGAAGGAGAATTTCGACGAAGCCTTGCAAGCCCTCGTCGCCCGCCAGCCGTACCTGCCGTTCACGGTCGAACTGCGCGGCGGGCTGCGGTTCGAAGTGGACTTCCCCAACGCCGTGGTCTTCCGCGACGGCGTTGCCTGCTTCGTCGCACCCGGCGGCCATCCGAAGTTGTTCGACCACGAGAGCGTCAACCTCATTCACGCCGCACCCGCCGCCACCCTTCCGGACTTGTCATGAACCCCACCGCCGCCGTGTCCCGTCGGGCCGCCCTCCGCGTCGGCGGGGTCGGGCTGTTCGGCCTGACGTTCCCGCAGTTCGTCCGCGCCAGCGGGCGGGCCGACCCGACGGCCACCGCCAAAAGCGTCATCTTCCTGCACCAGTGGGGCGGCCCCGGCCAGCACGAGACGTTCGACCCGAAGCCGGACGCGCCGGAGAACGTCCGCGGCTGGTTCCCCAAGCCCATCGCCACCGCCGTCCCCGGCGTCCGCATCGGCGAGAAGCTGCCGGAGGTCGCCAAGATCCTCGACAAGCTGACCGTCATCCGGTGCATGCGGCACAGCACCCGCATGGCCAACCACAACTCGGCCGGCTACTACGCGCTCACGGGCGTGCCGCCGGCCACCGACGACCAGCGGTTGCGCGACTCGCAAGACCTCCTCCCCGCCTACGGCAGCGTGGTGTCGAAGCTGAAACCGGCGGCGAAGGGCGTGCCCACGTTCGTCAGCTTCCCGCACGTCATCGCCGACGGCAGCGTCACTCCCGGCCAGCACGCCAGCTTCCTCGGCAAGTCGCACAACCCGCTGTTCGTCGCCGACGACCCGAACCGCGACGGCTTCCGACTGCCCGAACTGAGTTTGCCCGACGGCATCAGCCCGAAGCGGCTCGAATCCCGCACCGACATCATGAAGCTCATCGATTCGCAGTCGAACTTGCTGGAAACCTCGGCCGTGGCGAAAGGCGTGGACGAGAGCTACCAGAAGGCCGTGGCGTTGCTGACTTCGCCGACGTTCAAGGACGCCTTCGACCTGAGTAAGGAAAGCCCGAAGACCCGCGAGCGGTACGGCCGCACCACCTACGGCCAGAGCTGCCTGCTGGCGCGGCGGCTGGTGGAGGCGGGGGCGAAGTTCGTCAACGTCTACTTCGCGCGGAGCATCGGCGGGGCCGGCCAGGGCTGGGATTACCACGGCTTCAAGGGCGAGAGCGTGCCGGACCGGCTGAAGGAGCTGATGCCGATCACGGACCAAACCTTGCCGGCGCTGGTGACGGACCTGGAGGAGCGCGGACTACTGGACAGCACGCTGGTGGTGTGGGTCGGCGAGTTCGGGCGGACGCCCAAGATCAGCAGCAACGGCGGGCGGGACCACTGGCCGCAGTGCTACAACGCGGTGCTGGCCGGCGGCGGCGCGAAGGCCGGGTTCGTGTACGGCAAGTCGGACAAACTCGGCGCGTACCCGACCGAAGGCAGTGCCACCCCGGAAGACCTGGCCGCGACCATGTACCACTGCCTCGGCATCGACCCGGAGACGGAGATGCGGGACAGCCTGAACCGCCCGCTGCCGATCAGCCGGGGCACGGTGCTGACGGACGTGCTGGCGTAGAATGTGGGCCTGAACCGCAGTGGAGGATCACGCGATGCCGTCGCCGTTCCCCGGAATGGACCCGTACCTGGAAGGCTCCGTCTACTGGGCGGGGTTCCATGCCTCGTTCATCGTTCACATCCGCGACGCCATCGTGGCGCGGTTGCCACCCAGCTACTACGCCGAGGTGGAGCAGCACATCTGGCTCGAAAACGCGGCCGGCGATGACCGCCACCCGTTCGCCATTCCGGATGCGTATCTGGCGGACGGCGGGGGCGGCACGGCCGTCGCCACCCGCATGAAGAAGAAGGCTGCCTCGCCCGCGCTGGAAGTGACTCTGCCGAAGTTGCTGAAGCGGCCGCACAAGTTCGTCAAGATCGTGGACAAGGAGGACAACCGCGTCGTCACGGTGCTGGAGTTGCTCAGCCCGTCGAACAAGTCCGGACCGGACCGGGACGACTACCTCCGGAAGCGGTCCGAGTACTTCTCCGCGAAGGTGAACCTCGTCGAACTGGATTTGCTCCGCGACGGCGAGCGGATGCCGTTCGGCAAGCCGAGGCCCGCGCCGGCGGACTACTACTTTTTCGTGTGCCGGGGGCACCCGAAGGCGTCGGTGTGGGGGTGGACCGTCCGCGACCCGCTGCCGGTACTGCCGATCCCCCTCAAGCCGGCCGACGGCGAGGTCGAACTCGATCTGAAACCGTGCCTGGATCGCACCTACGACGGTGCCGGCTACCGCGCCCGCATCCGCTACGACCGGCCGCCGGAATCCCCACTCCGGGTGGCCGACGCCGAGTGGGTATCGGAGTTCGGGCCGTCGGGCAACTCGACCCCCTGAACCGCCCGCTGCCGATCAGCCGGGGGGCGGTGCTGACGGACGTGCTGGCGTAGAATGGCGCGGAAGAACCGCCCTTCACCCCAACCCCTGCCGCCCCGCATGACGCGCCTCACTCCGGACCAAGTCAAGCCGTTCATCCTGCACCCGGACGCGGGCGTCCGCGACGTGGCCGCCCGGTACTTCGCCGACGGCCACTCGCCCGACCCGGCGGTCATGCCGCTGGTGATCGAAGCGTGGGAGAAGTACGGCCTCGCCGACGGCGAGGGGTTCAGCGCCGCGTTCTCGTCCCGGACTCTCGCGCAGACGGCCGACACCGTGGGCTGGCTGATCGCCGCCGTCGGGCGGGTGACCGGGTGGCGGCGAAACGCCCTGGCCGACACCCTCGTCGATGCCGACATCGCGCTGCTCCAGGCCCGCGAGGCGGAGGTCCGCCGGGCCGTCGCGTTCGAACCCCGGTACTCGGCCGAAGTGTCCCGCCGCCTCGAACTGGCGACATGGGACGGCGACCGGTTGTGGCGCGAACTGGCGGACCGGTGCGAGGCGGCCGAGATCGAACAGGCGGAATACGCGAAAGGCTGGGATCAGATCGAACTCGTGGTGGACGCCTTGGGTCGGCAAGGCGACCGGCACGCCGAGCGGACACTAGGCATCCTGGCCCGCCGGTTCGACCCGGACGAGCTGCCGACGCGCGACGTGTGGCTGCTCTCCGCGGCGGTGCGGCTGACCGGCGACTTGCGGCTGACCGCCGCCGCCGAACACGTCGTCGCCCACATGCAGTACGACTGGGAACTCGCCGACATCGAGGCCAAGCGGGCGCTCACCCGCATCGGCACCGACGACGCGATCCGCGCCATCGCCGCCGCCTACGACCCGGCGGCGGACGACGACACCGGGTTCAAGATCTACGCGACCGATCCGCTCGGCAACGTCCACACCGACCTCGCCCTGGCGACGTGCCTGCGGCTGTTCGAGGCGGAAACCAAGTCCGGCGAGAAGGACTTCCTCGCCACGGCCGTCCTGGATCACCTGTCGGCGGAAGGGACGCGGCACATCCTGGCCGCCATTGAGGCGAAGGAAGTCGGCCGCGAGGCGGAGGCCCACGTCGCCGGCGTCTGCACCATGCTCGGCATCGAGTCGCCGGTGGCGGATCGCATCCGGGCGGAGGACGCCAAGCGGGCCGTGCGGGTGAAGCGGATGGAGGCGCAGTGGGAGGCCGACCAGGCGGTCATGCGGGCGAACGCGGCGCGGCCGCCGGCGAAGCCGTCCGCCGCCGACCTGCCGCCGCTGTCGCAGCCGCTGTCGTTGCAGGGCAAATCGGCCCCGGCCGGCCGCAACGACAAGTGCCCGTGCGGGAGCGGGAAGAAGTTCAAGAAGTGCTGCCTGGGCAAGGCGAAACGGCTGTGACCCGGCCGGCGCGTGGGGATCGCCGGCCGGGAACTGACGACATCAGTTGGGACCGCCCGGCCCGGAGCGATTCGGCAACTCCTGCCGGTACGGCTTCTTCTCCCGGTACAGCTTCAGCCGGGCCTCGTACTGCGGCTTCAATTGGGCCGTGATGTTGAACCCAGGGAAGCCGCCGGCGTCCGGGTTCGCCTTCGGCGGCGGGGGCAGCAGGGCGATGGCCTTCTCCTGGGCCGTCACCGCCTCGTCGAACTGCCCGGTCTCGGCCAGCGCCATCGCCAGCGCGTCGTGGAGGTTAAACCCCGGCTCCTTCACCTGCGCGATCACCTTGCGGACGATCTCGACCGCCTGCTTCCCGTCCCGCACGTATTCCGAGGGGCAACTCGCCAGCAGTTCCGCCTTCTGGAGTTGGTTTGCCACGGCGGTCGGGGCGAGGCGAATCGCCTCGTCCAGGAACGCGAGTGCGGCCGCGTAATGCCCTTGCGGTTGTTTGGTCCGAGCCGCGTCGGCCCAGTTGTCGGCGACGCTGCCGCGCCGCAACCCGCCGCGGAAGAACGGCGAAGAGGCGTCGAGAATCTTGGTTACGTCGATCGCCTTCCCGGTCATGTCGCTCCACTCCGCCTTCTGCCCGGCGTCGAACGTGGCCACGATGTCCGCCAGCGCCGCGCGCTCGATCTCGGCGACCTTGCTGACGTATTCCAGTCGCTTCGCCTTCTGCTCCGCAGTTTCGGCACCTCTAAAAGGGACGGCGAAGCCGAGTTGGAACGGGTTGCCGAGCGCGGACGTCTTCTTGAGGGCGTCGGCGAGGACGGCGTCGATCTTGGCGGCCTGCGCCGGAGTGAGGGTGAGTTTGGCGAGGGAGTTGGCCCAGTCCGGCGACGGGTTGCCACCGCTGAACAGTTCCGTGCCGCGTATCTGGAACAGCACCTGTTTCAGCCGCGCGGCCTGCGCCGGGGTCAGCACCGCGGACGCGGCGGCGAGCGCTTCGGTCAGGACAGTGATGTACAACGAGCCGCCGCCGAAGCCCCCGCCGAGGAGGCTCGCGTTCGCCGCTCGCCCCTCGGCACTGATTGCCCGGAACCCCTCCGTCAGGGCGTCGCGGGCCGGCTTCTCCACTTTCAGTTCCTTCATCGCCGCGTCGTTGCCGAGCAGCCGGCTCTGCCAGAACCCGCGGGCCGTCGGGCTGAACAGAAACCCGATGTTGCCAGTCGCCCCCGGTCCGCCGCGGACGGTCATTCCCGCCGCCTCGCTCGGTTCGCCGGCCATCTCTTTCCAGGTCTTCTTCTGCTCGTTGGTGAACGTCTCGACGAACTGCCGGACCGTTTCCCGAATCGTCTTCCGCTGCGCGGCGGCGTACTTCTGCCGCGTCTCGGCGTCGGCCGTCGGCAGGTTGTAGTCCGGGAACTCCTTCCGGAGTTTCTCCACGTTGGCCTGTTGGATCGCGCTGATTTTGGCGGCCGCGTCTTCGGGCAGGGACAGCGCCTTGGCGATCTCCGGGTTCCCCAGGAACGCCGCCAAGCCCATCGCTTGGACCATCATTTGGTCGAACCGCTTCGTCTGATCGGCGGTCAAATTCTTGGCCAGCACCGCGTCGATTTTCTTCTGGAGTTCGGCCCGGAGAGCGGCGTTCTTCTCGGCAGCCGCTTGGCTCTCTTTCTTCTCCTTCTCGATCTGATCCTTGTACTTGGCCAGCAAGTCGTCCGGGATCTTTGCGACCTTCGCCTTCTGCTCGTCGGACAGTTTCAGTTCGGCCTGGACGACCGGATCGAGGTACGCGGCGAACGCGGGGCTCGACTCGATGCCGGCGCGGCTGAGGACGGGGCTGCCAGGGAAGACGGTGCCGGGGGGAGGACCACCGGGGCCGGGTTGGGCGGCGAGCGGACCGGCGACGGCCAGCAGGATGAGAGGTGCGAAGCGGCGGAACATGGGGACGGGTCTCCAAGGCGCAACTGCGGACGGGGCGTGACTTTCTTGAGGCGACAGAGCCGGTAATCTACAGTCGAATTCATTTTTCAGAATTCCATTCCCCCTGAACCGGGGGATCCGGACCGGAGGCCGCCGTTGGTCCCGACCGACGGCGGCGACCGTCCGACAGCACCGGTATGATTGCGGTGCGTCGGGCGAATACAATTGCCCTGAACAGGGTAACGCGCCGCACGAGATCGGCGAGTCGGTTCGCCGGCGAAAGCAAACCGTTCGGAGGCGACCGTGGGCAAATCGGCTTCGATCCGAATCGCGGACGTGCGGGCGGTGACCCGGCTGGTCGGCGAGTGCCAGGAACTGGGTGACGAGCCGATCCGGTGGCTCCAGCGGATGGCCGACGGCTTGGCCCTGCTGCTGAACTGCCGGACCACGAGTTGCGGCGAGTACCGATTCGCGAACGGCCGGTCGGCCCCGGTGGCGGCCGCCTTCCACGGGTACGACGGTGCGATCCTGGCGTCCTACACGAAATGGACGGCCGACCCGACGCAACCCGGCAACCCGGTGTACGACGACTTCGACCGGCGACCGGACGAGATCACCGTCGGAGTGGCGGACCTGATCGACCCGAAGGAGTGGGAGGCGACGGCGTACTTCAACGAGTTGCTCGTGCCGATGGACATGGGGGACACGTTCCTGAGCAAGCGGTTCATCCGAACGAAAGGATCCCCGCACTACTTCGCCGTCAGCCGCAGCCTGAGCGCCGCCCCGTTCACCGCACGGGACAAGGCCGTCGCCACCCTGCTGCACGACGCCGCGGCCGAACACCTCGGCACCGTGCTGGCCACCTCCGCCGATCCGGTGGCGTCCCTCACCCCTCGGCTCCGCGAGGTTCTCGGCTGCCTGCTGGAAGGGGATTCGGAGAAGCAAACCGCCGCGCGGCTGGGGCTGGCAACGGCCACGGTCCACGAACATGTGAAGCGGCTGTACCGGCACTTCGACGTGAGTAGCCGGGCGGAGTTGATGGCGTACTTCTTGCGGCGGCATCGCCGGGCCATCGCCCGCCGTGTTACCCGTTCATAAACTGTCACACGCCCTTCCCACTCGGAGAACTCCCATGCATCGGACGCTCGGTGCCCTACTGGTCGGCGCGGTCGCGGCGGCCGCGTGCCAGGCTCACGCCCTGTACATCGTGACGGACGGCGGCAACATCGCCGTCGTGTTCAGCGACGACCTCGCCCCGGACGCGAAGATCAAGGAGGCCACCTGGAAGAAGGTCGAGGGGCTGAAGCTGACCGCCCGCGCCGCCGACGGCAAGACGACCGAAGTGACGCCGAAGCTGGACGGCGCGGCGCTGGTCGCCAAGACCCCGGCGAACACCGCCCTGCTGTACGGCAGCATCGACTATGGCATCTCCACCCGCGGCGAGAAGCCGAAGTTCGTCCAGTTCCACATCAAGGCCATCGTCGGCGCGATCCCGGCCGACGGCGGCAAGCTCGACGACAAGACCGGGCTGGACGTGGTGCCGATGCTGGACGGCGGCAAGGTGCGGTTCGCCGTGTACCAGTTCGGCAAGCCGGTGGCCGAGGCGGCCGTCGAGGTGATGGTGCCGGAGAAGGCGGAGAAGGAGAAGACGACCACCGACGAGAAGGGACTGACCGCCGCCTTCGAGGCGAAGGGCCGGTACGGCGTGACGGTGCGGGTGAGCGACGGCAAGGCCGGCGAGTTCAAGGGCGAGAAGTTCGCCGAGACCGGCCACACTGCCACGCTGGTGGTGGACGTGAAGTGACGGCGGCGCGCGCGGGCATGTCCGAGTTCCGCCGCAAACGATTCGTGACGCCCTCGCCCCTCCGGGAATTGTTGCTTGCTATTTCGTTAGCCCGCCGCGCCAGCAAGGGGCACGGGGTCATGCGGATTCGCTGGCACGGTTGCCCCCAATGTGGTTTGCCCCTTGCCGGCGCGGCGGGCTAACAAGACCCGCCCCCAGTTCCCTTCCCCAGTTTCCCCGGCTCGCGCCGGTTGCCACACTTCGTGCCGAACTTTCCGACGGCACGGCCTCGGAGGGTTGGAAAATCGGATTCGATTGAAGGCGTCGCGGCGGTGGTGCCGATGGTAGTGGTAAGTGAGACCCGAAGACGGGGTCGCTGGCGGGCCATTCCGTCACCGATCCGCCAAACCCCCGGGGGGAGCTGGGGGGTCGTTGGGGGGTCCAACGCAGGAGGCGGACGATGCTTCGCAAACTCGTACTGCTGCTCGTGGGCGCGGCCGGCTTGTCCGGAACGGGGTGCATCACCATGTACCCCGGCGACCCGCAGCAGCGGATGGAAATCATGCTGAACCAGTCGGAAGACTATCGGCAGATCGGCCCGTTCTGGCGGCGGTTCTGGTTCAACGACCAGCCGTCG
This sequence comes from Fimbriiglobus sp., assembly GCA_043745295.1. GTDB lineage: Bacteria > Planctomycetota > Planctomycetia > Gemmatales > Gemmataceae > JALHQU01. Next base: position 4,448 of record JAYTTN010000485.1, on the reverse strand, counting down.
CACATGACGCCCGAGCGGATCCACGGCGGCATCGGGCCGTAAGGTGGGGGAACGGGCGAAGCCGCTCGCCGGCCGTGGGTGGGGGGATACTCCTACGGCCGGAGGGGCGGCGCGGCGTCGGCAATCAGCCAGTCGGCGCTGAACCGCCGAAGGTCCGGGAAGAAGACCCGGAAGTCGTCGGTCAAGTCGTCGCGCAGGGCCTCCAGGTCCGCCAGCGCGGGCACGAGGTCCACGGCGCGGGTCGGCATCCGCTCGCGGATGATGCCGGTCAGCCGCCGCAGGGCCGCCTCGACGCCCGCCGGCGTTCGGTAGGTTATCAGGCGGTCGCCGCCCGCGATCCGCCGCACGCCGTCGGCCGCCTCCGACGGCGCGGCGGCCACCGCGTCGAGCAGATCGGCATTCACCTCATCGACGAACGCCCGTATCGGGGGCAGGGCGAACTCGTCCCACGTCCGGGCCAGCAGGTGGTCCATGTACACGTCAACGACGATGCCCTTGAACCAGCCCCAGTGGTCCGGCAACCGGCCGATGGCGCGGTGAACCGCCGGGTGGCGATCCGTGAACCCGTCCACGGCGCGGTGCTGCATCACGCCCCGGCGGACGGCCGCCGGCAGCGCGGCCATATCCGCCGGGCGGAGGAAGTCGGCGATCAGGTTGCCGAGGCGGGAAGCCGGCGTCGGCTCGGCCAGCACCAGGTGCGCGAGGTGGTTCATCGCCGGGCATTCTACCGGGTCGGTCGGGCATTTCCTGCATCGCTACCGACCTTCCGTCGGCCGGAATCGTCCGGTAGCATTCCTCCCATGTCCGAGTTCTCCCAAGACGAACTGTTCGACGCCATCGACCGGGCGGTCCTGGCGCTGGTGAAGCGGGCCGGCGACGAGGCCGCGCCGGTGGACGCGCTCGCGCTGCTGCGCGACGCCTACCGCTACACCGTGACGTACCTGAGCGAGGACGACGAGGAGCCGCAGTACGGCGACCGGCCGAAGCCGCGCCCCCGCCCCCGCGAGTTGCAGTTGAAGGAAAACACGTCCGTCGAGAGCCACCAGGCGGCGGCGGCGAAGGCGGTGGCGAAGGAGCTGCTGCCGGGAATTTATCAGGCCCTGGGCATCGTACCCGGTACGGAACAGAAGTCGGCCACGACCCAGTTGGTCGGCATGATCGTCCCCCGGCTGCTGCTGCCGACCCGCCGGTTCGACGCGGCCAACCGGAAGGCGAGTGGCGACCTGTTCCGGCTGAAGGAGCAGTTCCCGACCGCCGGCCACCTGCTCATCGCCCTGCGGCAACTGGACTTCGAGGAGCCGTGCGTCATCGCCGTGGTGGACGACGGCACCGTCGCCCTGCGGAAGTCGAATTGCGCCCAGGTGAACAAGATTCTGACGGCGGCGGAGGCGTTGTGTGTGGACAAGGTGACGGCCGAGGAGGAGCCGCTGACGGTGCGGCGGGACGACTGGACCGCGCGGGGGTGGCCGATCCCCGGCGGGCCGTTTCACCGAATCATTTTGCGTGCCGTCCCGGACGGACTATAATGGGTTTCACCGACGTGTGACCCGGCGGCCCGCCTCCTCAGGCTCGGCCGCCGGGTGTTTTCTTAGACCGGCCGCGGCGAACCGCGGCCGGCACCCTGTTCGAGACCGAGACCGACCGAAGAAGGAGTGCGCGGCATGTCCGACAACCGCATCCCCATGACCCGCGACGGGCTGGACAAGTTGAAGGTCGAACTGGACCACCTCCAGAACGTGGAGATGCCGGAGATCGCCCAGCGGGTGGCCAACGCCCGCGACCTGGGCGACCTGAGCGAGAACGCCGAGTACCACGCCGCCCGCGAGGACCACGGGCTGGCCGAGGCGAAGGCGAACATGATGCGGGACCGCATCGCGCGGGCGTACGTCATCGAGGCCGGCAGCCTGCCGACGGACACGGTGGTGTTCGGCACCCGCGTGACGGTGCTGGACCTGGACGTGAACGAGGAGGAGACGTTCGACCTGGTCGGCCCCGGCCAGGAGAACGCGGACACGAACCGCATCCTGACGGGCAGCCCGATCGGCCAGGGGCTGCTCGGCAAGAAGAAGGGCGAGACCGTCGAGATCCCCGTCCCCCGCGGCACCATCCGCTTCAAAGTGCTGAAGATCGCCCTCGCCGACCTGTGAGTCGGCGGGGTTGTGCGAGCGTGAAGAATCCACGAACGGCAATCCGCTTGGCGGTGCGCGATGCCACTCGACTTGAACTTTTTCCCGCGTTAGGCGAAAAGGGCCAAGCCGGTGTGGATGCCGGTGCCCGAACCAAACGGAGGTCACGGATGACTCGGATGATCGCGTGCGTGGTGGCGGTCGTGGTCGCGAGGGGGGCAATTGCGGCCCCGGTGCCGAAGACGGTGTCGGCCGACGCCGTGCTGGCTCGCGTGACGGTCGAACACGTCGGCAGCGCCCTCTCCCAGCCGGCGCTGCGCAAGGAACTGGCCCTGAACGCCGAGCAAGAGAAGAAGCTCGCCGCGCTGACGGCGGAATACGAGAAGGCGTTGAAGAAAATCGCCGGCCCCGAGGTGGTGAACGGGCCGACGGAACCTAGCGCGGAGATCGAACGGTACAAGGAACTGGCGGTGGAAGTCTCGCAGTTCGACGCCCAAGCGGTCCTGCTCCTAACCCCAGCTCAGCACCGCCGACTGCGGCAGGTGCAACTCCAGAAGGGCGGCCCGGCCGCGCTGTTCAACCGTCATGTGTTGCGGGCACTGGCCCCGACCGTCGAGCAGGAAGACGCGATGGCGCGGGAGCTGGCCAAGCACAAGCGGGTTGCGATGGTGAACGAGGAGATGATCGCCATGCTCTCGGTGTCGCTGGCGGAGGCCCCGGACGAGATCGCCCAGGCGACACACATCGAAGCGGACAGCCTCAAAGCGATGCGGGACTTCATCCGCAAGGAGATCGGGTCCCAGGAGAAGGTGCGGCAGGCGATGCTCAGGTGCCTGAGCGACGGGCAGCGGGAGATGTGGGGCGCGCTGACCGGCGCGCCGCTGACGGGCGAGGAAATGCTCCGCGCCGGGTCGATGTTCGGCGACGCGAAGGTGGTGGCCGTCATGATGCGGACGCACGTCCACGCCGAACCGCTGGCGCGACCGCCCGGACAGCCGGTCCCGCCAGTGGGTCAACTGGTGCCGCCCCCGCAACTGCCGCCCGTCCCGCCGCCGGGCAAGTGAACGAATTCCGACGAGCCGCTATCCTGTCCTCTTCCCGCGACGCCACCGGACGAGGACACGATGCACCCGCACAAGCCGCACTACGACCGGCACGCCGGTTCCGACGCCAACAAGACGTTCCTGAAGCGGATCAGCAAGCACCGCATCGACCCGCCGGCGGTGCCGCCGGGCGTCGGCGCGGCCGACCTCATCGACTCCGCGTTCCTGAGCTACAACGGCGGTCGGCTCCGCGAGGGCTGCCAGCTCTACGCCCAGCGGATGCTCGCGCCGGACTGCACCGTCGGCCTGGCGCTCAGCGGGGCGCTCACCCCCGCCGGGTTGGGCATGTCGTGCCTCGTGCCGCTGGTGGAAGCCGGGTTCATCGACTGGATCATTTCCACCGGCGCGAACCTGTACCACGACACGCACTACGCCCTCGGCATGGACCTGTATCAGTCCGGCCCGAACCTGCCGGACCTGGAACTCCGCGAGAACCAGGTCATCCGCATCTACGACATCATTTTCGACTACGATAATCTGCTCGGGACCGACAAGTTCTACCGTACCCTGCTGCGGGGCGAAGCGTTTCAGCAGACGTTCAGCACGGCCGAGTTCCACTACCTCGTCGGCAAGTACCTGAACGAGCGCGAGGAGCAGACCGGCGTGAGGGGCAAGAGCCTGCTGGCGGCGGCGTACCGGGCCGGCGTGCCGATCTACACCAGTTCGCCCGGCGACAGCAGCATCGGCATGAACATCGCCGCGCTGCAACTGGAAGGGTACGCGATCAACATCGACCCGTTCCGCGACGTGAACCAGACGGCGAGCATCGTGTGGGAGGCGAAGGCCACCGGCGGGACGAGCGGGGTGTTCATCCTCGGCGGCGGGTCGCCGAAGAACTTCATGCTGCAAACGGAGCCGCAGATTCAGGAGGTGCTGGGCCTCGCCGAGAGCGGGCACGACTACTTCCTGCAATTCACCGACGCCCGGCCGGACACGGGGGGACTCAGCGGCGCGACGCCGAGCGAGGCGATGACGTGGGGCAAGGTGGACCCGGACAAGCTGCCCGGCACCGTGACCTGTTACGTCGATAGCACGCTAAGCCTGCCACTCATCACTGCGTATGCATTGACGCGCGTGCAACCCCGCGCCCACAAGCGGTACATCGACAAGCTGCCGGAGCTAACCCGCAAGCTGCGCGAGAAGTACGCCGAAGTGCGGAAGGAACGCGGGGAGTAGCTCGACTTGCTCCCCGCCGGTCGCGTGCTCCCGGCGACGACAA
>JAYTTN010000484.1:0-19245 GCA_043745295.1 Fimbriiglobus sp. | reverse complement strand
CGATCAGCTTGCCGACGTTCGCGTCCTTCATCACCTGCTGCATGAGCGTCACCCACGCCAGCGTGGTGGACTGGGTCTTGCCCTCGGTGGTGCCGGCGTACAACCGCTCGAACGCCTTGCGGTCGGGCGGCGGGCACGGGGTGAAGGCGGTGTTGCGGGTCGGGTTGAACCCGCCCAGGGCCTTCCGCCGGGCCAGCAGGTACGCCGCCTCCGGGCTGTCGGCGGCCGGCCGGTAGAACGGCACGTCGCCCAGGTCGGTGTCCGGGATGGGCAACTCGAACCGCTTGCGGAACGACTTGAGGGCGGCGAGCATGGCCCGCTTGTCCCGCTCGTCCTTGGGCAGGTCGGCCTCGCCGGGTTCGTCCACGACCGACATCTTCAGCGTCTTCTGCTGGTGGGTGGTGAACTTGCCCTCGCCGCCGTCGCCGGGAACGCCGTACCCCTTCACGGTCTTCACCAGGATGACCGTCGGCTGGCCCTTGTGTTCCACCGCCGCCCGGTACGCGGCGTGCACCTTCAGCGGGTCGTGCCCGCCGCGCTTCAGCCCGACGATCTGCCTGTTGGACAGGTGCTCGACCAGCGCCTTCAGCTCCGGCGTGTCGAAGAACGTCTCCCGGATGAACGCCCCCCGCCGCTCGGTGTCCTCGTCGGCCGTCAGGATCTTCTTGGCGTCCCGCTCCGCCTTCGTCCGCATGTCCCGGCCGATGTAGTCGGTGTACTCGCCGTCCACCACGGCCATCATGCGGGCCTGGAGCGCGCCGGTATAGTCGGCGGCCAGCAGCGGGTCCCAGTCGCTGCCCCACACCACCTTCAGCACGTTCCACCCGGCCCCGCGGAACAGCCCCTCCAGTTCCTGGATGATCTTGCCGTTGCCCCGCACCGGGCCGTCCAGACGTTGCAGGTTGCAGTTGATGACCCACGTCAAGTTGTCGAGCCGCTCCCGCGCCGCCAGGGTGATGCAGCCGAGGCTTTCCGGCTCGTCGCACTCGCCGTCGCCCAAAAAGGCCCACACCCGCGAGTCGCCGGCGGTGGCGGACAGCCCCCGGTCCCGCAGGTAGCGGTTGAACCGGGCGTGGTAGATGCTCATGATCGGGCCGAGGCCCATGCTGACCGTCGGGTACTGCCAGAAGTCCGGCATCAGCCACGGGTGCGGGTAGCTGCTGAGGCCGCCGCCCGGCTGCAGTTCCTGGCGGAAGTTCGTCAGTTGCCCCTCGGAGAGGCGGCCCTCCAGGAAGGCGCGGGCGTACATGCCGGGGCTGGCGTGCCCCTGGTAGAACACCACGTCGCCGGGGTGGGCGTCGGAGCGGCCTTTGAAGAAGTGGTTCTGGCCGACCTCGTACAGGGTGGCGGCGCTGGCGAACGTGCTGATGTGCCCGCCGACGTTGGTGTTCTTGTTGGCCTTCAGCACCATCGCCATCGCGTTCCACCGCACCAGGCTCTTGATCTTCCGCTCGAGCGCGCGGTCGCCGGGGTAGGCCGGCTGGTCTTCGGGCAGGATGGTGTTGGTGTACGGCGTGGTGATGCCGGCGGTCGTCTTCGCGCCGCCCTTGTGGGCCACCGCCGCCAGCGTCTCCAGCAGGAACCGCGCCCGATCCGGCCCCTGGTGCTTGAGGATCGCTTCGAGGGACTCCACCCACTCGCCGGTTTCTTGCGGGTCGGCGTCCGCCGGCGGACGGACCTTGGCGAGGACCTCGGGGTTGGCGTGCATCGAAGCGTGACCTCGGAAAAAAGCGGAGCCGACGGCGGGTCGGGGCGAGCGAATCGAACCGGCACGGGGCGTTGTCAACGCGGGTAAGATAGAAACGGCGTTCCGGCCCGTCTATGCCGATGACGGGACGCTCCCCCCGGTCGCGGCGATGACGCCGTGGTTCCCTCCACCCCCACCGACCCGCACCCATGCCCCGCGCTCTCGTCCTCCTCTCGGCGTTGCTCGTCGTGCCCGCCATTGCCGCCGACCCGCTGCCGAAGGTGCCGGCGAAGCTCGTCACCCTCGCGCGACCGGCCGCCACCGCCGTCGAGATCGCCACGGCGATCCGCGAGCAGGCGGGCATCGCCGTGGACGTGTCCGAGGTGGATGCCGCGAAGAAGCTGCCGGTCGATTTCGACAAGGTGCCGTTCTGGACCGCCGTGGAGAAGCTGGCCGCCGACACCGGTTGCCGGATCGCGGTCGGCGGTCGCGGGCGCGAAATCGCGCTGGTGCCGCTGCTGTCCGGGGTGAAGCCGCCGCCGTCGTCTGTGGACGGGCCGTTCCGCGTGGTGCTGAAGCAGGTCGTCGCCAGGCGGGATTTCGAGACCGGCAAGACCGTTTACCAGCTTCACCTGGAGGCGACGTGGGAGCCGCGCTTCCCCGTCTACCTGATGGACGGCGAACCGAAAGTGACCACCGCCACGGCCGACGGCAAAGCCGTCACCGCCGACGCGCCGACCGGCCGCGTCGCCACCTCCGGCTACACGCACCCGCTGACGATCACACTCCGCGACGTGCCCCGCGCGGCGAAGCAGTTGGACGAGATCACCGGCTCGTTCGCGGTGGTGGCCGCGCGGCAACTGCTGCCGTTCGCCTTCGACGACCTGACCGCCGAGAAGCCGGTGGCGAAGGAGCAGGCCGGGGTGACGGTCGCACTGAAGCCGGTCAAGCACGCCGGCGGCCGCGCCGAGTTCAACTTCGAGATGAAGTACCCGGCCGGACACCCGGAGTTGGAGAGCTTCGAGGAGGTGTGGGCGTCGTCGAACAAGCTGCGGGTGACGGGGCCGAACGGCCGGCGGAACGTCGAGCCGACCGACTACAACACCGACTCGCGCGGCGGCACCGTGTACGGCAACTACGCCTTCGCCGGCGCGAACGGCCAGCCCGGCCCGCTGCCGGAGAAGCTGGCCGGCTGGAAGGCGGTGTACGAAACGCCGTCGCCGCTGCTGAAGCAGACCGTTGCCTTCACGCTGAAGGGCATCGAGTTGCCGTGATCGATCCGAGCCGGAAGCGTGAGCGACGGTCCTGCTTTTGGTGGCACCGGCCTCCGAGCCGGTGTGACCTGAGCAACACCGGCTCGGAGGCCGGTGCCACCAGACCCCCAACCGAATAACCGTCGCTCACGCTTCCGGCTCGGACACTCACTCGTGTTTGTTCTTGATGAGCCACGGGTCGTTCGTCGCCTGCCGCCACTCGGCCAACTTCGCCGACAGCGTCTCGAATGCGGCCACCGCCTTCGGTTTCGCGGCGGCCTTGCCGTTGGCCAACAGGTTGGTCGCCTCGTGCGAGTCGGCCGTCACATCGTATAGCTCGAACTCCGGGCGATGCAAGAACGCCGTCACCGTCCGCACGCCCATCTTGTCGTCGTTCCGCTTCAGAATCGCCTGCCACGTCGGGGACTCCCACAGGTCCGAGGCGTGGGGTACTTCCAATTTGTGCGCCAGGTTGTGGATCAGCTTGTACTCGCGGGTGCGCACCATCCGCATCGGGTAGTACATGGTAATCTCGTGCATCTGGTGCGAGCCGAACACGGTCTCCCACCCTTTCGGATTCGCTTCTTCCAAGATCGGCAACACCGACTTCCCGCGCATCGCCTCGGCCGGCCTGACGCCGCACCAGTCCAGTACCGTCGGCGCGAGGTCGGTCCAGCTCGCCACCGCCCCGGACACCACGCCGGCTTTCTGGCCCGGCTTCCGCACGAGGAACGGCAGGTGAACGCCGGCGTCGTACAGGCTCGTCTTGGCACCGGGGAACGGGATGCCGTTGTCCGACAGGAACACGACCAGCGTGCTGTCGGCCAGCTTCTTGTCGTCCAGCAGCTTCAGCAGCATCCCGACGCCGTGGTCGAGCCGGGTCACGCTCTGGTAATAGTCGGCCAGGTCGTCGCGGACCTCGGGCAGGTCCGGCAGGAAGGCGGGGACGGGGACCGTCTTCGGATCGAACGGCGCGTCCGGCACCTCCTTCGGGTACTTGCCGGTGTTGGCGAACCCCTTGGCCGCGCGGTGCGGGTCGGTGAACCCGACCCACAGGAAGAACGGCTTGTCGCCGGCGTCCTCGATGAACTTCTTCGCCTTGCTCGCCACCAACACCGGGTTGCGGCCACCGTCCGCGATCTCCTCGTCGAACGGATAGACGGTCTTCGGCAGGACGTGCAACTTGGCGACGACGCCGGTGCGATACCCGGCCGGGCCGAGCAACCCCGGCAGGCTCTTGACGTTGGCGAACGTCTGCTGGTGGTGGGTGGCGTGGGCCAGACCGTACTGCCCGCACTGGTGCGTCGGCAGGCCGGTCAGCATGGTCGCCCGGCTGGGGCTGCACGACGACACCGACGCGAACCCGTTCGCGAACCGGGTGCCGGACGCGGCGAACTTGTCGAGGTTCGGGGTCTTCGCGACTTTGTCGCCGTAGCATCCGACCTGCCGGCCGAGGTCGTCGGCGACGATCACCAGCACGTTCTTCCGCTCGGCGGCCGCGGCCGGGAGCGCGAAGAGGAGAAGGAGGACGACGGTACGCATGGGGAGAGTCTCCTGTCCGAGCCGGAAGCGTGAGCGACGGTCTTCAAACCACCGTCGCTCACGCTTCCGGCTCGGAACCGATTGTTGGCGGCTATCATATCCGCCATGAAACTGCTGCTCTTCAGCGACGTGCATTCGGACCTGACCGCCGTCGGCGACCTCGTCCGCCGGGCGAAGGCGGTGGATGTCGTCGTGTGCGCCGGCGACCTGTGCAACATGCACACGCGACTGACCGCCGTCGTCGAGGCGTTGAAGGCCATCGACAAGCCGACGGTGCTGGTGGCCGGCAACAACGAGACGACGGACGACCTCGCCGCCGCGTGCGCCGGGTGGCCGACAGCGGTGGTGCTGCACGGCACCGGCGCGGAAATCCTCGGCGTGGCGTTCTTCGGCGTCGGCGGCGGCATCCCGGTCACGCCGTTCGGCGACTGGAGTTACGACTTCCCCGAAGCGGACGCGGAACGGTTGCTCGCGGGCTGCCCGACGGGTGGCGTGCTGGTCACGCACTCGCCGCCGGCCGGGGTGCTGGACGTGCCCAGTTCCGGCCGCAGCCTCGGCAGCACGGCGATCCGCGCGGCGATGGACCGCTGCCGCCCGAAGCTGCTGGTCTGCGGGCACATCCACGGCAGTCAGGGCAAACAGCAACAGGCCGGCGACACCCTGGTGGTGAACGCCGGCCCGGAGGGGGTGATGGTCGAGGTGTGAGTCGCGTTACTTCGGGGGCGTCGGGCCTGCGTCCGGCGGGGGCGGCGGGGTCCAGCCTTCTTCTTCGGCCTGCTTGATGGCGTCGAGCAGCCAGTCCGGCGGCACCCATCCGGCTTGCGCGCGGGTGGACAGCTTGCCTTCCGGCGGCAGCGGGGTCGGGTCTTGCTCGCACTCGAACGTCACGAGTGGAATGGTGGAACTGGTCACGTCCATCACGCACCCTCCGGTTGGTGGACGCGGAAGCGGTGGTCGTCCGCGATCTCACCGTTCCAGTATACCTCGATCGAGTAGTGACCGGGAGACGCGAACTCGACGTTCGGGAGCAGAAACTTCGCGTACAGGGACTCGAGCGGGTGCCTCAGTTGAACCGCCTGCGTCCAGGGGCGGGCGGCAAGTTTTTCCGTACTCAAGTTCACCAACTCGAACTGGAAGCGGGTGGTGCCGAGGCCGTCGCGCAGCCAGGCGAACAGGCACAACTTCGGCAGCGCAAACGGCCAGGTGGCGGTCGGCGGGACCGTCACGGTGTCCCACAAGTTCACGATGTGCGGCTTCCCCGTCATGGGGTTGGCGATCACGTCGTCGCACAACAGGAACGGCTTGGCGACCGGCAGGAGGGTGAAGGCCATCGGGGGATCACGCGAGGGGGTTAGTTCCTTGTGGCGGTATCCTACACCGCCACGGCAGCGGCGGCAGGTAAGAGCGAGCCGGCGACACCTTGGTGGTGAACGCCGGCCCGCATGGGGTGATGGTCGAGGTGTGAACGACCTCAGGGCCATCAAACAAAGTCCGCCGCCATCCGCATGGCGGAGAACGCGATGTACTCGGGGGTCGGCGTCGGCGCATCGGCGTCCGGACCTGCCAGCCACTCGTCGAACTCGTCGTCGAATTCGGACACGACCGCGACGAGGTTCACTTTGACTTCCTCCGGCGCGGCCTCCACCATCGCCTCGCGCAATCCATCGTCGGATGCGCCCCAGAACTCCGCATAGTGGATGAGCGGACGCAGTGGGACGGGCACACTCTCAAGGCGCAACTTCACCTTCGCGCTCCGCGCGGCAAACGTCCCGTAAAGCCGAGCGAGGTCGGCCGGGGAAAGAAGGGCTTTGGTTGTTGCCACAGGTGCCTCGTTGGCCTTTCCATTCACACCGCCGGCAACTCCAGGACGAAGCAGGTACCGGTGGGAACGGCGTGCGATCAACTCACAAATCCTCATCCCGATACGGCTCACCATGGACGAGGAATACTTCGACGCCGTCTCGCAGCCCGACCTGAAGTGATATACCGTCGTGCTCCGTCGTATCCAGGTAGCTCGTCGGGTAGCCCATCCTGTAGAGTTCCATGATTGGCACCCACGGGTTGGGGTCGCTGGACAGTTCGGGATCGAGATGCCAGACATCATGCGCCGCGACAGTCATAAGAATTTGTTCAGGAACGGAACAGCCCGGCAGGTCGAAGTCTTCCATTTCCTCTGAAAAATACGCTTGATAATCCTTTGAGTCCGGTGCGGGCGTGAGGATCATGTCGTGCGCCTCGGAGGCAGACAACTCCTCCGATGCCATGAGTCGCGCGAGGATCGGCCTCACCAATTCGATGTGGGAGCGAATCAACTCTTTCGCGGAAGCCGTCACTTGCTCACTCTGTTGCCAAGAAATGGTTTCCAGCCACAACAGTCGTGCTTTGAGGGGAGTCATCAGCCACCTCCGAATAGTGCTTGGAGCGCGGCGTGAACCTGTTGCCCAGTGGCCGGTTTTGGAACACGCAGCAATCCCTCCACGGCGTTGCTGGGGATTGTACCCTTGATCGCGATGACGCCTTCAGAGGCCATCTTGTCGAAACTCGGTCCATTCAAGTATCCGCCTCATGCGTGTTCATCCACAACGGTAACCCCGTAGACTTGGAACAGTTGTGTCCCGTTGCGGAGGCCGACACGCAGGGCGACTCCGTCGTGCTTCGGGGTATCTTGGTAGCTCGTCGGGTAACCCAGTTCGTACAGTTGCATGATCGGCCCCCACGGATTGGGGAAGACCGACAGCGTCGGATCGAGATGCCATGCCGCGTTCGCGGCAATCGTCGCAATTACTGGAATCCTCGGTGGGCAGTTTTCCAACTCGGCGTTGTCCGCCAATGCGTCGAAGACCGCACTGTACTCCGCACTGGCAAATGCCGGCGTCAGAGCGATTCCGTGACAAACCGCAACAGGACGGCCCGTCGTTTCGGTGAGATGCCGAATTACAGGAGCGATCAGGTCGATGTGACGACGGATGTTCACGACTCCAGAGGGAACGATTCCCGTCTGAGTTCGCCAGTGAAGCCCACTGGCCCAACCAACCAACTGTGATGGGTTCATCCACCCCCTCCAAAAAGCTTGGCGAAGACGGACTCAAGGTCAGCTCGCTTCACAGGCCGGCTATGGCGAAGAAGTCCGCTCACGGCGTCGGAGGGGATCGTACCCCGAATCGCAACCACACCTTCCGAGGCAATCCTGTCATACATCTTGACGAACTCGGGATAGTCCTTCATAAAAGCGGTTCGCACACTGTCTGAGCGCAGATCGAATACCCTATTCGAGGGCAGGCGAGAAATGTCAATCGCAGCGAGTACCGAACCCTCGGACAGACCCATGTTCCGTGTCACGATCCCTACTCGCTGCGTTGGATCTCTCGTAACCGCCTGGAAACCTGCCTCGCCGTTTTGCCGCATGAACGAGTAGATCCCGGACATCACCGTGTCGTGGCTACCACGAGCGAGTAGTCCATCGCCGATCACAGCCCGAATCGCGACTGGGTCGTGGACGACGTGATCTAGAGGAAGTGCAGCCTCGACATACTGATCCTTGCGCAGGGCACGGGCACCAACCCCGAGAGGTCCATCGGGGTGGGGGATGTCGTCAAATAGTCCGACTTCCTTGGGTTTCGGGATCGCGCAGCTCATCTCAAGGCCGTTGTGCGACCAGACGGCCGATCCGCCGTGCCCGACGAAGTAGGTGTGGTAGTCCTCGACTTCGAGGTTGTGGAGGTCCACTTGCTTCGGCTGAGGCGGCGTGATTTCCGTCACCGTCTGCGGCACGCCCTCCGCCGTCTCGATTCGCTCGCCCAACCGCAACGACTCGGCATCGACCCAGCCGCTGCGGTCGAGCGAGTAGAACGGATGGCCCCCTGTCGTCTCGATTCGTAATCCCCCGACCACGAACGACATCACCGGGTAACAACCGCTGTACTTGATCGTGCCGAGAATGCGCTTCTGCGTGTTCCCGTTCGCGTCCTTCGCAGCGGAGAGCGGGTAGACTTCACGCGGCGGCTTCACATCCGTAACCGTGGCAATCGCACCGTCTTCCAAGAGAAACTGCATCCCGATCTCGACCCGCTCAGCCGTCAGGATCAGCCCCGATGTCAGGAGGAACTGTTGCGAGATGTCGAACGAGTAGCTGACGGTCCCGATGCCGATCCCGTCCGAGAACTCGTACCCGACACTGACGCGAATCTTCGGCTTGACCGGCGGTGCCGGTTGTCGCGGGAATGGGTTCGTCTTCGGCCCGTCACGCAGGAGGGACGGTTGTGGGATATGGCGTTGGGCTTCTTTTTGGAGGCAACACTGTTTGAACTTGCGACCACTCCGGCACGGACAAGGCTCGTTTCGGCCGACCCTTTGCGTCATCATGGCGGACTTCCCGAAAACGAATGAGTGGCACTCATGCCTACGGCGATGATCTTGAACGCCGGCCGAAGCGCAGTCAAATGAAAAAAACCGCAAATGCGTCAAAGACGGAAGCGCGGTCACCCCGCCGGCAACTCCAGCACGAAGCGGGCACCGGTGGGGGTGGCAGACTGGTAGGTCAGGGTGCCGCCGAACAGTTCGGCCCACTGGCGGGCGAGCGACAGGCCGAGGCCCGCGCCGCCGCTGTCGGCCGTGTCGGTGCCCCGCGTGAACGGGTGGAAGACCGACTTCCGCTCACCGGACGGGATGCCGGGGCCGCGGTCCTCGACCGTCAGCGCGACGCGGCTGCCGGTCGCGGTCGCGCGGACCCAAACGCGGTGATCGGCGGCGGCCTTGGCGTACTTGCGGGCGTTGTCGATCAGGTTGCCTAGCACCTGCGCGACCACGCGCGGGTCGGCGACGACGGCGGCATCTGACGGGGTGTCGGCTTCGACGACCAACACGAACCCCTCGGTAGCCAGTCGGTCGGCCCACGTCGCCCGTACCGCAGCCAGCACGTCGGCGACCGGGACGGCCTTCGCCAGCGACCGCGCCGACCGCTGCTCCAACTTGGCGAAGTCGAGGACGTTCTCGACCAGCCGGTTCAGCCGGTCGGCCTCGGCCGTCAGGGTGGCCAGGTACTCGGCCTTCTTCGCCTCGTCGGTGATGAGGCCGCTGTTGAGCAGGTCCAGGTGCAGTTGCATCGCGGTCAGCGGCGTCCGCAGTTCGTGCGTGACGGCCGAGGCGAAGCGGACGCGGCGCTCGGACATGGCGACCACGGCCCGCCCGCCGAACGCCACGGCCGTGATGGCCAGCAGTGCGGCGGCCCAGGCGATGACGAGGCCGTACCGCAGCGGCGTCCACCCGCACGGCGGCAGTTCCACGGTTTCCCCGGTGGCCAGCTGCACCGGCAGGGCGGACATGGAGTGTTCCGGCGGCGCGTCGGCGACGGCCGGCACCGGCGTCAGGTCGGCGCGGGGCAGCAGGTCGGGGATGCGGTCGAGCAGCGTCCGCTTCAGCGCCGGCCAGTCCAGGACGACGCCCTGGAAGACGGTCTTCTCGTTCAGCTTGGCGGCGCGGACGAGGAGAAGCAGTTGGGAGCCGTCCGGGGCGGTCAGCCAGCGGGGGCGCACCGGCCCGATGTGGACGGCCACCGGCACCACCAGCGGGCCGGCCTTCCCTTCCGCCGCCGGGGTCAGTGGGCCGCCCTCCTTTGCCAGCGCAATGTAGTCGTTCACCAGTCGCCGGCCCCGCTGCTCGACGATCGCGTCCGACGGCGGCCCCCGCTTGGCGTATCCCGCCGCCTCGTCCGCCTTCGTCTTGTCCGCCAGGTCCTTCTCCGCCGCCTTCTTCACGTCCGCGTCCGGCGTCCGGTTCTCGCCCTTCAACGGCTGCTGCGTGTCGCGGCCTTCCTTCAACTTGACGATCTCGTTGCGGAGGTACTCGGACCACTCGGCCGTCTGCTTCCCCAACTCCTTGCCGTCCGCCGGCGGAATCGTGGCTTTCAGTTCGGTCGGCCTGGCAGTCATGAAGTTTCGGCCGCCGCGGCCACCGCCCTCGCCCGTGGGGATACCCTGGAGCTTGCCGCCCGGCTCGTATCCGGCGCGGCTGCTCAACACGTTGTCGGTGGAGTTCTTGCGGGCCTGGGCGTCGCGGGAGGAATCCGTCTCCGGCACCGCGCCCCGCGACGGCGGGGCCGCCTTCTGCTGGGTGCCCTCTTCGGCCTTCTTCGCCGGCTCCTTGTCGCGTTCGAGTGGGGTTGGCCGTTGCGCCTCGTCCTTGGCCATGTCCCGCTGGACGAGTTGACGCGCCGGCTCGTCGCACCACAGCCCGCCACGGCCACAGGCCACGTCGAGACCGGCGGCCGGCTTCGACCAGCCGGGCGGCAGGTCCGGGCAGATGAACGGCGTGGGCTTGTCCAGGATCGGGTCGTCGGCCTGCGGCACGGGCACCAGGAACGGCGGCTCGTCCGGCTCGGACCGCTCCTGATCGGCCAGCGCGCGGGCGGCGTCCGACGCCGGGAACTTGGCCCGCAGGTGGGCGAGTTGCTTGGCGCGGTCGTCGGTGCAGTTGGCCAGGAACAGGCCGAACGGCTCGGCGTTCAGCCGATCCGCGAGGCCGGCCGGGATGACCTGCGGCGACTCCCACCCGCGTTCGGGGTCGAGCTGGAAGTGCAGCGTCATCCACGGCGGCAGGTCGGCGGTGAGCAGCGGCGACGGGACGCGACCGGGGTCGGCGGTGAAGTTGTCGGCGGCGTCCAGGGCCACCGGGGCCGGGGCGTACAGGGGGAAGTAGTGCGAGTACGGCCGGTTGTTCTCCAGGCCGAGGACCGGCAGCAGGAAGCCGTCCAGCCGCCACAGGGCGAACCGCTCGCGGTTGCCGGCGTCGGCGCGGGCGGCGGCCTCCCGCTGGGCGGCCTCCACGCCGAGCGCGGTGACGGACACGTAGGCCAGCCCGCCGACCACCAGGGCGGCCAGCAGCACCAGCCCGCCCGCCACTCGCGTCGGGGACAGCAGATGGCAGTTCACGGGGCGGTCTCCGGCACGGTCAGGCTCGGCCCGGCCATGTAGCCGTGGGCGCGGACGGTGACGATGGGGTCCGGGGTGTCGTCCCCGTTCGGGTCTTTCAGCTTGGCCCGCAGCCGGGCGACGTGCATGTCCACGGCGCGGGTTTCCAGGCCGGCGGTGCCGATGCCCCACACGCGGCCGAGCAGTTCGTCCCGCGACACCGCCCGGTCGCGGTTGGCGACCAGGTACTTCAACAGCGCCGCTTCCGTCTCGGACAGGTCGCACCGGTCGGCGGCCGACCAGCGGACCTCGCGGCGTTGCAGGTCGATGCGGGCGCGGCCGAACATCACCACCGTCACCTCGCCGCCGTCCTTCATCGTCCGCCGCAGCACGGCCTCGATGCGGGCCACCAGCTCCCGCGCCGAGAACGGCTTGACGACGTAGTCGTCGGCCCCCATCTTCAGCCCGCGGACGCGGTCGTCCTCGCCGCCCTTGGCCGTCAGGATGATGACCGGCCGCGTCGGGCACACCCGCCGCAGTTCGGCCAGCACCTCGAACCCGTCCTTCTTGGGCAGCATCAGGTCGAGCAGCACCAGATCGACCCCGCCGGATTGCGCTTCCCTCAACCCGGCGGGGCCGTCGGCCGCCTCGGCCACGTCGTACCCGGTCAGGCGGAGGGCGTCCACCAGCCCCCGACGGATGGCCGGTTCGTCCTCGACGACGACGATGCGGGCTTTTGACATGGGCGGCACTCCGGGCGGGCGGCGGCTGTTACAAACAAGACGACGACCGGCCGGCGGAAGATTGACAACGGCTGCATTCTTCGCCGCGACTTCGGGAGCGGCCACGGTCGCCCGCTCCCGAAGTCGCGGCGAAGGCGGTACTCTCTCCCGATCGTCACTTCGCCAGGAAGCTGCCGATGGTGACGTTCTTGTCCAGTTCCAGCTTGTACTCGTAGTCGATGGTCAGCACCTTCTCGCCGTTCATCCCCTTGTCCACCTTCACGTCCCACCGCAGCAGGTTCTTCGGCCGGTCGTCGCGGACGTACAGCGGGTCCGCGCTCAGCGCCACGTCCGACTTGCCGATGGACACGGCGATGGCGTTCACCGCCTCGGCGTGCGGCACGCGGTCCCACACCTGCACGTCCACCGCCGCCGACTTGTAGCTGCTCAGCAGGATCTTGTACTTGAAGGTGAGCACCTGGTTGCCGCCCTGGGTGGTGCGGGTCTTGTCCATCAGCTTCCGCTGCACTTGCAGTTGCGGATCGACGCCGAACCCGACGGTGAACGGCTTGCCGACGGCCACCAGCGGCATCTTGGCGCTGCCGACGAAGTCGGAGTCCAGGTACATGTTGGCGTCGCCGGGCAGCAGGATGTAGTCGGTGGTGTTCACCAAGTCGGCCAGCCGGTAGACGTTCGGCGTGAGAACGGGAACGGCCTTGTAGTAGAACTTCGGCAGCAGTTCCAGTTTGGCGATTTCCAGCGTCTGGTCGTCGGCGCGGGACGGCAGGGTGAGCTTGGTCTTCAGCCGGAACGTGACGCTCGGCGCGTCCCCGGCCGGGGTGCCCATGCCGGCCCCCTTGGCCACGTCCTCGGCCGAGCAGAGCAGGTCGCGGAACTGTTCCGTCGCGGCCGCCTCGTTTTGCAGCTTGAACGCCTCGCCTGCGTCCTTCTTGTTGAAGTTATCGACGGCCATCGACCGCTGGCCCTTGGCCCGCTCTTCCAAGTCCTTCAGCTCTTTCCCGTAGGTGCCTTCGCCGCGACCGCCGCCGTACCCGCCGGCGATCCCGCCGGGGCCGGCCGGACCGCCGCCGGGGGCACCGGGCAGGGCCGGGCCGCCGACGGCCACTTCCAGCGTCCGCAGGTCCGGCGGGGCGGCGTTCAAGAGCGGCTGCGCGGTGCTGAGGATCAGGTTGACGTTCGGCCACTCCTCGCCGGTCTGCTGCGTCACCGACGCCTGGTATTCGACGGCCACCGGGTCGCCGGCCTTGGCCGCGGCGCGGAGCTTGTACTGCGGCTTCCAGGTGGCGTTGCTGACGAGGTAGTTCAGCTTCACCGTGCCCGCCCCGGCCTTCTTGTCGATGACGATGACGGCGTCCCGCTCGGTGCGGCTGACCCCGCCGGACTTCTCTTGCAACTGCACCCGGAGGAACGCCAGCTTCTCGTTGTCGGCCGCCATCTGCGCCTTCAGCTTGGCCTCCTCTTTGATGTACTTGGTGCGGTCGTCGCGGATGCTCTTGGCCAGCAGCAGCGTCTTCTCGGCGTCGAGTTGCCCCTTCTCAGTCAACGTGGACATGGTGGCCGTTGTGAACACTTCCAGCTTGGTGGTGAAGGCCAGGTTCGCCGTCACCGCCCGCAGGTCGGCGTCCTGCTCGGCCACCCCCTTCACGACGGCCTTGATCTCGGCCTCCAGCTTCCGCACCTCCTCGCGGTTGTCCTCGGCGATGGCGCGGGTGCGGAAGCGGGTGCTGAGGACGCGGACGGCGTCGGTGCCCTCGGCGTACAGCGAACTTTGCACGGTGGCCGGCGGCATCGGCGACACCACCACCTCGGCCTGGCCGGCGGCCTCCGGCAGCGTCACCTCGCGGGTGACCAGCGCCGTGTTCTGGTACACCGTGACGGAGGTGATCTTGTTCGGCGCGGTCTTCGGCTCGTCCGGCTTCTGGGCGGCGGCGACTGTCGCAACTAGCGCGACGACCAACAGGGAGCGGAGCGGGTGCATGGGAGAGTCCGTGTGTGAGCGGGGTGAGTTAGTCCGAAGGAAGAGAAGACTCACCACAGAGGCACAGAGACACGGAGAAGACAAGAGAGAGAATTCAGGGTTTCAAACTCTTTCAAACTCTCCCGTCTTTCTTCTCTGTGTCTCTGTGCCTCTGTGGTTAGTCTTCTGTCCTCTGCCTGCGACGCCTTACTTCTTCTCGGCCGGCACCTCGAAGCCTTTGTCCTTGGCCTGCGCGCGGATGGTCGCGCGGAGGGACTCGTCGAACGCCTGGTCGGCCGGATCCTTCGGCTTCTTCTTCGACTCCTCCTCGATGAACTTGGCCCGCTTCACCGACAGCTCCTGGATTTGCTTCTGCACCGCGTCCCGTTCGTCCGCCTTCTTCTTCAGGTAGCCTTCCCGTTCGTCCGGCTTGAGCTTCTTCAGCTCGTCCGGCAGGTCGGCCTCGGCCAGTTTCCTCACGTCGAACTTGGCATCGCCCTTCATCTTGTCGAGCAGGTCGAAGTCGTTGCGGTACAGCGCCTCGGCCTTGGTCTGCCCGCGGGCGGCGGCGACCCCCGCGCCGGCCTTGGCGGCGTTGGCGTCCTGGGCCACCTGGTTCGCGGCCAGGTTCTCCCGGTCCCTGCCGAAGAAGACGTAGGTCTTGTTCAGCTTGCCGCTCAGCTCGGCCAGGTCCTTGTCGTGCGGGGTGGCGACGACCTGCTGGGCGGCCGTCTTGTTCTGGTCGATGTTGCCGTACCGCCCGCCGCTGGCCGCCGCGAAGTCCTTCCACCCGGCCGCCTCGGCGTTGTTCGCCGGGCCGCAGTAGATGGTGTTGACGACCACGCCCTTGTCCTTGGCCAGCTTGCTCACGTCGGCCAGGTTCACCTCCTTGTCCTGATCGACCGGCTCGTTCCCGCACACGAAGAGGAGCTTCAGCGCCTTGCCGTCGTCCGACCACTTCAGGTCGCGGATGGCCTGCCGGGTGACGCGGGCCACGTACTCGGTGCCGCCGCGGGTCTTCAGCCCGTTCAGCTTGGCGTACACGGCGTCCAGGTCGGTCGTCAGGTCCACCTCCTTCCGCACCCACCCGGTGTCGGCCGGGATGTTGTCGTTGCCGTACTGGTACAGGGACACCCGCAGGATCGGCGTCGGCTTCACCTTGGCCAGCTCGTTCACCACGTCCCACAGCTTCAGCTTGGCCGATTCGATGAGGCCGTCCATGCTGTTCGACGTGTCGATGCACAGGACCAGATCGACCGGCCGGCCGGGGGTCGGGTCGGCGGCGCGGGCCGTGCCGACACCGGCGAGGGCGGCCGCGACCAGGGCGGCGCGAGTGAGGCGGGTCATGCTCATCCTCCGAAAGCAGGGGCGGTCGGCGGAGAGGCCCGCGACCTGCGAGCATCTTAACGCGGCCCGCCGATTCGGGGTGTAACGATGCCGTAACTGCCCGCCGGCGTCATTTCGGGGTGGTGTCGCGGCGGGCGAACACGACGATTCGCCGGACGGATGCCGGCTTGACGGCAGGAGTGCATCGGGAAAAGCCAAACGGCTCGCCGTGCCGAAACTTGACGGGAGTGCGCGATGTGTTTTTATGTACAATATGGTTATGCGTTCCGTTTTTGGTTTTGTCAAGGAAAGCGCGCGGAATGTGCCGAAATACTTGCAGCCCCTTCCGCCCACGCGACTTGCGGCTCGCCCGGAAGGGTCACGCCCGTTCGTGGAGCGAACGCCGACGACCGGAACGGGGTCTTCCGCACCTGGGAACGGGAGAGTGCGGCCGTCGCCGCGTCCTCATACCCTATTCGGAACCGCCGCCGACTCCCGGACTCCTTCGCCATGCGCCACTTCCTCGGACTCGAGACGCTCACCCGCGACGACCTGACGGAGCTGCTGGACGCCGCCGCCGGGTTCGTCGGCGTCGGCCGCACGTCGCCGAAGCGGAAAGACCTCGACGGCAAAGTGGTGGCGAACCTGTTCTACGAGCCGTCCACCCGCACCCGGCTGAGCTTCACCCTGGCCACCCGGCGGGTCGGCGGGGAGACCATCGACTTCAGTCCCAGCGGCAGCAGCACGGCGAAGGGCGAGTCGTTCATCGACACCGCGCAGAACATCGCCGCGATGGGGGTGGACGTGGTGGTGGTGCGGCACTCGTCGGCCGGCGCGCCGCACCTGCTCGCGCGCCACCTGCCCGGCGTGCGGGTGGTGAACGCCGGCGACGGCGCGCACGCCCACCCGTCGCAGGGGCTGCTGGACATGTTCACCATCCGCCGGCGGAAGGGCCGGCTGGACGGGCTGACGGTGGCGCTCGTCGGCGACATCCTGCACAGCCGGGTGGCGCGGAGCAACATCCACGGGCTGACGAAGCTGGGGGCGCACGTCATCGCCTGCGGGCCGCCGACGCTGGTGCCGCCGGAGGTGGCGCAGTTCGGCGTCGAGATCGCGCACGACCTCGACGCCATCCTGCCGCGGTGCGACGTGCTGAACCTGCTGCGGGTGCAGTTCGAGCGGCAGCGGGGGGCGTACTTCCCGTCCGTCGGCGAGTACGCGCACGTGTTCGGCATGAACGGCGACCGGCTGCGACGGGCGAAGGACGACGTGCTGATCCTCGCGCCGGGGCCGATCAACCGCGGCATCGAGATCACCCCGGACGTGGCCGACGACCGCGACCACTCGGCCATCCTGGACCAGGTGACGAACGGCGTCGCCGTCCGGATGGCGATCCTGACGGCCGTGTGCGCGGCGTGAGGGGCGGGGAACGAAGACCTCACCCCCGGCCCCCCCTCCATTCATGGAAAGGGGGTCGGGGGGGCCAAAACCCCGGAAAGGCTATACCGGTGTGCGGTTCGGCATGAGCCGTTTCGGTGTTCCACTTCGCCCCAACGGGGCGACCGCCAATAGCCCAGGCCGTGAGGCCTGGGTTCCGGTCGGCCGGATGTCCGGAGTCCCGAAGGGACGGCACGCTCTGTCGTCCCTTCGGGACTCCGGAGATGTTCCCACCGGAGTCCTGGGGCTGACGCCCCAGGCTATTGACGGTCGCCCCGTTGGGGCGAAAGACCGGAGCGGTGTCGGATCACGGCTGGCCGTGCGGCGGGCTAACAAATCCGGACGGGCCTTTTCAACTCGATTCGCATCACTTCTGCATGATGGGCAGGTAGTTGTTCGGCAGTTGCAGGATGACGCAGGCCATGGCGGTGGCGTAGGCGGTGCCGTTCGGGTCGTCCCACCCGCCGGTCGGGGTCCGCTTGGCCAGCAGGTCGCCGCGGACGGCCGGGAACCAGTCGGTCCAGTACGGACGGCCGGCCGTCCACATGGCCAGCGCCGCGTAGTACTGGCCGTACCAGTAGTGGTTGTCGCGGAGGTCGGCGATGTTGCCCAGCCGCTGCCCCGGCAGGAACCGCATCAGGTACTTCAGCCCGCCCTCGACGTACTTCTTGTAGTCCGGGTGGCCGTCGTACACGCCGGCGCTGAACAGGCCGACGACGGCGGCGGCCGACCGGGGGAACAGCGACCCGGTGCCCGGCTGCGCCTTCTGGTAGCTGTACCCGCCGTCCGCCAGCCGGCACCCCTTGATGTACTCGACCGTCTTGTCCACCACCGACTTGTCCACGTACACGCCGGCGTTCTTGGCGGCGCGGAGGGCCATCAGCTGGGCCACCGTGACCGACACGTCGGCGTCGGCCGGCTGCGGGCTGTACCGCCAGCCGCCGTCGCGGTTCTGCGACTTCACCGTCACGGCGACGGCCTTCTCCAGCATGTCCCGCACCTTGCCCTGGCGGTCGGCGGACGGGAAGGTGCCGCACACCTCGGCCAGGAAGAGCGCGCCGAACCCGTGCTGGTACATGGCCCCGTGCGAGAAGAAGCCGTCGGTGTTCTGGAGGTAGCCGGCGCGGGTGCCGGTCCCCTTGCCGACGACGTAGTCCGCCGCCTTCGCCACGGCGCGGCCGTACTTGCCCTTGCCGGGGTGGTGGCCGCCGGCGAGCAGGGCGAGGCCGGCCAAGCCGGTGACGGCCACGTTGCCGAACCCGGTGCGGTCGGAGAAGCCGCCGTCGCCGGCCTGGAGGGTGACGAGCTTGGCCAGCCCGCCGTCGATGGCCGCCTGCGCGTCGGCGGTGACGAGGTCGTCGTTCCCCCGCGGCGCGTCCTGGGCGTGCCCGACCAGCGCGAGCGCGGAGCCGAAGCCGAGGGTGGCGGTCGAGCGGACGAACAGGCGGCGGTTCATGGGGGACTCCGGAGCTGCGGTCGATCCGAGCCGGAAGCGTGAGCGACGATCTGACAGCAAGACCGTCGCTCACGCTTCCGGCTCGGACAGGGCGGTTCACTTCTTCCGTTGCTTCCGCTCGCGCTCGGCGAGGGCGGTGTAGTACTGCTTCAGAAGGTCGTTGTACCGGGGCAGGTACTGCTCGCGGTAATACTGGCTGACCTGTTGCCGCATCTTGTCGGGCAGGTGGCCCCAGACTTCCTTGGTGATCGGCACGTCGAGCGGCAGGGCCGGCGGCGACTTCTGACCGCCGTTGCCGGGGTTGCCGCCCGCGCCGGGTTTCGCCGGCGGCACGTCGCCCCCCATCGGGTCTTTCCCCATCGGCTTCGGCATCGGCGTGCCGGGCATCGGCTCCGCCATGCCGCCCGCGCCCATCGGCATGGGCATCGGCTGCCCTTCGCCGCGCGACCCGCGCGGCGGCTTCTGGCGACCGCCGCCCATCGGCGGAGGCATCCCACCGCCCCCCATGCCGCCGCCCATCGGCGGCGGCATCCCACCGCCCCCCATGCCACCGCCCATCGGTGGGGGCATCGGCGGCATTCCTTCGGGCGGAGGCGTGTCGGACCCGCCACCTCCGCCGCTCATCGGCGGCGGCGGCTTCAGCAGCGAGTCGATGTCCTTCAGCAGTTGGTCCTGCCGCTTGCGGGTGTCGTCGCCGGTGTCTTTGTCCTTGAGCCGGTCGCCGACGGCCTCGGCGGCCTGCGCGATCCGCTCGACCACCTTGGCCGGGTCTTCGTCGGGGTCGGCCTTGGGCGCGTCCGGGTCGGCCGGCGGCGCGGCGGGAAGGAGCTGCCCCGCCGGGATGCGCGGGATCGGCGCGAGGACGCCGACGGCGAACGCCGGGGCGGTGGCGAAGAGTGTTCCGAGAAGGAGCAACAGTTGGGGAAGCCGCATCACGCC
>JAYTTN010000483.1:0-19248 GCA_043745295.1 Fimbriiglobus sp. | reverse complement strand
GCAATTGATTTTGGCGGCTCCGGGCGAGCGGGGGGGCGTCAGCCCCCTGTTCCCTGGGGATTTCGACCACAACAGGGGGCTGACGCCCCCCGCTCGCCAAAATCCGCTGCCGCACCCCGCAAAACGGTGGCATTCCCAACACATCGCTTTTCGGATAGCCTTTCATCTCGAATCGGCAGCTCCCAGCAGGAACGACCCATGCCCCTCGTCGTGTACAGCACCCTCTCCCGCAAGAAGGAGAAGTTCCACAAGAAGCCCGGCGAGCGGGTGACGATGTACGTCTGTGGCCCCACCGTGTACAAGCCGAGCCACATCGGGCACATGGTCGGGCCGGTCATCTTCGACACCGTCAAGCGGTACCTCAAGTACGCCGGGTACGAGGTGACGTGGGTGGTGAACATCACGGATGTCGATGACAAGCTGATCGCCCGCGCGAAGGAGCTGGGCACCACCGTGCCCGCCCTCGCGGAGAAGATGACGCGGGACTACTTCGACTGCCTGAAAGCCCTGGCCGTCGTCGGCATCGACCACTTCCCGAAGGCCACCGACCACATCGCCGGGATGATCGGCCTCATCGGGACGCTGGTGGACAAGGGCGCGGCGTACCCGGCCGGCGGGGACGTGTACTTCGACGTGTCCAAGGACGCCGACTACGGCAAGCTGTGCAACCGCGACCCGGAGCAACTGGAGGTCGGCAGCCGCATCGAGGCGAGCGACAGGAAGCGGAACCCCGGCGACTTCGCCCTGTGGAAAGGGGTGAAGCCGGGCGAGCCGGCCGAGGTGGTGTTCGACTCGCCGTGGGGCCAGGGGCGACCGGGCTGGCACATCGAGTGCAGCGCCATGAGCCGCGCGCTGCTCGGCGACACCCTGGACATCCACGGCGGCGGACTGGACCTTCAGTTCCCCCACCACGAGAACGAACTGGCGCAGAGCGAATCGGCCAACGGCGTCGAGTTCGCCAAAGTCTGGATGCACAACGGGCTGCTGTCGCTCCGCGACAAGGACGGCAAGTACGCCAAGATGGCCGGTGCTGTCGGGAACGTGCTGAACGTGGCGGACGCGCTCAAGCTGATGGGCGGCTCCGCGCTGCGGTACTTTATCCTCAGCACGCACTACCGCAGCCCCATCGACCTCGGCACCTGGGACTGGAAGAACCCGGAGACGCCGCTGCCGGACGGCATGGTCGCGGCGAAGAAGGCGTTCGAGACGTTCACCCGGTTCGCCGAGCGGGCCGAGCGGGTCACCGGCAAGGCGTTCGCCGACATCCCCAACCCCTACGGCTCGACCGCCGACACCGCCTCGACGGTGGCGTTGAAGTACGTGTCCACCCTCCGCCGGTTCGACACCTTCCTGGACGACGACTTCAACACCGGCGGCGCGGTCGGGGTGCTGTTCGAGCTGGTGACGGCGCTGAACAAGCTGGCCGACACCGCCAAGCTGGAAGACCCGATGGCCGCCGACGCGAAGGCGCGGAACGAGTTCCTGGAGGGGGCCGGGCTGGTGAAGGCCATGACCGACATCCTCGGTCTCGACTTCACCCCGCCGAAGGCGGAGCTGGCCGGCGGGAACGAACTCGTCGGCGGCCTCATGCAACTGCTACTGGACCTGCGGGCGAACCTCCGCGACACCGCGAAGACGGCGGCGAAGGACAACCCGCTGAAGGCCGCGCTGTTCGCGCAAACGGACCTGATCCGTACCCGCCTCGCGGCCCTGGGCGTGACCCTGGAGGACCGCCCCGGCGGGACGAGCTGGCGTGTGGGGTGAGGGCGCGAAGGCGTTGGCGGTGTCCGGCGGCTACTACTTCGCCGTGACATCCCACCAGCGGACCACGCCATCTTAAGGTGGCCGCCGCGATCCGCTTGCCGCCCGGCGAGAAGGCGACCCACGTCAGGGGCAACCCGTCGAGTTGCTCGCGGTGGACGAGCGTTTGCGTCGGCAAGTGGTAAACGCGGAGTTCGCCGCCGGACTTGTCCTCGCCTCGCAGCTTGTCGTACCGGCTGCTTCCGCCGGTGGCCAGCCACGTCCCCGTCGGGTCGAGGGCGCAGGCGTGCGTGCTGATGGTGTGCCCCATTTTCGAGGGGATGACCTTCTTCTTGTCGAGGTCGATCCGCACCACCCCGCGGCGTTCGGCGGGAACATCGGCCTCGGACTTGCCGTCCGGCACCTCGTCGTGTTTCTGCCTCGGGATTCGCCAAGCGAAAAGCTGCCTCTTGGGGTCGAAGGCCAAGCCGCAGATGAACCATTCCTCCGCTTCGGCGGATTTCTCCGGACCAGCCCGGATTGCGGTCGCCTCTTTAGTGGCCCTGTTCCAGCAGATCACATCGCCGCCAGTGGTTCCCACGATCCAGACATCGTCGGGGCTGATGGCGAGATTCTCGTCGAGCGAGTCGGAGGTCTGGGCCAACTCCTCGGGGAGGTCGTACTCCACGCGATCTTCCGGTTTGCCGACATCGAAGGCGAACACCTTCTCCCCCGCCGACACCGCAATTCGATCCCCCTTGTGAAACCACGCGACGCCGAGATACGGAAGTACGACTTCGCCCGGTCGCGCGAGGGTGATCGTTGCCACGGTTTTCGCGGCTTTGACATCCCAGATGCGAACGGTGGGATCGGAGCCACAGCCGGCGGTGGCGATCCGGTGGCCGGAAACCGAAACGTGGCCGATGTGGGAGGTGTGCCCGTTGGTGAACCGGACGCATGTCTTCTTGGCGAGATCGAGGATCGCGCCGTTCGGCTCCGCCTTGTCGAAATCGTCCTCCAGACCGTCGCTCCCTTTGGTCCCGACGACTACGACCCTGCCGTCGTCGACGAACGCAGCCGACTTCACGACCGTTTCGGGGACGGTCATATCCCCCACGGCCTTAAGACGGAACGCCGGCACCTCCTTCGGCACGGGGGCAGAGGTGGCCGGAACCTGTCCCAAGAGCAAGACCGCCGCCGCGAAGGTGAATGAGAGTGTCCAGGTCAGGATGCAAGTGCGCGTCATGGGTAACTACTTCGGTTCGAGAGCCAGCTGTCACGAGCGGATATCAGCTTCATTCACTCGTGCGGCAGGTGGATAGTCTGGCCGCTCTGTGTCCCGCTCACTGTTTCAACGGCAACTTCTCCCATTTTCCGTCGCGTACGATGATGTCACCCGTCACCAGCGTTATGGGGGCGAAGAACGCCTTCCCCCTGTTGATTCCCTTGTTGATGGTGCCGGTGTAGTCCTGTACGATCCGGTATTGCACAGCGACGTTGCCCGACCTCACCGCTTTGTCTGCCCCATCGAAAGCGTATGTGATCTCCGCGCGGGGTTTGGATGCCGTCAGGCCGTCAACGACCCCAGCCTTCCCACTTTGCTTCACGTATTTGGCGGCCTCCTTATCGAACTTGCCGTCTTCCAGCATCCCGATCGCAAACGTGTCGCCACTCAGAATCGTGAAGGAACCCATGGCCGGCGTCTTCTCGCCATTCGGCGTCATGCCGAACGCCACGAAGAGTTCCACCTTCATCGTGTACTGGACAACGACCTTGCGCTTCGCTTGACCCTCAAGACCCTTTTCTCGGGCGTTGAACCAAGCCTGCGGCCCTCGCCCGAGAATCGCACCGGGAATGCCACCGACCTGGCAGAACATCCAGTCCTTGGGCAGGATCATTCCGCGGTAGGGGAAGGCGTTCTCCAACCCGTCGGCTTTCGCCACGACCCCGGCGCTGCCGGGGATCGTCAACGAGCGGTTGACCGACTCCACGTTCACGCTCGGCGTATCGAACGCCTGACCGTTGCGGGTGCCCCACGCGCGGGTGCCGACCGTGCTGCCGCCGACGAAGCCGATGGTCTCGCCGGTCAAGATTAGACCTGTACCCGAGTCATGGTAGTCGTGCGTGTTGGTGGCGGTGCCGCTGCCGTTCGTCGTGCTGCTGTAGTTGTCGATCTGCGTGTACGCCTGCCCGTCGTCGTCGAGGCCGGTGGATTGCCGATCTCGCACATCGAACCGGTTCGCCACCGCGTAACTGCTCGTCACGGCCGCGTGGAAGTCGGCGTTGGCGTAGCCGGAGATGTAGGAACCACTGCCGGTCATGTCGGCCACGGAGGTGCCCAATTCGTCGCGGTGGTACAATTCGGTGCCGGAGGTCGGCGTTCCCGGTTCCTCGTCGATGACGTGCCCGGTGTCGGACGTGTGCGAGGTCGAACTGAACGAGTTCACGTCGAGGGCGCTGCCGCCGAAGCCCTCCGCGCGGAGCGTCGCCGTCTCTGCGAGGGCATCGTTCCGCACAGCCACGCCGTGGAAGGTGTAGTTCGTCGCGTTCGCCGTGCCCGCGTTCCACGTCCAGTCCGCCGTCGATTCGTACAGCCCGCTCAACTGCACCGACCCGCCGACCGGGTTGTTCCAACCCCAGGTGGAGGTGGACTCGAAGGGCGATCCGCCGGGGTTCGGGTAGCGCGTGCGGGAGGTCGTGGTGGACCAGTCGGTGCCGGTGTAGGTCGCCAGCGGGCCGCTGCCGACGGTGTGGACGGTGAACGCGGCGTCCGTCGTCATCTCGTGGAAGCCACCCCCGCTGTAGTCCTGCTTCGTGTAAGTGTGCGCCGCTTCCGTCGAAACGAAGTCGTAGCTGGTGTAGGCGAGTTGGCCGTCGGTTCCGACGGCCGCCGACCAGCCGAGCGTGTGGTTGCCGGAGCGGGTCGTGTCCACGCGAGTGATCTGACTGTCCCCGTCTTTCGGGTACGTCGTGACCGTACTCTGGATCACGGTGTACGAGCCGGTTTCGCTGTATGTCTTGCCGGTGACGGTGAACGCGCCGTTGGCGTAGGTGCCGGACATGACGAAGTGGGCGGTGGTCTGTCCGGTCCCGCTTCCCGTCGTCGTGACCGAAGGAATGCCGGCCGCCCCGCCGAAGGCCGTGTCGCTCGAAAAACTGCCCGCATCGACCGTGACGGTGAACGTGCCGGCCGACCCGGTGCCGGCCTGATCGACCGTCAGGGTGGTGGCTTCGTTGCGGATGATGGCGTGGGTCTCGGCGTGCCCGCTCGGCAACGCGAGGCTGCCCAGCAGCGAGGAGATGTCCGTCAGGCCGACGGGGATCGCCGGGTTGTCGCGGCGTTCGAGTTCCAGCAGTTTCAGGCGAGAGTGCGGCTTGTTACGGTTGCGCGAACGGGGGGGTGGCAAGCCAGTTGACGAGAGTGCGGATCATGGCGGTTGACTCCGGAGAGGAGGGTCAAGCTCGCAACATTATACGCGAGAGGCAAGGCAGGTGGGCAAGTATTTTTAGATTTTGAGCAACTTTGTCTTTCCTTGCCTCCGAACCGCGTTCCAGTCATCCCTCACTCACTCACGCCTTCGGGTGCGGAACCGGCGCGTCGGGGTACGGCTGCGGGGCGGCCAGGGAGCGGCGGGTGTGGGCCAGCAGGCGGGCGTAGCGGACGCACGTCAGCCCGACGAGGGCGATCAGCCCGCTCAGGGTGAGGGCCACCGCCACCCGCACTTCCGGCGGCGGCGATTGCAGTGCGCCGGGCTGGTTGGCCTTCCCGCCGTAGGCCAGGACGGTGACGACCAGTCCGCCGCCCAGTACCGCCATCGACGACACCACCGCGAACACGAACGACACCGCGTAGGAGTTGGTGCGGGCCGCCGCCTGCCACCCGGCGGCGTCGGCCAGCAGGCGGTGCAGGGCCGGCAGGAACGCGAACTCGAGGACGGTACCGAGCAGCCCGCAGGCGAGGCCGATGAGCAGCACGGCGGCCAGCACCGGCGGCAGGCCGGGGCCGAGGACGCGCGGAGTGACGCACGCCACCCCGGCGGCGGTGAGCAGCCCGCCGACGGCCGCCGCCCGACACCAGGCGTCCAGCCCGAGGGGGTGCAAGGCGGATTGGAAGCGGGAGTAGCCGACGGCCCGGAGCGCCCCGCCGAGGACGCCGCACCCGGCCCACACCGCCACCGCCGCCAGGATCGGAGTCGTCGTCCAATCGGGCACGTCCGCCGCGCGGCCGGCGACGGCCAGCCGCAGCGTGAGGGACGACAGCAGGCCGACCGCGCCGAGGCCGAACAGCCAGACGCTCGCGGACAGACATTGCGCCCCGGCGCGGGCGCGGACGGCCGCCTCCGGCGAGACGGCCGACACGTCCTCGCCGGCCTCCATCGGGTGCGCCGCGCGGGGGACGCGGATGGCGTCGCCGCACTGCGGGCAGGCGACGGCCGAGGGCGTCGCCGCCGGCGGCACCCGCAGGGTGGCCCCGCACGTCGGACAGCAGAACACCAGCGTCATGCGGCGGCCCCCAAAGCCGGATCGGTCAAGTGGTCGGCTGGTGCTGGTCCAGCCACTCGCGGATCGCCCGCCGGCCGGCCCCGACCATCCGCAGGTACATCATCCCCACCAGCAGCCCGCCGAGCAAGAACGTGCCGGCCCGCACCGCCGGCCAGTGGGCGAAGTCCGGGGCCACCGCCGTCTCCGCTTCCTGCACCAGCGACACCCACTCCTTCCGCACGACGCCGTGGACCTCGCCGGCCGTCTCCTTCACCGACCTGTTGAAGTCGAACGCCGGGGTCGGGGCCACTTCGACGGTCGGGGCCGTCACGGGTTCCGGCGCGGGCGGGTTTTCCCTCTTGGGCGGGTTCTCCTTCTTGCCCGGCTGCCCAGGTGCGCCGGGGGCCCCGATGATCGGACCGGCCTGCCCGGCATTCCCCCTCGGTCGAGCCCCCTTCGGCAGCTCGTTCTCGGTGAATGCCGGGCGGACGACGCCGGTCGCCAGTAGCAGTCCGGCGACCGTCCCCATTAATAGCGTGAACCGCGTCACCCGTCCGCCGAATCGCCGGTTGTCCAGAGACGACGCGGCCCGGCCGAGCGCCCCGACGAACCAGAACTCGGCCACCAGGAAAGCGGCGATGCCGACCGTCAGGCCGAACCGCTGGATCAAGGCCAGGCTGTCGCCCATCATGAACAACTGCCAGTGGCCGGACGGATCGACGGCCGGCGGGTTCACGCCGGTGAACAGCGCCGACAGCGGCGGGAACAGGACCGCGA
The DNA here is from genome assembly GCA_043745295.1 of Fimbriiglobus sp. Lineage (GTDB taxonomy): Bacteria > Planctomycetota > Planctomycetia > Gemmatales > Gemmataceae > JALHQU01. The sequence continues at coordinate 12,249 of JAYTTN010000483.1, read as the reverse complement.
TCAGGCCGCCGAACGCCGTCAGCGTGGCCAGCGAGGCGAACAGCGCCAGCCCCCGCGCGCCGGTCTTCCGCGGCACCCCGGAAAAGCTCAACCGGCCGAACACCAGGAACAGCAACCCCAAGACCACCGGCACCCCGAACAGGGCGAGGTCGAGTTCCTGGGCCGGCGGCAGCCAGTCGGCGTGCAGCACGCCGCCGAACGCCAGCGGGCCGGAGAAGTGCTCGAACAGCCGCAGGCCGTTCAGCGCCAGTACCGGGATGAGGAAAAGCCAGGCCGCCGTCCGCACCCACCACAGGCCGCCGCGGGCCTTCCGCCAGGCGCGGACGGTGCCCTCGGTGGCGTCCCCGTCGGCCGCCGGCGCGGTGCCGGGCTTGGCGAACGGGCTGGTCGGCTTCCGCCGGGCCGGGCGGTCGTCGTCCGTTGCCGCCGGGATCGCCACCGACTGGCGGCGGGGTTCGGCCACCGGCCGGGCCGGCTCCGCCCGCGCGGGGGCACCGGCCGGCTTATCCTTGTCCAGGGCGAAGTCGCCGAACGACGGGTTGGCGCGGGCCGGTCGGGGTGGCTCGGCCGCCGGGACCGCCGCACCGCCCGCGACAGCCGGGATGGGAAGGATGTTGCCGCACGTCGGGCAGCGGCCGCGCTTGCCGCCGGCGTCGTCCGGCGCGTGCAGCACGCCGCCGCAATTGGAACACGTCACTTTGATCGGCATGGGAACCCTCGGGGCCGGGACGGGGGAAGCGTCGCAAGGCGGATTTGACAAGTAGTGTACCGGTCGCCGGACGCGAATCCACGCGCCCCGCCCGGATCGGGGTTGACAACCGGAAATGCCGCCGGCCCCGTCGGCACCACCCCCCGGACACTTCGGCGGCCGACGCGACGCGAGTCCGCCGGTTCTTGTCCTGCGCCTCACCGTCACCACGCTCGGCGGACGGGATAGGCGTCGAACGCCACGTCGCAGCCGAGGACGGGCATGTTCTCGACGATGGCCCGCGCGATGACGAGGCGGTCGAACGGGTCGTTGTGGTGCCGGTCCAGCGTGGTCAGCGGTTCGACGTGCCTCGGCTCGATGGGCGGGATCGTAAACCCGGTGTCGAGGATCGCTTCCCGATTGAACTGCGGGAACGGCACCGTCGACGTGTACTTCCCGGTGCAAACCTTGATGGCCACCTCCCAATGGCTCGCCGGACTGACGAACACCCGGTTCGCCGGGTCGGAGGCGAGCGAGCGGGCGGTGCCGGAAAGTTGCGGGTCGTCGAGGGAATACCAGAGCAGCGTGTGCGTATCCGGCAACAGGTCCATCGCGTGTACTCCGCGAAGTCGGTGAGGTATTCGTCGTCGTCGGAGTGGATCACGAGCTTGCCCTTGCCGCGGCCGGGGGTCCGCGGGACGACCGGGGCTTCGGGCGTCAGCCGGGCCACCGGCTTGCCGTCGCGGGTGATGACCACGGCGTCTCCGGCGACCAAGCCGTCGAGCAGATCGGGAAGGTGCGATTGCACTTCTTCCATCGTGGCGGTGGACATGGCGGCCTCTTCGCGGGAACGGTTCATTCGCGGCATTGTACCACCGCAGCGGACCCGGCGAGCGGCGCGTCGCGAGTCCGACGGTCCATGTCCTGCGACGCCGCTCGCCTCCCGGTGCGGTTCGGTATGATAACTGCTTGCTACACGCTCCAGCCGCCACGGGCCGCACGCGCCTAGCTCCTCCCCGCGGTTGGAGACCTGCACCATGACCCCGTCCGAAATTCGCAAGGTCGCGTTCGTCGGCGACTACCTGCCCCGCAAGTGCGGCATCGCCACCTTCACCGGCGACATGTACGCGTCCGTCGCCCGCCGGTTCCCCGACGCCGAGTGCTTCGTCGTGCCGGTGAACGACCGGCCGGAGGGGTACGACTACCCGCCGGAGGTGCGGTTCGAGATCGACGAGCCGGACCTGGAGAGCTACCGCCGCGCCGCCGACTTCCTCAACTTCGCCAACACGGACGTGGTCAGCCTCCAGCACGAGTACGGCATCTATGGCGGCACCGCCGGCAGCCACGTCCTCGGCCTCGTCCGCGACCTGCGGATGCCCGTCGTCACCACGTTCCACACGGTGCTGAAACAGCCGAACGACGAGCAGCGGCAGGTGCTGACGGAACTGGCCGAGGTGTCGGCCCGCGTCGTCGTCATGACGCAGCTGGCGCGGACGTTCCTCCGCACCATCTACGGCGTGCCCGACGCCAAGATCGACGTGATCGCCCACGGCATTCCGGACACGCCGTTCGTCGATCCGAACCCGTACAAGGAACAGTTCGGCGTCGGGGGCCGGCTGGTGGCGCTGACGTTCGGGCTGCTGTCGCCGAACAAGGGCATCGAACACATGCTCCGGGCCATCCCGGACGTCCTCAAGTCGTACCCGAATTTCGCCTACATCGTGCTGGGCGCGACCCACCCGGACCTCGTCCGCGAGCAGGGCGAGCGCTACCGCAACGGTCTGGAGCGGCTGGCCCGCACCCTGGGCATCGGCAAGAACGTCGTCTTCTACAACCGCTTCGTCGAGCTGAAGGAACTGACCGAGTTCATCCGCGCGGCCGACGTGTACGTCACCCCGTACCTGAACCCGGCGCAGATCACGTCCGGCACGCTGGCCTACGCCTTCGGCTGCGGCAAGGCGGTGGTTTCGACCCCGTACTGGCACGCCGAGGAGCTGCTGGCCGACGGGCGGGGCGTGCTGGTGCCGTTCGCCGACCCGGCCGCACTGGCGCGGGAAGTCGGCGGGCTGCTGGGCGACGAACCCCGGCGGCAGGCCATGTGTGCCGACGCCTACCTTCTCGGCCGCGAGATGATCTGGGAGCGGTCGGCCGAGCGGTACATGGACTCGTTCCAGCAGACCCGCCTCGGCCGGCAGGACCAGCCGTTCAAGCCGCTGGCCGTGCGGAGTCTCGCCGAGCAGCAGGCCGAACTGCCGGACTGGCGGCTCGACCACCTGTCGCGGATGACCGACGCCACGGGGATGATGCAACACGCCACCCACACGATCCCGAACTTCGAGGAGGGGTACTGCACCGACGACAACGCCCGCGCGCTGCTGCTGACCGTTCACCTGGAGGAACTCGGCCTCGCCGGACCGGAGGTGGAACGGCTGGCCACCCGCTACGCCGCGTTCCTGCAAGCCGCGCTGCACCCGGAGTCGAAGCGGTTCCGCAACTTCCTCGGCTTCCACCGCCAGTGGCTGGAGGTGATGGGGTCGGAGGACTCGCACGGCCGCGCCGTGTGGGCGCTGGGCACCTGCGTCGGGCGGTCCCGCCGGCACGACCTGGCGGCGTGGGCGGCGGCCCACTTCGAGCAGGCACTGCCGGCCATCCTGAACACCACCTCGCCGCGGACGTGGGCGTTCGGGCTGCTCGGCATCCGCGAGTACCTGCGGCGGTTCGGCGGCGACCGGCACGCCACCCAGACCCGCGACGCGCTGGTGGCCCGGCTGCTCGACGTGTACGACCGCACGACCACTCCGGACTGGCCGTGGTTCGAGGAGATCCTGAGCTACGACATCGCCCGGCTGCCGCAGGCGCTGATCGCCGCCGGGCGGGACGGGGCGAACCCCCGCGCGCTCGAGGTGGGGCTGGCCTCGCTCGGCTGGCTGGTGACGGTCCAGACCGCGCCGCAGGAACACTTCCGCGCCGTCGGCAGCAACGGGTTCTACCGCAAGGGGCAGCCGCGGGCGCTGTTCGACCAGCAGCCGATCGAAGCGGCGGCCACGGTGTCGGCCTGTCTGGAAGCGTACCGGGTGACGCACGGCCCCGGCTGGCTGACCGAGGCGCGGTCGGCGTTCGAGTGGTTTCTCGGCCGCAACGATCTGGGGCAGGACTTGTACGACCCGGCTACGGGCGGCTGCTACGACGGGTTGCAGGAGGACCGCATCAACCGCAACCAGGGGGCCGAATCGACGCTGGCGTTCCTGATGTCGCTGGCCGAGATGAGCCTGCTCGAAAGCTCCCTGCCGGCGTTCCGGCCGGCGGGCTGAAGGGCGGGAGTGCCGGCGGGCGACGACGACCGATCCCTGCTGCGGGGCGTGCGTGCCGTCCTCCGTGGCGGGGCCGTCACGCCGCTTCCGGATGCCCATGGGCGGGGTACCGGCGAGGGTTTCACCATGCGGGGATTGTCCGCCACATGCCTGGCGAACCTATTGGTTCGCGGGTGAGTTGGGTTCGCTCGCGTAGGTCGAGCTCCCCGCAGGGGAACGCGGCCCGACTGCCGGCCACCGGAACGGCAACGGCCGCTGCCGACACAGATGAGAGTTTTTCCGCCACGGCGAATGGCCGTCGGGCCTCCCCGGCCTACGGCCGGCTCGACCGCGACCTACCACCAGAACTGTTCGCCCCGTTTCACGCCCCGTACTTGCCGAACCGGCCCGCGTGGGCCATCGCCAGCAGCATCAGGTGCTTGGCCGGGAAGTGGCCGAGGCCGCCGGTGCGGCAGCTCCGCTCGCCGAACTCGGCCGCCCCGTCCGGCCGGCACAGGTCGCTCACGATCACCGTCGGCACCGGGTGGAAGCTGTGCGCCTTCATCTTGCTCGGCGTGCTGTGGTCGCCGGTCACGATGAAACACGCCGGGTTCAGCACCCGGATCGCCGGGATGATCGCGTCCAGTTCCTCGATCTTCTTCACCTTCCCGGCGAAGTCGCCGTCCTCCCCGGTGCTGTCGGTGTACTTGTAATGCAGGAAGAAGAAGTCGTAGTCGTCCCACACCGTCGCGAGGCGGTCAATCTGCGTTCGCAGCGTGTCGCCGGCATCCAGGATGTCCATGCCGACCAGCCGGGCCAGCCCCTTGTACATCGGGTAGACGGCGATGGCGGCCGACTTCAGCCCGTACACGTCCTGCATGGTCGGGATGGCCGGCTGCTTGGCGAACCCGCGCAGGGTGGCCCCGTTCGTCGGCGCGTCGGTCATCAGCACCTCGTTCGCTTTCAGGATGAACTCGTTCACCAGCGCCGCCGTCTTCTGGCTGGCCGGGTCCGCGCCCTCGGCCTTCAGCGGCGGCACGCCGACGGCTTGCGGGTCGGTGTCGTTCACCTTGTCGCCCAGGCCGTCGCCGCGAATCACCAGCACGAAGCGGTGTTCCTTCACCGGCTCGACGAACAGTTCCGCGCCGGTCAGCTTGATAGTCCGCAGCTTGTTCACGGTCTCGACGCACCGCTCGGTGGTGGGTCGTCCGGCGCGGCGGTCGCTGATCGTCCCGGCGGCGTCCAGGGTGCAGAAGTTGCCCCGCACGCACACGTCCCGGCCGGTCACGGCGAAGTTGATGCCGAGGGCTTCGAGGATGCCGCGGCCGATCTGGTATTCGAGCGGGTCGTACCCGAACAGGCCCAGGTGCCCCGGCCCGCTGCCCGGCGTGATGCCCGGCAGCACCGGGGTGCTAAGGCCGAGAGTGCCGACGCGGGCGCACTCGTTCAAGTTCGGCGTCTCGGCGGTCTCCAGTTCGGTCTTGCCGTCCGGCGTGAGCGGCAGCCCGCCGAGGCCGTCGGCGACGAGCAGGACGATCTTGGCCTTGTTGTCTTCGCGGAGGTCGCCGATCAAGTCGAACGTGGTCATGGGAGTTTCGGTTTACGGTGCGAAGTTGATGACGTAGAGTAACTTCGATATAGGCACACCGCTGCCGCGTGTCCCACCCTCCAGATTCCGAGCGCCGGCCATGCAACTGCCCGACGAAGCCATCGAGTACACGTACCAGCGGCTGCTGGCCCCGCTGCCCGACGCCTGGACGCCGCTCGCCGAACTGCAATCCCAGCACTTCCTGTCGGCCGACCGGCTGGACCAGATGCGGACGATGATGAACGCCCTGCGGGGCCGCGTCGCCGCCGACCGCGAGATGCAGAACCCGCCGCCCAAGGACACCCCCCTCCAGGCCGGCTTCATCGACCTGCCGCAGAAGATGCTGGACGCCTACCGCCGCAAGGGGGACGCCTCCGAACTCGGCCGCGTCCTGCGGATCGCCGCGCGGGTGAAGGAGAACTGCGACCGCGTCGTCGTGCTGGGCATCGGCGGCAGCTACCTGGGCGCGAAGGCCCTCTTCGACGCGCTCTGCCACACGTACCACAACGAGATGCCGGCCAAGCTGCGAATGGGCAAGCCGCGCATCTACTTCGAAGGCAATAACGTCGATTCCGACGCCGTGCAAGAGCTGCTGGAGTTGCTGGAGAACTCGTGCATCGAGCCGGAGGAGGCCGCCGAGCGGTGGGGCGTCGTCGTCGTCAGCAAGTCCGGCGGGACGATGGAAACGGCCGCCGCGTACCGGGCGTTCCGCGCCGAAATGGCCAAGTTCTACGGGCCGAAGTCGGAGTGGCTGAAGAAGCTCATCGTCCCCGTCACCGGGCCGAAGGGCAAACTCCGCGACCTGGCGCGCGCCGAGGGCATCGCCGAGGACGACATTCTGACCATCCCCGACGACATCGGCGGGCGGTACAGCGTGTTCACCTCCGTCGGGCTGCTGCCGGCGGCCGTCATGGGGCTGGACGTGCGGGCCATCCTGCTGGGCGCGGCGGCCATGACCAAGCGGTTCCTGGAGGAGCCGTTCGAGCGGAACCCGGTGCTGCAGTACGCCGCCGTCAACCACCTGCTGGGCACCGAGTTCGGCAAGACGACGCGGGTGATGGCCGTGTGGAGCCGCAAGCTGGAGAGCATCGGCTTCTGGTACGACCAGCTCCTGAGCGAGAGCCTGGGCAAGATGAACAAGGGGGCGACGCCGATCACGGTCGTCCAGACCCGCGACCTGCACAGCCGCGGCCAGCAGCACCAGGACGGCGTCCGCGACAAGGTCATCAACAACCTGATCGTGCGGAGCCAGAAGCACCCGGCGGTAATGGTCGGCATGTCGGACCGCAACGAGGACGAGCTGAACCAGTTCAGCCGCCGCGGGTATCCGGACATCCAGGACGCGGCCTTCCACGGCACCAACCAGGCGTACCTGGAGGCCGCCCGCCCGACCGCCGACATCGTGCTGCCGACGCTGAGCGAACACACCGTCGGCCAACTGCTCCAGATGCTCATGCTGGCGACGGTGGTGGAAGGCCGGCTGGCGGGCATCAACCCCTACGGCCAGCCGGGCGTGGAGGCGTACAAGCAGAACATGATGAAGATCCTGAAGAGCACCCCGAACCTGCCCAAGGGCGAAGTCGCCGACGCCGCCAAGGGGAAGTGACCGCTTTGCCGCGAGGCAACGCCGAGCGAGGACCACATGCCCGCCGAACTGCAATCCGTGCTGGACGCCGCGCTCCAACTGCCGAACGCCGACCGCGAGGCGCTGGCCGAGCGGTTGTGGGAGTCGCTGGACGACGAGGTGGCGGACGACGACTTCGGGGACCACCCGTTCGCCGCCGAGTGGGACGAGGAAATCCGCCGACGGCTCGAAGACATGCGTTCGGGGACGGAAAAAGCTGTTCCGTGGGAAGAGGTCCAGAAACTGATGCTGGAAGACTTGAATGGCCCTGCCGATTGAGTTTGCCCCGCGAGCGTCCGACGAGGCTCGCCGGGCGCGGTTGTGGTACACCCGTCGAAGCCCCGCTGTGGCGATTCGCTTCGCGGCGGCGCTGGACGCCGCTCTGAATCGCGCATCCCAGATGCCGCAAGTGCGTTCGCCACACCTTCGCGGCACCCGTATCGTGTGGGTTCGTCGGTTCCCATACTGGGTGGTTTTCGTCGAAGAGCCGCACCGCGTTTTCGTCGTCGCCGTGATGCACTCGCGCCGCCGGCCGGGATACTGGCGGCGACGGCTCCCTTGAATGATGAGGAAACCCATGCCCGCCGTCCTCGCACCGCCGCGTCCCGCACTCCGCCGCGCCGCCGTCCCGACGCCGGCGCGGTGGACCGTCGCCGAGTACCGCCGCCTCGGCGCGGCCGGGGCGTTCGCCGACCGGAGAACCATCCTCGTGTACGGGGAGATTTTCGACATGCCGATGCCGACTCCGCCGCACGATGTCGCGCTCGGCCTGACCGACGCCTGGCTCCGGTCGGTGTTCACCGCGGGCGTTCACGTCCGCAACCAGATGGGGTTCGATGTGGGCGCGGACAGCGATCCGGGGCCGGACTTGGCCGTGGTGGTCGGCACCATCCGCGATTACACCGCCGCGATGCCGACGACGGCACGGCTGATCGTCGAAGTGGCGAGATCGTCGCTGTTCCTGGACACCACGACGAAGGCGGAGCTGTACGCGACGGCGGGCGTCGCCGACTACTGGGTGGTGGACGTGGACAACCGCCGACTGCTGGTCTTCCGCGACCCGGCCCCGCTGCCCGCCGGCCTCGGCGCGACCGCCTACCAGACCCGCCTCACGTTCGCCGACGCCGACACCGTCTCCCCGCTGGCCATGCCGACCGCCGCCGTGCGGGTGGCCGACCTGCTCCCGTGACGCCCCGCTCGCCGACGCCTCGCGGCAAAAACGCTCACCCGTCGCGGGTGGCGAACCGCCAGTACGCGAGCAGCAGCATGAGCGTGATGAAGCCCATGCTCACGCCGAAGGTGGGGAGGACCGCTGGCGGGTCCGCGAGGTATTTCAGCTCGGTTCGCAGCACCGCTTCCGGGACGATGCTCTCCGCCATTTTCCGCGATAGGATCGCGTCGGCGTCGTTGTAGCGGGGCAGCACCGCGTGCAGCACGTCCACCACTTGGTTCAGGGTTGAGGGCTTGTAGTCGGGGTCGTTCTGCGCCGCCGTCTTGGCCACTACCGAGAGCCATTGCAACTGCCCCACCCCCCAAAGCAACGCCATGAACAGGGCGGTGAGCAGGATGCAGGCGATGGCACTCCGGGTGAGGACGCCGAGCAGCGTCGAGAGCGAATACAGGATGGCGAAGGAGAACGTCAGCATCGGGATGCTGAGCAGGAACATCGGGTTCCAGTAGCCGGAGCGGAGGCTGAGCACCAGCCACACCCCGCCGATGGTGACGGTGGACACGAGCAGCATGAATGTCAGCCCGCCGACGTACTTGTACAACAGCAGCTCGCCCCGGCCGACCGGCTTTGACAGGATCAAATCTAGCGACCCCTTCCGCATCAGGTTCGGAATGAAGAAAGCGGTGAAGATGACGGTGACGAGGATGGCGATGGCACCGCCGACGCCGTTGACCAGGGTGTCCTCGACCCGGATGATCCCTTTGCCCAGTGGCTCGTTCGCAAACTCCACCGCGCCGAAGAGTGCTTTGGTGGCGTGCGGCCAACCCCGCGCCGAGTTGCCGCCCGTCACCTCCACGTCGAACAGGAACTGCGGCTCGGCCACGCCCGTCAACCGCTTCACGCTCGCGTCGGCCATCCCGCCGTGGACGAGGAATTGGTTCCGGATGAAGTCGGCCATCGTCTCGTCCGTCACGGCTTTCGCTTCGGCGTCGGTCACGTCCGGCAGGTATAATGTTCTGATGCCGTCCGGACCCGGACCCCGGCGCGGGCCATTCGGTCCACCACCGAACGGGAGGTCGAACCGCTTATCTTCCTTTGGCGGCTGCTGCGCCCACACCGCGACGACCGCGCGGAACGGGTTCGCCTCCGGCGGAACCCCCGCCCCTTCAAACGCTCGCCCTTGCGCGAGTTCTCCGATCCCGATGAACCGACCGGGCTTCGCGGTCAGCCGTAGCTTGTACGCCCCTCCGCCGCCGGTGCCCGCGTCCGTCCGCTGCACCTCGCTCGCGGCATACTCGCAGGGCATGCTAATGGTGATCCCGATCCCGTCGCCGAGGCGGGTGCCGATCGGTTGCTTGTCCGCTCCGCGGTTGCGGAACGCAGCCGGGAACTTGTCGGCGATCTGCGCGAACGCCTTATCCGGCTCGGCCGGGGTGAAGGAGATGCTCGCGGCCAGCACGATCACCAGCGCCGACAGGCCGAGCATGACGTAGATGACGAAGCCGTCCACGGCCTCGCGGAACGAGTCGCGGAGGAAGGCCAGGAACTTCATCGGTCGGTTCTCCGGGACGGGGCCGGGCGGGCGGCGCGGACGGCCCGCTTCGCCCGCGGCTCGGTCGAGTCGATCAGCTTCACGAACACGTCCTCCAGCGTCTGCTTCATCTCCACGAGGTGCCGCAGGCGCAGCCGCTTCTCGCTCAACAGGTTCAGCACGGGGTCGATCCCCTTGCCGTCGGCCAACTCTACTTCGGCGGTGTCATCGACGAGCGCGGCCGAGTACCCCATCTTCCGCAAGTCGTCCAGCGGCAACTCGTCCCCGTCCGCGAGCCGGATGGCGAACCGATTCACCTGGCGGGTGAGGTCCGCCACCGTCCCCTGCCGCATCACCTCGCCTAGGTGCATGATCGCCACCCGGTCCACGATCATCGCCATCTCTTCGAGCAGGTGCGAGTTGACGAAGATCGTCCGCCCTTCGCCCTTCAGTTGGGTGAGCAGCTCGCGGATGTCTTTGCGGCCGACCGGGTCCACGCCGTCGGTCGGTTCGTCCAGGAAGATCACTTCGGGGTCGTGGAAGAACGCCTGCGCGATGCCGAGCCGCTGCTTCATCCCCTTCGAGTACGTCTTGATCTTGTTGTCCGCCCGCTTCTTCAGGCCGACGAGGTCCAGCGCTTCGTTGATGCGGGTGCGGCGGTCGTCCCGGCTCAGGCCGTACAGCCGGCCGTAGAAGTCCAGGATGCTGCGGGCCGAGTGGTAGCCGGGGAAGGCGTGGTCTTCGGGCAGGAAGCCGACCTTCCGGCGGAGGTCGGCGGTGCCGGCCGGCTCGCCGAGCAGGTAGGCGTCGCCGTCCGTCTTGCGGACGATGCCGAGCAGGATTTTGACGAGGGTGGACTTGCCCGCGCCGTTCTGCCCGATCAGCCCGTAGATTTGCCCCGGCTCGACGGCCAGCGACACACCCTTGAGCGCCTCGATGCCGCCGTAGTCCTTGCGGAGGCCTTGCGTTTCGATCACCGGCACGGCGAACCCTCGGCGGGGTAGGGGGCGTTACGCAAAGGATAGGAGGCGGCGCGCGGCCAGCAACGGAGGCCGGAGTTTTCCCCTCACGAATACAAAAACGCCGCCCGCCGCCGTTCGACGAACGCGGCCTCCTCCGGCTCCCACGCGGCGGCAATCTCCCACCACGGCACCCCGGCTTCGAGGGCCAGCCGCTCGCGGTCGCCGCCGAACAGCAGGTCGATGGCCGGGACGTGCGACACGAACTCGTAAGTCTCGGTCCGCCAGCGGAACTCGTCGCCCAGCAGCTTCCGCAGCACGGCGATCACCGCCAGCCCGGCGCGGACGGGCTTGAATACGTCGTAGTCGTCGATGACCAACTGCACCCCGCCGCAGAGTCGGTTGGCGTGCTTCTGGAACATCGGCGTGAACGTGGCCGGCAGGAACCGCGCGCCGGGAATGCCCTCGCAGTTCAGTTCGGTCGCGGCCTGCCACGGGTCGAGTTTCGGATGCCCCACCAGCTCGAACGGCCGGCAGGTGCCGCGGCCCTCGCTCAGGTTGGTGCCCTCGATCAGGCACAGGCCGGGGTACAGGTCCGCCGTCGTGCTGGTCGGCATGTTCGGCGACGGCGGCAGCCATACGCCCGCCGCACGGAAGACATTCGGGTCGCGGTCCAGCCCCGGCACGCGGAGGACCGACAGGTCCGCATTCGGCACGCGCTCGGCTTTGTACAGCGTGGCCAGTTCGCCCATCGTCAGGCCGTGGCGCACCGCGATGGGATGGACGCCGACGAAGCTCTCGAAGCCGGGGCGGACCGTCGGGCCTTCCACGTCGGTCAGGCCGAGCGGGTTGTCGCGGTCCAGCACCACCACCGGCAGGCCGAGTTCCGCCGCCGCTTCCAGGCAGAACAGCGTCGTCGCCTGGAACGTGTAGTACCGGCTGCCGATGTCCACCAGATCGATGACGAGGACATCCAGGTCGGCGAGCTGCTTCGCCGTCGGTTTCAGGCTCTCGACGGTGTCGCCATACAAACTGACCACGGGCACGCCGAACCGCGGGTGCGGGCGGTCGGTCTCGGCGACACCTTCCAAATCCTGCGCCGCGCCGGCGAAGCCGTGTTCCGGCCCGAACAGACGCACCAGTTCGCAGGCGTCGGTGTCGGCGAAGAGTTCCGCCGCCGAGACGAGGTGCGCGTCGATCGCCGCCGGGTGCGTGACCAGCCCGACCCGCTTGCCGCGCACGGCGGCGAAGTCGGCGTTCCGCAGTTCATCCAGACCGACGGCGGCATTCAGGACGGCGTTCATGCGATGATGATACGGGCGGCCTTCGTAGAATGGTGGTGGAACCGACGTTCGTCGCCGCGAGCTTGCGAGCGGGTCGTGCGGACCCGCTCGCAAG
>JAYTTN010000482.1:0-5061 GCA_043745295.1 Fimbriiglobus sp. | reverse complement strand
GTCCATCGAGTACGTCCGCATGGGCAACCCTCCGTGGTCCCCACCGGTCTACCAAATCGCGTCCGCCGACGCTACACCACCTGGAAGTCCGCTCTAGCCTCCCTTTCCGTACAGGAGAGTGTCGGGAGGCAGTCGGATCTCACGGGCAGCGTATCTCTGCCACCCGCCACGTCTGCCAGTCGAACACCCCCCTCTCCATTCCCGGATAGGGGCCGGGGGGTGAGGTCTTCTCTCCATTGGCGTCCCCTGTCGCACCGCTATCCTGACCGGGATGGACGATCCCACCGAGCCGCGCGTCTTCCTGGTCGGGGCCGGTCCCGGCGACCCCGGCCTGCTCACCGTCCGCGCGGCCGAACTGCTGGCACGCGCCGACCTCGTCCTGTTCGACCAGCTCGTCCCCCGCCGGCTGCTCGACTTCGCCAACCCGGCCGCCGAGACCGTCTGCGTCCGCGACCTGCCCGGCCAGCACCCGGACAAGTACCCGCACATCTTCAACCGCATGGTGGAGGCGGCCCGGAACGGCAAAACCGTCGTGCGGCTGAAGGGCGGCGACCCGCTCGTCTTCGGTCGCGGCGGGGAGGAAGCGGAAGCGCTCCGCACCGCCGGCGTCGGGTACGAGATCGTGCCGGGCGTGACGGCCGCGCTGGCCGCCGCCGCGTACCTCGACATCCCGCTCACGCACCGCCTGCACACCAGCGCCGTCGCGCTCGTCACGGGGCACGAACTGCCGCAGAAGCCGGGCGGCAAGCTGGACTGGGAAGCGCTGGCCAAGTTCCCCGGCACGCTGGCCATCTACATGGGCGTGGCCCGCCTGCCGATCCTCATCTCCGAACTGATGAAGTACGGAAAGCCGGCCGACACGCCGACGGTCATCGTCGAGCGGGCCAGCACCGGCGAGATGCGGTCGTGCGCGTCGCCGCTGGCCACCCTCGAACAGGCCCGCCGCGCCGCCGGCCTGGAAGCGCCGGGGCTGATCCTGATCGGCGAATCGGTGCGGCACAAGCTGCCGAAGTCGTGGTTCGAGCGCCGCCCCCTTTTCGGCCGGCGGGTGCTGGTGACGCGGCCGAAACATCAGGCCGAAGGCATGGTCCGGCAACTGGAACACCTCGGCGCGGTGGCGTCGGTCCTGCCGACGATGACCGTCCGCTACCCCGCCGACCTCGGCCCGCTGGACGCCGCGCTCGGCAAGTTGCGCGAACCCGCCTGGGACTGGCTCGTCTTCACCAGTGCGAACGGCGTCCGCTTCTTCCTCGACCGCCTGCTCGCCGTCGGCCGCGACCTGCGGGACTTGGGTGCGGTGAACATCGCCGCCATCGGGCCGAAAACCGCCGACGCCCTCCGCGAGTACCGGCTGAACCCCGACGCCGTGCCGGACGCGACCTTCTCGGCCGAGGGACTAATCGACGTGCTGTCGCCGCTGGTCGTGGGCACGCGGGTGCTGCTGGCGCGGGCGAACCGGGGCCGCGAAGTGCTGAACGACGGCCTGGCGAAGGTGGCGACCGTGGAGCAGGTGACGGTGTACGACCAAGTGGACGCCATCGATCCGGAGGACGACACGTTCGCGGCTCTCCGCCGGGGCGAGATCGAGTTCGTCACGCTGAGCAGCTCCAACATCGCGCGTGCGGTGCTGAGGGCGTTCGACGACGTGATTCGCGGCCGGGTGAACCGGGGCGAAGTGAAACTGGTCGCCATCAGCCCCATCACCGGCGATGCGGTGCGGGAGTGCGGCTACCCGGTCGCCGCCGAAGCCACCGAGTTCACCGCCGCCGGGCTAATCCGCGCCGTCCGCAAACTGGCCGAAGTGCCGCGGAGCGGGGAGCATTGAGGTGGTCGCGGCCCAACCACGGGTGTCACTTTCCATGCGGCCTTTGACACGATTCCACTCACGGGACGGGGTCGGAGGAGACGGGCGGTTCGACCAGCGAGGGCGGCGCGTCGTCCGGGTTCTCCGCGCCCTCGATGTCCGCCATCGTGGTTCCGCCGACCGGCAGGCCGGTGGCCTCTGCGCCGTCGGGCGGCAGGATATCGGCCGGCACCGTCGGCGGGGACGGGGGTGGCGGGGCGGCGGACACGGCCAGTTCGGTCGGGAACACGGTCGGCCCGAGCGAGTACTTGTCGGGCAGCAGATACCGCACCGCCCGCCGCAGCATGGCGAAGTGCTCGTAGAAACGGTTCCCCTCGGTCTCCCCGGAGTTCATCGTCACCCCGAACAGGAGGAAGTCCGGCTCGCCGTCCTTCGACGGGTACAGGTACTCCAGCAGTAGTCCGCCGAACCGGGTGCGGGTCTGGATCAGGGTCACGTCGCCCAGGTCGCTCTGGAGGCAGGGCACCGCCTGCTCGCGGGCGCGGGGGTGTGTGGCGAGGGCCAGGGTCAGCCACACGGCGCGGTCGGCGGCCAGCTCGCGGCGGTCGCCGGCCTCCAGGTGCCGCTTCCGCCGGATGCCCTTCAACTCGCCCTCGCTAATCCACTCCAGCAGGCGGTACGGCGGCGCGTCCGGGCCGGACGCGCCGTGACTGGCGATCAACTGCTCGACCGTCGGCATGGGGACTGCACCGGACGGCGGCAGGGCGATGACGGCGGCATACTCCAGCCCGCCGGGGCGGGTGACGTAGTGGTGCAGGGCGCGGACGACGTTCTTGACGGCGGCGTCCGGCGGCTGCTTGCCCACGTCGAACGACTTCGGGTCGCGGGGGTACACCCACCAGCAGTAGGCGACCGACCCCATGAGGCCCAGCCCCAGCAGCAGGAATAGGGCGGCGACGACCACCCGCGGCTCGGTCTTCCCGTCCTTCAGTTCCGGATGCAATTCGGTGATGATCGACTCCGGGTCCCACTTGTTGCCGGCGGACAGGGCGATGCCGCTGTACGCGACCACCATCACGCTGAACCCGGCCACCAGCCACTGCCGGCGGTACGGGTTCACCACCATCCGCAGCGGCGCGCCGCGGTAGAAGGCGGCTGCCGCCTGGTACAGCAGCATGGCCGCGCCGGCGACGGCGAAGACGGTCTTGGTCGCGTGCTTCAGATCGAAATCCATGAGGCTCGTCTGCCGGAGTGCGGTGGGATGGAAGTAGTCTACAAGAACCGTGCCGAACCCGCCGATTCCGCCCGCCGTCACGCCGCCGGCAGTTGCAGGACCGCCGACGAGCGGGATACGGCCGCCGCCGGCACGTCGCACGCGAGGCCGAGCGAGTCGCGGTCGGGGGCGATCCGCTTGAGCGCCTCGACGAGCATGTCGAAGTGTTCGTCGAACCGGCCGTTCTGCTCCTCCCGCTCGTTGATGGTGATGCCGAACACGATCACGTCCGGCTGGTTCGGCTCGTACTTGTGGAGGAACTCGATGAGGACGCCGCCCTGCCGCCAGCGGATGCGGGCCGCCTCGACGCCGCTCAGGTGGCCCCGCTCGGCCGACCCGCTCGCCGACTGCTGGAGCATCTGCGCGTACAGGGTGCGGCCGAGTTCGAGCCACTGGCGGCGGAGCTGCTGCTGGTCCGCCTTCTGGATCGTGGCGATGTGCCGCACCTCCCCCGTCGTCCGCAGGTCGTCCTCGTCCACCCGCTCGATCAGCCGGTAGCCGCGGGCGGCGGCCCCCTTCTCCGTCGTCTTCAGCAACTCGTCCACGGTCGGCAGTTCCGCCGGGGGGGACGGCAGTACGATGGCCGCGCCGTAGTCCAGCCCGCCGGTCTGGTTGGTGTAGTGGCTGATGGCCCGCTTCGCCTCGGCCAGCACCTGGTCGCGGGTGCGGCCGCGGCCGGCCCGGAACGAACTCGGATCGCGGGGGTACAGGCAGTAGCAGAACAGGGCCGACCCGCCCAGCCCGAACACGCCCAGCAGGATGATCATGAGGGCGGCCTTGACGTACCCGTCAGTCGGCAGCTGGTTGAAGATGGGGTTGACGGCCCGCCACAGGTGGTCCGGATCCCACGACCCGACGGCATACCGCAGCGCCCCCGCCCCGACGCCGATGACCGCCGGCGCGGCGAGCCACAAGAACTTGACGCGGTGCGGGTTCACCACCTCCCGCAGGGGCGCGTGCTTGGTGACGACGGCCACGACTTGGTACACGAGCAGCGCGCCGCCCACCAGGGCGAGGACGACCTTGACGGTTTCCCAGATGTCCAGATTCATGGCCGCGAACTCCGGTGGTGACGCCGTCAGTAGGGTATTCGCGGGGGCGGCGGTCGGATTTACCCCCGTCCTTCCCGACAGTACGCCGCCTACCCCCCGACGATGACACAACCGACGTGACGGGGTTCGGGGCGACCCGACCCTACGCTCTCCAAGTACACTTCGCCCGAAGCGGCCGCACCTTTGGACAAACGGGCGGAAAGCCTGAAAAGTGTCACGTCGGCGGGTCGGGCAGGCGGGCGGCGACGGCCGACGCGGCATCGACTACCGCCGCCAGGTCGTGGCCGTCCGGTGGGGCGAACGCCGGGCCGAGAGCGGCTTTGTCCGGCAGGATCCGCCGCAGGGCGTCGCGGAGCATGTCGAAGTGGTCGTCGAATCGGCGGCTGGTCACTTCGGCGGCCGCCTGCGAGAGGCCGAAGAGGAGGTAATCCGGCTCGGCCGGGCGGGGCGGGTGTAGGTAGTCGAGGATGACGCCGCCGGCGTCGGTCGCCGTCCGCACCCGCTTCGGCGGGCCGAGGCCGGCGGCCCGGCACTCCACCGCCTGGACGATGCACTGGGCGTACAGCCGGCGGGCCAACTCCAGCCACGCCCCCCGTTCGTCGTCCGACTTCTCCCCGCTTCCGCCATTCACCTCGCCCGCGCTGGCGCAGTCGAGGAGCAGACAGCGGGGCGGCGAGCTGCTTTTCGGCCCTCGGCTCGCCAGCAACTCCGCGACGGCTGGCGGGCTGCCGTCGCGGGGAAACACCAGCAGTGCGGCGTACCCCAACCCGCCCGTCCGCCGGGTGTAGTACCGGATCGCCCGCCCGGCTTGCGCGACCGTCTCGGCCAGCAGGGGATGCCGCAACTGGAACGCCGACGGGTCTTTCGGGTAGACGGCGTAGCAGAACGCCACGAAGCCGAGGAGGATGACGGCGAACCCGCCGGCCACGCAC
>JAYTTN010000481.1:0-1383 GCA_043745295.1 Fimbriiglobus sp. | reverse complement strand
AAACGCGGCATGGTCGCACTATTGCGACTTCCGCCTGAATTCTTCGCTCTCGCCTGACCTACCCCTGTAAGCCCCCCGGCCCCCTCTCCGAAGCGGAGGGGGGGCGAAAGCAAAGGCATCTCATGTCGCCGGCCGACGCCGAGTTGCGTGCGTGGGTGACGCTCACCCTCGTGCCCGGCCTAGGGCCGAAACTCACGCAGGCCCTGCTCGACCGCTTCGGGTCGGCGGCCGCGGCCGTCGCGGCGACGGAAGCCCAACTCCTCGGCGTCGATCACGTCGGCGAGAAGACCGCCCGGCAATTCGCGGACGCCCTGCGGACGGTGGACCCATCGGCCGAGCTGCAACGGGCCGCCGACGCGGGCGTGACGATCATCCCCCGCGTGGCGGACGCCTACCCCAAATCACTCCGCACGCTTCCAGACGCCCCGCCGGTGGTGTACCTCGCCGGGGACTATACGCCGGAAGACGAGAAGGCGGTCGCCATCGTCGGCTCCCGCAGTTGCACCGGGTACGGGCGAAAAGCGGCCCGGCAACTCGCCGGGAGTTTGGCGCGGGCCGGGTACACCGTCGTCAGCGGGCTGGCGCTCGGGATTGACGGCGAGGCGCACCGCGGCGCGCTGGAGGCCGGCGGCCGCACGCTGGCCGTGCTGGCCGGCGGCCTGTCCCGAATCTACCCGCCGGAACACGTCGGTTTGGCCCAGGAAGTCCGCGGCCGCGGGGCGCTCCTCACCGAGGCCCCGATGGGCTTGCCCCCGCAGCGCGGCATGTTCCACACCCGCAACCGGCTCATCAGCGGGCTGTCGGTCGCGGTCGTCGTCATCGAGGCCAACGCCCAGAGCGGGGCGCTCATCACCGCCCGGCACGCCGCGGAGCAGGGGCGGGAACTGTTCATCCTCCCCGCCAACGCGGACAGCATGACCAGCGCCGGCTCGCTGAAACTCCTGCGGGACGGCGCCCGCCTCATCCGCGACGCGGACGACCTGTTGGAAGACCTCAAGGGCCTGCGCACGCCCAAGCTCCCCGCCGCCGCCCGTCAGCCGGACCTGTTCACGGAAGCCCCGCCGCCCCCCGCGCCAACACCGGAACCGCCGACGCTGGACGGCACCGCCAAACTGGTGTGGGACGCATTGACGGACCCGCTGCACGTCGATGAGATTTGCCGCCACTTGGGCAAGGGCGCCGCCGAACTCAGCGGCGTGTTTTTGCAGTTGGAGATGAAGAAGGCAATTCGCCGACTGCCGGGGAACGTGTACGAGCGGCGGTAGCGAGCGACCGTTTAGCCGCGACGCGACGCTTCGGAGTGGAGCGCGGACCGCCATCAATCAACGGCTTCAAGTTTATCAACGGTCAGCGTCGAGGCGTAAGCCCGACGTGTTTGCGCCT
>JAYTTN010000480.1:0-19286 GCA_043745295.1 Fimbriiglobus sp. | reverse complement strand
ACCGGCTCCACCTTCCGAGGCGGGTTGGTCTCTGGGTCGCGCGTATCCTGAACGATGATCTTGAAGTCCGGCTGCGCGAAGACGAACCGCGAGGCGAGTTGACGGTGGAACGTGTCCGCGTCCGGAACCTTCTTCGGCAGGAAGCAAGAGAGACTGATGACCGTGCCACGCTTGTCCTCGTAGGTGCCGTCCCTTTCCCCCGCCAAGAGGGGCACGGAGGTTTCCTCGTCCTTCATCAAGTCGTGGTAATCCAGGAAGAAGTGCGAGGTGAGATACCCCGCGGACGTCTTCTTACCTCCCGACGAAATGATCTCCATCTTCTGGCAGATGCCGAACGGAGCGAGCTTGCCGATGCCTTTCCGGCCCATGACAGGACGCTTCTTCTTCCGGGACAGCGCTCCTCCAGGGGACATCCGCCGGTCCCGGCCGACTCTCAGAAAGCACGCAATCGCTTCTTCGGGCGTCATGCCGTGGCCGTCGTCCTTGACGGTAATGACCCAGCCTTCTTCTTCGGTCTCTTCCGTATTCCCGTTCCGCCGCGCCAGCACAGTGCTCAGCGGGAGTTCGATCCAGACGTGTTCAGCGTCGGCGTCGTACCCGTTGGCGACCAACTCGGCGACGACCGCGCTCACCTTGTCGTAGAGTTTGACTCCCAGCTTATCGACCGTGAGCCGGGAGATGCGCAGTTCGT
This sequence comes from Fimbriiglobus sp., assembly GCA_043745295.1. Classification (GTDB taxonomy): domain Bacteria; phylum Planctomycetota; class Planctomycetia; order Gemmatales; family Gemmataceae; genus JALHQU01. The sequence goes on along the minus strand of JAYTTN010000480.1, from coordinate 18,595 downwards.
AGGGCGGATGTGGCTCGATTTCGGGAGTAGAGACAGGTTTGGTCGAGGGTTTCGGCACGGGCGTCCGCCAAGTTTGGGGTCGTGGTGTATTCCAAGAGAGAAAGTGGATTGTACCGTCTTGACGGTCGTGTCGGCATCTTGGGAAATCGACTTGATGCCAAAGTATAACCGCGCCAGCCTCCCCCTGCTCGTCGTCGGAACCGTCATGAGGAAGTGGCGTGACGCCTTCACGTGGCACAACCGGCGTTCACAGCATAGGTGTTCTGTCTCCGATTCGATTCCCTCCCGTACGAGGGCCACGTTTTCAGCGGCCCGCTGACCCATACCCGACCGTCCCTCTACTGGCGTTGCCATGCCGAGAATTTTTACGAACGCGAAGTTGGCCGACCCTCGGTTCGACAGACCGAATATCGATATTCCTCTGCGCCTGCAACAACTCCCGTCCCGGTGAGCGTTTCCCACTCCGAAGTTGCCACTTGCGGCGGTAACGACTTCAGACTGCGTGATCTGGAGTTGTTCCGCCTTCTCCGATTCCGTCCCGTATTCCGTATCGCCCCACATAAGTGGCCGGAACTCGACCAGCCGCGGGTCAGGACGCGGAGAAGTTGTCCGCGGCGGCACTCTGGCTCAAGCGGATTCCGATCGCTCCAGCGGTGAAGGTCGAGTCCGTTGCGGTCAGCAGTGGGGTGCCCAGGTTGTCGAGGTACACCTTCAACTGCGTGCCGATCAACTGGAAGCGGAGTTTTGGGGCCGTCGTCGGCGGGAAGGTCGCGCCGGGGAAGTAGCCGGCGACGGTGGTGCTGGCGAGCGTCGTCTTCGTGCCGTTCACGTCCTTCATGAGGCGGACCAAGGCGTCGCCGTTCGTCTGCGGGACCAGGTCCGCGACGTAATAGTTCTGGTCACCCGTACCGCTTGCCCCCGCGTACCGGGCGATCAGACCGGCCACCTGGCCGGCGGCGGTGAAGAACAGGTCGGAAGTGATCGTCACGTCGGCCGCGCTCGCCCCGTTCAGGGTGGCCACGTTCGCCCCCGACACCTGGCCGGCGGCGGTGCCGCCGGCCACCGAGAAGTAGCCGATCCGCTCCTGCCAGGCGGTGGACAGGGTGGTCCGCGGGGCGGTATACGTGAAGGCGTCCGCGAACGGCAGGGCGGCCGCCGGCACCGCCGCCGCGGCGAAGTCGTCCACCGCCGCCCCCAGGCCGGTGCGGACGCCGACCGACCCGGCGGCGGTCAGCGACGTGTCGGTGACGTACGTGTACAGGGCCCCGTCGTAGTACAACCGCAGGGACGCCCCGATCACCTCGAACGCCAGCGTCTTGCCGACCGCCGCCGCCGCCGTGATCGGGTTGGCGTTGTAGGAGATCTGGCTCCACGTGCCGCCCACGTTCTTCCAGATCGAGGCCAGGTACTGGGTGCTGCTGTACGCGTTCAGCGCCCCCCAGTACATGTTCGTGTCGCCCGTGCCGCCGGTGCCGGTGTACCGGGCCGCCAACCCGATCGCCGACAGCGTGCCCGTCTGCGCCTTCACCACCGCCGACACCGTCACGTCGGCCGCGCTCGCCCCGTTCAGGGTGGCCACGTTCGCCCCCGACACCTGGCCGGCGGCGGTGTTCGACGAGACGCCGACCGTGCCCACTTGGGTCACCCAGTTACCGCCCAACGTCGAGGCGTTCGAGCGGTTGAAGTCGTCGGCGAACGGGAACGTGAGCCGCCACAGTTCGTTCCCGGTGGCGGCGGTCGTGGCGGCGAAGAACAGTTTGCCGCTCGCCAGCACGGCCATCTGCTGGGGGGCTACCGTCGCCGCTCCTGGGGGGGTGACGAGGACGGTGCCGGTGGCGGTGCCGTCGCTGGTCCACACCTGGGTGCCGTTCGCCCCGTCGTCGGAGGTGAAGTAGAGCACGCCCTGGGGGGCCGTAAACGACTGGGGGCCGGAGCCATTTGCTCCGGCACGGATGTCCTTGACCAGCACCGTCCCGCCGGAGGTGCCGTCACTCTTCCACAGTTCCGCCCCGTTGGTGCCGTCGTCCGCCGAGAAGAACAGGGTGCCACCCGCCGCCGTCAGGCCGGTCGGATTCCCGTCCCCCGCGCCGGGGCGAACATCCTTGACAATGACGGTCCCGCCGGCAGTGCCGTCCGATTTCCACAACTCGTAGCCGGACGCCGGCACATAGGCGGAGAAGAACAGGGTGCTGCCGACCGCCGTCAGGTCGTGCAGGTAGGAGCCGTAACTCGCCCCGGTGCCGATGTCCTTGACCAGAACCGTGCCGCCGGTCGTCCCGTCGGTTTTCCACAGTTCGCGGCCGTTCGCGCCGTCATCGGCGGAGAAGAACAGCGTGCCGCCCACCGCCGTCAGTTCCCTCGGGTATGAGTTCCCCGCCCCGGATCGCACATCCTTCACCAAGACCGTACCGCCGGTCGTGCCGTCGGTTTTCCACAGTTCGCGTCCGTTGGTGCCGTCGTCGGCGGTGAAGAACAGCGTGCCGCCCACCGCTTTCAACCCGTCCGGCGAGGAGCCGGTGGTGCCGCTCCGGATGTCCTTCACCCGGACGGTTCCGGCGGCCGTGCCGTCGCTCTTCCAAAGCTCGCGGCCCCCCGTCGCGTCGTCGGCGGAGAAGAACAGCACGCTTCCCACGGCGGTCAGGCTCGCCGGTGCGGACCCGGTCAGCCCGGCGTAGATGTCCGTCACCAGGACGGTGCCGGCGGTCGTCCCGTCGGTCTTCCAAAGCTCGCGGCCGTTCACCCCGTCGTTGGCCGTAAAGAAAAGAGTACCGCCCACGGCCGTCAGACCCGCCGGATCGGACCCGGTCGCGCCGGCACGGATGTCCTTGACCAGCACGGTGCCGGAAGTCGAGCCGTCGGTCTTCCACAGTTCCCGCCCGTTCGTCCCGTCGGTGGCGGTGAAGTAGAGGACGTTGCCGACCGCCGTCAGGACCGCCGGGGCCGAGTCGGCGGCCGAGGCGGCGATGTCCTTCAGCAACCCGACGGCCGGGGTGGTCCGGTCCTCCAACTGCTGGAGGTCGAGCCGGGTTCGCGGCTTGGAATGCGGCCGCGGATCTCCGGGGGTCGGGGCGGTACCGGTGCCGAAGAGGGATGTCCAATAACGGGGGCGGGCGGGCATCGGGAATACTCCTGGGTGGGGATCAGGTTCGCAGGGGCGGTATCAGCCAGATCGGCGGATGGTTGTCGGCGTGGGGGGTCGGGCCACGGAGGGCCGGGCAGCGGACGCCCGGAAGTACCTTCACGTCGAACAGTTCCTCGACGCCGGTGAGGAACTGGAAGGTGGCCACTGTGCGACCGGACCGCAAGTCCACGATGGCCAGTCCGCACTTCAACTCGTCCCTCTTCTCGGCGATGGGGATGCCGCCGAACACGGAGGTCTCGCGGATGCGGGACAGGGCGACGAAGGCGTACCCGGCGTGGAAGTCCAGCCCCCGTGGGTAGCCGGGGAACCTCTCCACGGTGGTCCGCTGGCCGGTCGCCAAGTCCACTGTCTGAAGTTCACCGCGGCCGGAGTCGAGGACCCACAGACGACCGTCGTACAGCCGGGGGGAGTGGGGCATGCACAGCCCACGGCTGACGATTTCGCCACTCGCCACGTCCACGATAACTCCGCCGGTCGCCTTGTTCGCCCTCCACCCCTGGGGCGTGTCTGTCTCCCCCAGACAGGTGACGTAACGCACCGGTCCGCTGCCCGGCTCGGTGGCCATCCCGTTCAGATGGCAGCGGTCATCCGGGCTGAGTGCCGAGACGAAGGGCGGCTTCCACCGGGGGACGAAGCTGTGCCGGTCGTCCAGGGTGGCCAGGCACGAGAACAGCGTGGCCGCCACCCATAGTTCGTCACCGACGAACGCCATCTCGTGAACGGCGATGGTACCGGTGTGAATAGTCTTGCGAACGAGTAGGCAGGCATCGTACTGGCCGGTGGGTGCAATATCGACGGCTAGGGCCGGCTCGGAACCGAGGAAGACAACCTCGTGACGGGTACCGATGGCCACCCGTTCAAAGCAATTGGCCATCCCCATCGCCGATTCAAAGGCGTGGAACTCGCATACTAGCGAGTTATCGTGGAAGCCGAGGACGGCCACTCGTCCAGCATGGTATGTGGACACGATGAGTGAACAATTCCGCTCCACTAATAGCGGAATGAATGCGCTCGACGTGACGTACTGTATTTTGTTAATCGCAACATATTCCTTCTCGGTCTTGAGGGATTTCTTCACGCCACGAATCCCAAATTGGATTCACAAGGTTACGAACATGGTACGGAAAACTAGACTGCACAATTTCAGATCCCACAATTCAATGTCACAACGGATTCACGAATTAAGTGACTGTCCCATAATGGGGTTAGGCCGCGGTGTGGTATTGAAACTCGGCATCAATGCCTTTGGGAGCGAGCCGGTTGAGCATGAGGTGGATCATAGCCAACTTGACGAACGCCTCACTCGACCGCACCGTCTTCTCCCGGTCCTTGGTCAACCGCCGGCACGTCCCCAGCTAGGCGAACGTCCGCTCCACCGTCCACCGGAGCGGCAACTTCACCCACCCCTTGGACCCGTCCGGGCGGCGGACGATGACCAACTCCCAACGGGCGTTCGTCTCGACCCACTCGTACAGGGCGTAGTTGTGATACTTGCTATCCGCGAACACCCGCGTCACCTTCCCCATCGGTTGGCCGTCCAGCCGACCGAACAACTCGGCGGCCGCCTTGGCGTCATCGACGCTCGCGGCCGTCACCAACACCGCCAGCAGCAAACCCAAGGAATCCACGACGATGTGGCGTTTCCGCCCGTCGACGTTCTTGGCGTTGTCCCGCCCCCGCTGCTCGCCCCCGGATGTCGCGTCCACCGACTGGCTGTCCACGCTGGCGGTGGTCCGCGGGGAGTACGGCTTCTCGGCGGTGCGGACCTTCGTGCGGAGAAGGTCGTGGATGGCGTCGAGCGTGCCGTTGTGCCGCCACTCGTCGAAGTACCGCCACACCGTACTCTTGGGCGGGAAGTCCTTGGGCAGGTACCGCCACTGGCAACCGGTTCGCAGCACGTAGAAGACGGCGTCGGTGACATCCCGAAGGTCGGTCGTGCGGGGCCGGCCGCCGGGGTAGACGGGGATGTGCGGCTCGATGAGCCGCCACTGCCCGTCCGTCACGTCGCTCGGGTAGGTTTGGGTTCGCATGGACCATTTTACGCACCCAACCACCCCTTATGGGACAGTCACTAAGACGTAACGACATTGCCATCGCAATCCATCCAGTGCTCGTCATTGCAATAAAAAACAAACATGCCATCGTCAAGCCACTGATCGACCTCATCGAGTTCATCACTCATCGCGGACTCAATTTGCTCCTGGGTCATCACTCCGTTTTTCGAGTACATGGATAGAATATAGCTATCGGTACTCACGAAAAATCGCTGAAGATGATCCGGGAAGGGTGTAATTCCAATTGCACATCCTGGAACCGAGAAGCGCATCACGGAGACGCGACTTTCAGTAAGATGGGTTCGTCTAAGATCTTCAAAACTGGCGAGTGGAATACTCTCGAACTCAAGGAACACACCTGAATCCAAAAAGTATGCCACGCACCATTGGGATTGAATCTGTACTGCAATCGCCTGACGATCAGCAACTTTACCGCAAGTGAATCCGTGGGATTCACTGGGCAAAATGTTATAGCGATGATCAATCGCATAACCGGCCTTAGCCTGGGCAAATCGTTGCTTAATAATGTCATTCATCGAGACATCTCTATTCACTGGCGGCACGGCAAACGCCTTCGCGTCAGATACCGGCACCATCGGTGAAGAACCAAGAAGATTGTCGCTGCTGCCAGTTTGCAAACGACACAGGGTTTTTCCAGGGGACACCTTGTCCTGAGAAGCCTAGTCGAGTTCCGATCCCGCGTAAAACCGTGTTGTCCCAGAGAAGCTGTCCATGTATGTCACCGCCGTAAGAAGCACGTAGCGTTTCTTCAGCCTGCCGGATCCCAGTCGCATCTTTCCCAGACGCCTTAAGTCGCACGAAATCGACCACCAACTCAACACTAGCCCCTCGCTTCTCAAGAGAGCCAATACCATCTTTGTACGACTTGAACCGTCCCGCAGCAAGGCTGGTTGTCGTCTTCCCAACCTTGAAGACCTCTCCCGTGACAGCGTCTCGCAGGACGTAGATCACTCCAGAGGTTGCTTCTCGTGGTCCGGCGAGACTGGAAGTACGTCCAAATATATTATCCAGGGCGACTTTAATCTCTTTAGCCGTCAATGCGTTGATCTTTAGTGTATTGGTGGCGGATCTTCCACCCACGATTAAGTCATCAATGGCCCCGAAACAGGCGGTGTTATTATGCGCCCAGACGGCGAAGCCCCACTCGTCGCAGCCGACGAAGTAGGTGTGGTCTTCGGCGACGCGGAAGTTGTACACCGGAGCGAAGTCACCGGTGTCGCGAATCCCTTCGACGACCAGCCACTCCCCGCCTTCACTCAGCAACCGGTCGCCCACACGCACCTGGTTTAGCGGCACCCAACCGTCGCTCTGACGGAAGAACGGGTGCTCCGCCGTGCTCCGTATGACCTGCCCGTCCAGGCGGATTTCCCAGATCAGGCCGTTGCGGACGAACACCTCCTCGACCCGCCGCGGCACCACCGGTCCTTCGGCGTCGAACTCGTCCCGGCTGAGCACCCAGTCGCCGGCCACGATGTCCTCGATCAACTTGCTGCCGTCTGGGGTGCGGATTGGGGTCCCGGCGGCGAAGCACGCCTTGAGCCAGTTCCGCAGCGACGAGTTGAAGCCTTCGCCGAGCCCCTTGAACCCGTACAGGGTGTCTCGCGTGCCGGTCGCGACGGCCAACTTCCCGGCCGTCCACCCGGTCGCCGACCACACCCCACGAGCCACATTCCACCCGCCCTTCGCGACCGCCTTGATCAATTGGGGGGCCATCTGGACGCCCCGGATCAACGAGTACGCCTGGTCGAACATTTCCTCGTATTTGCTCGCGCAGTTCGTGCCCGTCAGGGCATCCAGCGCCTGAGCCGTGAACGTCGGATGATACTCGCCGGTCAAGAGATCAAGCGCGCCGTGCAAGGCCACGTCGAGCCCGTAGATCGCACCAACCGGCCCGCCGATACCGGCGATCTCGACGCCATTGATAATCCGCCCGATGCCGTTGATGCGGATGCCGGGGTTGTCGTACCCGAGCACCGTCGTGCGCCCGAAAAAGTCCTTCTCGACCAACCCGCTGGGGTCGGTCAGGCCCGTGGGGGAGTTGCCGAGGTAGCGGTACAGGTTGGCGTCGCCGGCGGCGAAGCCGCTCGGGTCCGGGCTGAGCCAGCGGCCGGTGGTCGGGTCGTACACCCGCGCGTTGTCGCCCACGAGGCCGGTCAGCGGGTCCGTCACGGTACCGGTGTAGGCGTAGCGATCCAGCCCGGTGCCACTGGTGACCGTCACCACCCCGAACCCGTCGAACACGCGGCTGCCCGTCACCGCTCCCGAGTTGTCAAAGACCTGCCGCACCGACCCGAGCGCGTCGGCCCCGTACCAGGTTACCGCGCCGCTCGAGTCCCGTCGAGCCACCGCATTATCGAACCCGGCCCCGAACACCCGCCGCGCCGTCACCGCGTTCGACGAGTTCAGGTCGATGGTCGTGTCGAAGTTCTCGGTGCCGGCGGCCTTCCCCTTGGCCGTGTCCCACCCGTCCACCACGTACCGCTCGGTGGAACTCGTCGTCCCCGTCTGCACCCGCGACACGCGGTTGCCCCAGGCGTCGTAGGCGTAGGCGACGCTGTCGGTCACGGTGCCGCCGACGGTGGCCGACTTGGACGCCGAGGTCATCTGTCCGTTCAGGTCGTAGGTGTACGCCCACGCCTCGCCCGACTTGCTCTTGCCGATGACAGCGCCATTGTTGTCGTAGGTGTAGCTCCACACCCCGTCGCTCGTCACCCGGTTGCCGGCACCGACCACGTACCCGCTCGTCGTCCGGTTGCCGCTCTTGTCGTAGCTGACCGTCGCGCCGTTGTTGTTCGTCACCTGGTCGAGGCCGTCGTACCCGAACGTCTGGGTCGTCCCGTTGATCGTCTGGCTGGTGATTCGGTCGCCGGAGTCGTACGCGTAACTCGACCCGCCGACCGTCGCCCCGGCGGCGTTCTTGTGGACGAGGGCGGTGGTCCGGGCGAGCGGGTCGGTAGTGGTCACCGTCGATCCGGCCGCGCTCCACGCCCCGCTCACCCACGCTGATCGGCTCTGCGTGTCAGCGTCGCTGGCCGCCGTGTACGTCCACACCGCCTTAACGGCGTTCGTCCCACTCACCGCCAGGATGCGACTGCTCAGCCGGTTCAGGTTGTCGTACGTGCTGGTCGTCGCCCCGCCCTGGTTGTCGGTGGCCGTCAGCCGGTTGTCGGCCGCGTCGTAGGCGAACGCCTGCGTCACCCCGAACGGGCCGCTCACGCTCACCACCCGGTTCAGGTTGTCGTACCCGAGGGTGTAATTGGCGTTCGAGTTGTTCGCCGTGAGCTGGTTGCCGTTCGCGTCGTAGGTGTACGTGTTCGTCTGGATCGTGGACCCGCCCGACGACTTCCACATGTCCGAGGTCGTCCGCCCGGCGGCGTCGTACCCGTAGGTCCGCGTCCGCCCGGTGCGGTCGGTCACGGTGACCAGCCGGTCGGCGGCGTCGTAGGCGTACCCCGTCGCCTTGCCCAGCGGGTCCGTCTCGCTCGTCTTCCGCCCGGCGTCGTCGTACCCCCACTGCGTCACGTTGCCGGTCGGGTCGGTCAGCGACACCTGCCGCCCGGCCTTATCGTACGCCACCGTCACCACCCCGCTCTGGGCGTCGGTCGTCGTCGTTGCCCGGTTCAGCTTGTCGTAAGCGGTCGCCGTCACGCGGCCGAGCGGGTCGGTCACCGTCAGCCGGTTGCCGTTCGCGTCGTAAGTGTACGCCGTCACCCGTTCCAGGGCGGAGTCCACCGACTCGGTCGTCTTCGTCAACCGGCCGAGGAGGTCGTAAACGGAACCGGTGGTGCGCGAACCGGGGACAGTGACACTCACGACCCGGTCGAGCAGGTCGTAGGCCGTCCGTACGGTGAATGCGTCGGCGGTGCCATCCGCGGCCGTGCGGCTGACCTGCCGGCCGGCCGCGTCGTACCCGTACCGCGTCACCCGGCCGATGGCGTCGGTGACCGTCACCAGGTCGCCGGACGAGTTGTAGGCGGAGGTGGTCGCCCGCTGCTCCGCCTTGCCGACCGCCGCAGTCACGGTGATCGTGCGGTCCAAGTTGTCGTAGGTGAACGCCGTCGCGACCCCTTTGGCGTCCGTCGCCGTGACGACATTGCCGTTGCGGTCGTAGGCGTAGCCGACGGTGTTGCCGAGGGCGTCGCTCGTCGAGGCGACCCGGCCGAGCCGGTCGTACGCCGTCTTCGTGGTGTTCGACAGGGCGTCGGTGACGCGGTTCTCGGACCCGTTCACCATGTACTGGAACGTTCTGGCGTGACCGAGCGGGTCCGTGACGGACACGACGCGACCGAGAAGGTCGTAGGCGGTGACGGTCGTCTTGCCGTACGGATCCGCCTGACCGGTGACTCGACCGGCCTTGTCGTACGAGGTGACCCAAGCGTACCCGACGGCGTCGGTCCGGGTGACGGCGATCGCCGGGTCGTCGTAGGCGTACCCGGTCGCGTTCCCGCGCGGGTCGGTGACGGACACGGTGCGGCCGAGGGCGTCGAACGCGGTCGTCGCGGTGCGGTCCAGCGGCGTCCCGGCGGCCTGCGTTACGGACACCGACCGCCCGACGACATCCCGCGCGTACCCCGTCGTCATCCCCGCCGCGTCCGTCATCCGAACCACGGCGTCCAGGTTGTCGTACTCGTACGCCGTCGTCCGCTGAAAGGCGGTGCCGACCCGCTCGATCACGCTCCCCACGCGGCCGAGGGAGTCGTAGGCGTACTTGGTGGTGCGACCGCCGGGGGCCGTGACGAGCCTCGGCCGCCCGGCCGCGTCATACTTGGACGCGGTGGTGAAGGCGTCGCCGGTGCCGTAGGCGTTCGTGACCGACACGGTGCGGCCGAGCAGGTCGGTAGCGGTGCGTGTGGTGATCCCGCGCGGGTCGGTCACGTCCAGAGACAAGCCGTTCGCTCCGTAACCGACGGACGTGACGAGTTCCGTGTCGGTGCGGGTCGGGACGGTCCCAGGCCTGGTCCACGCGGTGCCACCGTTGGTGCCCACGTCCACGGTCGCCGTCAGCCGGCCGGCCGCGTCGTAGTAGAACCCCGAGTCCGTCACTCGGGCGAGGACGCCCGTGGTCGGCGTGCCGAGCGCCCCGGTGCCGGTCTGGCCGTCCACTCGGTCGCGCCGCGTCGTCCGGACGACGTGCGATTCGCCGTCGTAGGCCAGTTCCTGTTGGGCGAGGACCGTGTCGCCGGCCACGTTGAAGGCGTCCGCCCAGGACGAGTCGCCGCCGCCGTCGGACGAATACATCGCGAGCGTCCGGCCGACCCCGTCGTACGCCGTCTTGGTCACCAGCCCGTCGGCCGCTCGGGTCTTCCCCGCCAGGCCGCGGGCGTCGTACCAGGCGTCGGTGACCCACTGCGTGGCGGACACCGCCTCCGTCGCCTGGTTCACGGCCGCCGTCGTCGTGCGGTACACCCGCCCCTGGGAATCGTAGGCGGTGTCGGTCTGCGACCGCAGCCGCGCGGCGGCCGGAGCGTCCGGCACCCCGTTGCCGTCGGCGTCGGCGAACGCCACCGTGTCCCCGTCGTACACGCGGGTGCGGATCGCCCGCCCCAGGTTGTCCACGTCGAAGTACGTGACGGGGCGGTTCACCGCCTCGCTCTCGGTCGCCTCCACACCTTCCTTGGTGACGACCAGCCGGTTCCGCCAGTCGTAAGCCATCGCCGTCACCCGGTCGGCCGACCCGCCCCCCGGCTTGAGCGTTACCTTCGTCAGGTTGCCGTCGCCGGCGGTGCCGTTGTCGTATTCGTACGCCGCCGTCTGCACCATCCCGGCCGGATTGGTCGGGCTCCAGTACCCGCTCGTCGGCGTGTCGTTGGTCCCGCGCCAGGTGCTCGCCGTCCGCCCCTGGCCGTCGAGGACGGTGCGGGTGATGACGCCGTCCGGGGTCTGGGCGCGACTCAGCCGCCCCCGCTTGTCGTACCCGTAGCGGGTGCGGAGGAAGTTCGCCCCTTCCGTGCCCAGGGCGAAGACCGGCTTCCCGCTCCCGTCCAGGTAACTCAAGCCCGTCAAATCGAAGTACTGGTCACGCCAGACGAGTTGGCCGGACTGGTTGAAAAACTCGCGCGACAGCGACTGGATGTTCGACACCGCCTCCGCCCCGGTCGGACGGCTGGAGCCGTCCACCGGAATGGACGACGGGGCGTAGGTGAGCGTCTCGACGTAGGTGTACCGGATCGTGGCCGCGCCGACCGTCACGTCCCCACCCACCCGGTCGCGGCGGACCAGTTTCACGGGCCCGGTGGTCGTCGACCCCGTCCAGCCGGTGTAGGTTTTCGCCGACTCACTCGCATCGTCGTAGGTGGAGTAATCGATGCTCCCCGCCGGGCTGACGGTCTTGGTCACCCGGCCGATGGAATCGACGGTACGATCGGTTTTGAGGTGCGCTCCGCCACCGGTCGGGGTGGTCCACCCGGCCGGCAGGCCGGAGAAGTCGCCAGTCAGGGACGTGTTCACGTCGATGATCGTTCGGACGACGGTCCCCGTGACGGGGTCGTACGCCGTGTAGCGAATGAACCCGGCCGCGTCCTTCGTCCACACCGGACGACCGGAGTCGTCGTAACTGGTGACCGACGAGTCGGGTGTCCCCGAACCGTTCTGGGCGACGGACACGGTCGGAGCCGTCACCGTCACCGAGGCCGTCAGCAGCGGGCTGACCGCCGACCATGTGTAGGCGTACGAGGTCGTCTCCCCCGGCGGCAGGGCGATGTCCGGCACGTAGACGCCGTCGAACGACGCAGACATGTGTTCGGGGGTGCCCGCCGACATACCGCCGAACAGATGCGGGTTGCCGGTGGGCAACGATGTCCACCCCGCCGCCGCCACGTCCAGGGCGAGCATCCACCCGACCGGCTCCGGATCGGCGGCGGCCCACACCTTCCCGTACAGGACGTTGTCCTCGATCCGCACCCGCATCCGGTACCAGGTGCCGAGCGACCAGGTGAACGCCACCTGGGGCCCGAGGTTGTGGAAGTTGTCCTGGAAGCGGACGTACCCGGCCTCCCGGAAGACGAGGCAGTATCCGTACCCGTTCGCCGCGTTGCCCCGGACACCGACGCCGGCGGACGCCCATTCGCCGAAGGATCCGACCGACCAGGAATCGACCCGGATCGAGGCCACGATCTCCTGGTCCGAGTTCCAGGCCTGACCGGTGAGGTGGGCTTGTTTGAAAACCCCGCCCGAGGACAGCCCCGTCGCATTGTCAGTCTGGGTGAGGACGCCGCCGGACTGCACCCAGGTGCCCGACCCGGCCAAGGTCCAGCCCGCGCCCAGGGAGCCGCCGGAGAAGTCGTCGGCCGCGAGTGGGACGGTCGACCGGTCGATCGGGTAGATGGTGGTGGCGGCGATGGGGTAGATGGTGCTGCCGGCCCCCGTCCGCGCGAAGTACGTCTGGCCGGAAAGGGGCACGGCGAGCAGGGCCATCTCGCCCTGGCGCACCTGGGTGCGGCGGAGGTAGCCGGCCACCTCTCCGGCGGTCGTCGCCGTCGCCGTGGTCGCCAAACTGTACACGTACTCGGTCACCGCCCCCGAAGCGTCGGCCAAGAACTGGTAGTTCCCCAAAACGCCGTGCAGCAGGTCGTCGTATTGGTCGTCCCAACCGGTGACGGCGACCGCGTCGGCCACTCGGCGGACCCGGCCCAGCGCGTCGAACTCGGTGTACGCCTCCGTCTGCTGTCCGGTCGAGGTCTCCGTGTACACCCGCAGCATCGCCTGGCCGCTGGCGTTCGTATACACCCGATTGCTGTTGCCGTCGGGGAGGGTCTCCAGGGTGGCCCACTCCCACCCGTTCTGCGCCACCTCGGGCGACTCGGTCGGGTTGATGGAGGCGTAGCGCGGGTTGCGGCCGTAGCCGTACGTGTACAGCCCCTGTCCGCCCGAGCACGCGGAGCAGCCATTCCCCTGAGCGAGTACAGAGGTGACGCGCCCTTTCGTGGCGGAGAGGGACACGTCGTACGTGTAAACGCGGTCGGCGTACACGGCGAGTTGGGCGTCGGTCAACGTGTCCGCCGTCGCTAATGTCACCGCGTAGGCGACCGCCAGGCGGTCGAATGAGGCCCCGGCCACTACGGCTTTGAGTTGACCCTGGTAGCCGACCGGATCGTTCGGCCTGTAGTAACGATAGTAGCTGGTGTTCACCACCGTCCCGGTCAGGCCGCCGACCCGCGTCGTCACCGCCCGTAAGTCGTTCAGGTTGCCGTTCGCATTGCCCGCCCCGTAGTACCCGTACTCCACCGCCTGGACGCCCTGCCACGTCGTGCCGCCGTCGAGCGACCGGCGGGACACGACCGACGTCGTGAGGTTGGCGGTGACGGCGGACGTCCCATAGCTGTAGACCCACGATTCGGTCGTGCCACCGACCGTCCGCCGGACCTCGGCGGGAGCCCCATTCGAGGCCCAAGACACCACCGCGGTGGCGACCCCGGCGACATCGACCGACCGCTTCATCTGCCCCACCCGCTCCGGCGGGCTGACGCCCGACGCCGCAGCGTAGAAGGTGGTTGTCGCACCGGTCTCGTCGGTCATCGTGACCTCGCCGGCCGTCGCATCGACGGTCAGGCGCGACTGACCTCCCAGGGTTGGCACCCAATCCGACCCGACCTTCTTGAACATTCGCGCCGAATCCCCGGCGCTGACGAACCACAGGTTGCCAAGTCCCAGCAACTGGGCCGTCGGCAAGTTAGGGTTGGCCCACCCGTTGCCGAGCCGCTGGCCATAGGCGTTGCCGGTGTCGCCGGCCCAGTCGCGGGATTGCCCGAACGGATCGGCGAGTCCGTTTGGCCCGACATCCGTCGCCGAGTATCGGACGCGACCAGTGGCGTAATCCACCCCCGCCTCGCTGACCGTGTCGGCCGTCGTTTGGTGGCTATCGTTCCCCGCCGCCGTCGCCCCGCCCAATCCGGGTAACAGCGGCGGGCATTCCTTGAGTTCGGCCAAGCCGTCGGGCGAGATCCGGTCGCAGAAGGTCTGCGCGTTGTAGACGCTTCCGTCCAAGTTCCAGACGGGCGCGAGGACGGACGTGGCACGCCACCCGTTCGCCACTTCGACCTCAACGTTCCAGTACGACTGTCCGTTCACGCCGACGCCTGCGGGGTCGGGAGCGTTGACGGTCGCGAGGGCATTCTTCCCGGTCGAGTCCAGGTGATCGGCGACGGCTGTCACGCTCTGCCCATTCAAGCCGATCACCGTGACAATGGAGCCGAGAGCCATCTCGGTGAACGTGTAATCGAATGTCGGTCCCGTCGGGGTGATGCGGTCTTCGAGGTGGGTGACCGACAAGCCAGTCCCACGAATGCGCCGCTCGCATGGGGCGGTCTTCCGCGCGACGAGCGCGTCCCAGGTGCGTGCGAACAAGGTGCGGTGCATTGCTGGGGGGGCGTCTTGTAGGGAAGATTATTGGCGTTCGGTTGATCCGAAACGCAGTTGAGTCGAATTCTCGTCGTGACCGCACTCGGCACCAACGCCGTCCGAAAATGGCTCCTGGTCGAATCAGAATTCAGGTATGCCAGGAAGCAAGAGTTGAGGAAGGGTAACCAAACTCCTGGTTTCTATCAACCGCGAAATCGGTAAAATTGGCTTATTCGTCATTTTCTCGCGCGCCTTCGTTCCTCACTCGCGGATCACCTTGGAACGTCGGTGGTCTCCCGTCCTCGTTCCACGAGAGTGAAATCGGCTGGAAAAACCGCACGTTCGGGCCATGGAAATGGCTGGAAAAGCGAAGCGTGTAATGATCACCTTACATCACAGGAGCGTCGGTGCGGGCGTGGGAAGCTCGATGAAGGTGCCGGGCGAGTCGAATGCTTGAATTGCTAGAGATTTCGAGGCGATGAAGTCACCCGGCGTCGTGGGACGAAGTTCGCCGAGTGCTTTCGATTGGCACCGCGTTGCGTGGATTACGTCCCGGATTCCGTATCACCCCGCTCCGCCCCGACAAACCGCTTGCGCTTCTCTTCGCGCCGATCTACCCTCCCGGCCATGACCCGCCGCCTCCCGCCCAAGGGCGACTTCCAGCCCGACCTGTTCGCCGCCCGGTTCGCCGACATCCCCATCCGCGACCAGCGGGACACGATGGAGCGGCCGTTCTTCAGCCTGGCCAAGCGGCCCCGCTTCGCCAAGATCGAGTACCGCGTCGGCGACGTGTGGGTGGAGGTGTCCGCCAACCCGCAGTTCGGCATGGCCACCATCTGGGACGCCGACATCCTGCTGTGGGCGTCCACCCAGATCACCGAGGCCCTCGACCGCGGCCTCGCCCCCTCCCGCACCCTCCACTTCCATCCCCACAACGTGCTGAAAGCGATCCGCCGGGACACCGGCGGCGACCACTACGTCCGCCTGCGGGCCGCCCTCGAACGGCTCACCCACACGGCCGTCCGCACCAACATCCGCGCCGACGGCAAGAAGAAGTTCGCCTCCTTCCACTGGCTGGAGAGTTGGACCGAGGTGACCGACGAGGCGACCGGCGAGCCGCAGGGGATGACGATCACCGTCCCGGAGTGGCTGTACCAGGGGATCGTCATGAAGGGCGGCGTGCTGACCATTCACGAGGACTACTTCCTCCTGACCGGCGGCATCGAGCGGTGGCTGTACCGCGTCGCCCGCAAGCACGCCGGCCGGCAGGAGGTGGGCTGGGCGTTCACCGCCCGCCAGCTGTACGAGAAGTCCGGCTCGACCGCCCGCTTCTCCGACTTCGCCCTCGACATCCGCAAGCTGGTGGAGGCGAACTCGCTGCCGGAATACGCCATGACCCCGTCCCGCAACGCCGCCGGCGAGGAGGTCGTGCACTTCCTGCGGCGGAGCCGGCTGGCGGCGTCCGACCCGGCCTACCGGTTCGAGCGGAACCCGCACCGGGCGGTGACGCCGGCCGCCCACCCGCTCCTGGACACGTCCATCGGCTGACCGGTCCGGCACGGCCTATCGGGCGCAGCGGCGGTCCGCGCGACCACCGCCGGTTGTCGAAACGCCCTCGTCCCACCCGTCGAGGCCCCGAATCACCCTCGGATCGGGGCTTTCCCCCTCCCCTCGCGGCGCGTTTCCCCGTCTGTTGCCCTCGAATCGTCGCCTCCGCCGCCGCACGGCCTATCGGGCGCAGTCGGAACGTGAGCCACGGACCCCACCCGCCGGCTCGGCCGAACAAGCGCACGCTACTCGGCCGATCGGACGCATCCGGCCTCGGCCTATTCGGCGCATCCGTTCGGCCTTTCGGGCGCACGAGTCGCCGGAATCGACGGGGAAATCAAGGCCTTCCCGCGACCTTAACTGCTTAACTTCAAGGAAGAGATTTAACCCCTTTAACGGCCGTGCCTGGGGATAACTCGGTCGCGGCCGGCGGGACGTGGTCGCCACCGCGGCCCCCTTCGCTCCGTTGCCTGGGATGAATGGAGCGAATGCGGTACACCGATTCCGAGGGTGACGCGGGTTCGTGAAGGGGCTGGCGGGAGGGGATCGGGGTGGCGGGACCGGGTCGCTCCGACTTCGGCCGCGGACTTCTCGGTGGCCGACACCCGTCATTTTCGCCCGGAATCACCCCTCCCAGGCGCGAACCGCCCTCGACCGCTCCCCTGGCAGCCGAACACTCCTTTCGGCCTTCCGGGAGCCGTTTCCGGCCGTTTCGCTTCGCTCGGAGTTTTCCGGGATTACGACAGGTAGCCGCGTTCGGTCAGCCAGGGGATGAGGGCGTCATCGAGGATGTCCTGCACCGCCGACGGCATCTCGCCGCTCAACTGCCGCTCCAGCGACGCCCGCTTCAGGGCGTCGGCGATGTCCTTCCGCAGGCGGGAGGTGAGCGGCGACCGGGAGGCGCGGTCGGCCGGGCGGGTCGCCGCGCCGCGGCCGGCGATGAAGCCGGCGGCGGCGGCCGGGTCGATGTCGGGCAGCGATTTGGCGATGCCGTCGATCAGGGGGCGGCGCGGGGTCATGGGTTCTCCTAGCTTGGTTGGCGTTTGGTTCGGGTGGCGCGGGCGACGTCGGGCAGCAGCTCGCGGAACAGCGCCTCCACCTCGGCGGCGGCCTCGGCGGCGCGGCGGCCCATGCCGGCGACCACGGCCCCCTGGCCGGGCGCGTCGGCGTACACCTGCCGCAGCACCAGCGGCGTCTTGGCCAGCGGCAGGCCGAGGGCGGCGGCGGCCGTCCGCATGTCCGCGGTCAGCCGGTACGTTTTCCCGATCATGCTCAGGATGATGACCACGCGGGGCAGGCCGGGCCGCACCTGGTGCGCCTGGCGGATGAACCGGGTGGCCTGGTCGAGGGCGCGGACCTCGAGCATCGACGCCTTGCACGGCACCAGGGCCAGGTCGGCGACCAGCAGCAGGGTGCGGGACGTGTCGACGTTGCTGCCGGGGCCGTCGGCGACGACGAACTCGAACTCGCGGGCGAGTGGCGGCAGTTGCTCGATGATCTCCTCGGGGGTGGTCAGGCGGACGGCGTGGACGTCGGGCAGGGCCTCCCGGCACCACTCCGAACTGGACGCCTGGGCGTCGCAGTCGGCCAGGGCCACCGTCCGGCCCCGCGCACGCAGCCACGCGGCCAGGTGCACCGCGACGGTGCTCTTCCCGACTCCCCCCTTGGCGTTGGCGACGACGACGATCATGCCGTCCGGTCTGCCACGCGGCCGGCCGACTGGCAAGCGGGAAGTCCGTCCGCCCGGCATTCCGGCCGGCCGTGTGGCATTCCGGCCACACGACTGGCTGGCGGACTGGCCGGTTGACTGGGCGACTGGACAGCCTGCAAACTGGCCGCCCTGCCAGCAAGACGGACGGCTGACTGGACGGCAGGATTTCTGGCCAGCTTGTCGGCCAGCCAGGAGGCAGGCAGGCCTGCCGTCCGGCTTGCTGGCTGCCCGTCATGCCGACCGGACGGCCATCCGTCCCAGTGGTTTCTCGGAAAGGCTTTCGTCTCGGACCCGCGTACCTGCGGCCTCCGGCCGCACGGCGGTGCCGCGCGGGATCACCGTCGCCGTCGGTCGCCGTGTCGGGGTGGGTTCACGGAATGGGGCCCCCACCCCGACCCGACACGGCGACCGACGGCCGTACTCCTTCTTCCGGGGAATCACCAGAGCCCGAGGGAGCCGGAGAAGGGGTCGGGTTCCTCGGCCGTCCGGCGGCGGTCAGCCGACTTCGCGGCCGAGGCCCTTCTCGTCGCGGACCATCCCGGCCACGCGGTCGAACAGGGCCGTCGCCTCGGCCCGCGTCCGCCACGCGGCGGCCGGGTCGATCTGCTTCGTCCACGCCTGGTCCGTCGCCCGCCACTGCCAGCCGGCCTCGCGGACCACTTGTCGGACGGCGTCGCTCGGCTTCTCGGCGAAGCGGACCTGCATCTGCTTGAACCGCCGGTCCTCCAGCAGGCCGACGCCCGCCTCGTGGTCGGCCCGCACGCCGAACGGGTTCGGCAGCGG
>JAYTTN010000479.1:0-1384 GCA_043745295.1 Fimbriiglobus sp. | reverse complement strand
GGGGCTGCCGGGTCGGCCGCTTCGGTGCCATCGGGGACGGGTCGTGAGGGTTGCGTCGTCCCACCACGAGTAGCGCACCGGCCGGCGTCGCGCAAGGGCGGACTCGCGAGGCCGGTCCGCCGGTTGCGCCCGGCGGACCGGCGCGCGACGGCGGCGAATTGACAACCCGCCGCGGACGCGCTACGGGTCGTCCGTTCAACCCCCGGAAAGGACGCCGCCATGACTCGCCCCTCGGACTTCACGCCCATCGACCCGCCCCCGCCCCCCGCCGGCAAGCACTACGTCGGCGAAAAGACGCCGGACGGGTGCGAGGTGCTCGTTCTGGACCGCGACGCGGCGGACGGCGGGCGGCCGCTCGACCCCCGCTTCGACCTCCGCAGACACGCCGACGGCTTCGGCTGGGGGTACGCCGGGTCCGGCCCGGCCCAACTCGGCCTGGCCCTCCTGGCCGACGCACTCGGCGACGACGAGCGGGCAATGCTCAGCTACCAAATGTTCAAGTTCAAGCAGGTGGCCCGGTGGGAGGGGGAGACGTTCGCGATCAGTGCCGAGGACATCCGCCACATCGTCGCCGGACTGGAACGCGAGAGGGGCCGCGGACGGGCATGACCGCCGCATCGGTGCGGTTGGGAACCGGGCCGCGCGGCGAGCCGACGCCGGCCGACCTGGCGGAGGCGCTGCGGGTGTGTCGGGCGTACCGGCTGGCCTTCCGGGTGCTGTTCGGGGACGAGCCGGACGGGGCCCGCCTGGTCGTCGCCCCGTCCCTCGCCGGGGAGTCCCCGTTCGAGTTGGCCTGCGAGTTCGATCCGGGGAACCCGCGGGCGGCGGCGTATGCCGCGGCGTGTGGGCGGGCGGAGATCGACACCTGGGCGGCGGCCGGGATGCCGGCCCCGCCGCCGACGGGCCGGGGCGGACGCGGCGTTTGACAGCCGTCCCGATCCGCGCTACGGGTGTCCTTTTTCACCCCCGGAGAGGAGATTTCCCCATGGCCAAACGCAAACCGAAACCCGACGCGTACGAGATCGCCGCCGCCGACGGCCAACCCGTCGGAGTCTCCACCGACGATCCGACGTCGTTCGACCCCTCGACCTTCGACGCGCCCGAGCAGACGGAGACGACGGCACTTCAGCCCGTTGCCGCGGAGGCGGTGGGCGATCTGTCCCGTCCAGCCATAACGAGTGTCGATCCGGACGGTCGGGTCACCTGCACCGTTCCCGCCGACGCCACGCCGGAACCGCGGCCGGCCGCGGAGCGGCACTCCGAAGTCGAGGGCGAAGCCGCCCGGCCGCTGCCGAACCCGTTCGGCGTGCGGGCCGACCACGAGGCGGGCGTCGGCCTGCTGGAGGACCGGCGGTTCAAGCAGATGCAGGTCCGCTTCGCCGAG
>JAYTTN010000478.1:0-5077 GCA_043745295.1 Fimbriiglobus sp. | reverse complement strand
GTTGGACAGCGCCACCACCGCGGCCCACGCCGTCGCGGACGGGTACGAGGTGTACGCCCTCAGCGTCGATTACGGCCAGCGGCACCGGGTGGAGTTGGCCCGCGCGGCGGACGTGGCGAAGGCGTTGAAGGTGGCCGATCACCGCACGGTCAAACTGGACCTCCGCGCCGTCGGCGGGTCGGCGCTGACGGCCGACATCGCCGTGCCGAAGGACCGCACCGACGCCGCCATCGGCCACGGCGTGCCCGTCACCTATGTCCCCGCGCGGAACACCATTCTGCTCGGTTTGGCACTGGGGTACGCCGAGACGGTCGGCGCGTTCGACCTGTTCATCGGGGCGAACGTGCTCGATTATTCCGGCTATCCGGACTGCCGGCCGGAGTTCTTGAGTGCCTTTGAAACGCTGGCGAACTTGGCGACGAAGGCCGGCACCGACGGCAGCGGCCGGTTCCGCGTCCACGCCCCGCTCATCACGATGTCGAAGGCCGAGATTATCCGCGAAGGCTTGAAGCTGGGTGTCGATTTCTCGCTGACGCTGAGCTGCTACGACCCGGACGCGGCGGGCAGGGCGTGCGGCCGGTGCGACTCCTGCCAACTCCGTCGCAAGGGGTTCGCCGACGCCGGCGTTCCGGACCCGACGGTGTATCAGTCGTGACTCCCGTTCAACACCTCTACCTCATCGGCTACCGGGGGACCGGGAAGACGACCGTCGGCCGCATTCTGGCGGCGCGGGTCGGCCGGCCGTTCGTGGACCTCGATGAGCGGATCGAGGCCGAGGCCGGGCACTCCATCGCCGAGATTTTCACGGCCGAGGGCGAGGCCGGGTTCCGCGACCGCGAGTCCGCCGCGCTGCGGGCCGCGTCCGCCGAAGGGCCGAGCGTCGTCGCCACCGGCGGCGGGATCGTGCTTCGTCCGGAGAACCGTGCGGTGCTTCGCGCCACCGGTTGGGTCGCGTGGCTGACCGCGCCGGCGGATGACCTGTGGGCACGGATTCGGGCCGACACGACGACCGCCAGCCGTCGCCCGAAACTGGCCGGCGGCGGACTGGAGGAAGTCACGAAGCTGCTGGCCGTGCGCGAGCCACTGTATCGGGGCGCGGCCGACGCCGTCGTGGAAACGGTCGGGTTGTCGCCGGACGCGGTCGCCGCCGCTATCTTGGCGGCATGGAATTCCTAATGCAGTTGCCGGTCGTGTTCTGGCTCGTCTTCGCGTTCGTGCTGGGCACGGGCGTGGGCAGCTTCCTGAACGTCCTCGTCGCCCGGTTGCCGCTGGAGAAGAGCATCATCTGGCCGAGCTCGCGGTGCTTCGTCTGCTTCAACCCCATCGGCCTGGGCGACAACCTGCCGATCATCGGCTACCTGCGGCTGCGCGGCAAGTGCCGGAAGTGCGGGGCCGGCTTCTCGTCGCGGTACCTGTGGGTGGAGGTGTTCACCGGGCTGGCATTCGTCGGGCTGTTCGTGCTGGAAATCCTGATGAACTGGCACGGCATTCCGGCGTTCGTCGGCGTCCGCCAGCAGATGCTGCACTCGTTCCCGTCGCCGGCCGCCGTCGGCTTCTGGGCCGTCCACGCGATGCTGCTGTCCGCGCTTCTCGCCTCCGCGCTCATCGACGCCAAGTACCGCATCATCCCGGCGCAGATCACCTACCCGATGACGCTGGTCGGCATCCTGTGTTCGACCCTGATGCCGTGGCCCTGGCCGGCCGTCGATCCGACGCAGTTGCCGAACTTGCCGACGGATCGGTCGTGGATTCTGCCGGAAGTCTGGCTGCGCATCCCGACCGGGCTGACGCTGTGGCCGTTCTGGGGGCCGCTGCCGGACTGGGCACCGATGGGCAGTTGGAAGCTCGGGCTGATGAACGGACTGGTCGGCGCGGCGGCCGGCATGGCCATCGGTCGCGGCATCAAGAACCTGTTCGAACTCGGCTTCGGCAAGGAGGCGCTGGGTCTGGGCGACGCCGACCTGCTGATGATGAGCGGGGCGTTCCTCGGCTGGCAGCCGATCGCGCTGGCCCTGTTCGTCGGCGCGCTGCTGTCCATCGTCATCGTGGTGCCGCAGCGCATCTGGGAATTGATCCGCGGGCGGCCGGCGGGTGAACCTCTCCCGTTCGGGCCGGGTCTTGCCGCCGGCGTCGTCGTCTGCTGGCTCGGCTGGCCGTGGCTCAGCCAACTCGTGCAGCCGTTCTTCTTCGACCTGGTGTTACTAGTGGTGATGGTGACGATCATCGGCGGCGGCCTGCTGGCGGCCGGGCTGATGCTGCGGCGCAAAGCGAAGTAGACCCGGAGCGATTTGTAAAAACTTCCACGTGGAAGTTTTTACAAACTTGTTGGCCGTCCGCGGATCGGAACTCGCCGTTTTTAGACACCCGCCACCACGGTCGGAGCGGATATGCCCCCGAACATCGTCATCGTCGATTACGGCATGGCTAACCTGCGGAGCGTGCAGAAGGCGTTCGAGGCGGTCGGGCACGCGGCCGAGATTTCCGCCGACCCGGAGCGGGTGCGGACGGCCGCGCGGCTGGTGCTGCCCGGCGTCGGCGCGTTCCGCGACGCCATCGCCAAGCTCCGCGAGACCGGCCTCGGCGACGCGGTGAACAACCACATCGACGCCGGCCGGCCGTTCCTCGGCATCTGCCTCGGCCTGCAACTGCTCTTCACCGGCAGCCACGAGGACGGCGACCACACCGGCCTGAATCTGTTCGCCGGCGAGGTGGTCGGCTTCCCCGACGTGCCCGGCCTGCGGGTGCCGCACATGGGCTGGAACACGCTTCACCTCACGCAGCCGAAGTGCCCGCTGTGGAAGGGCCTGCCGCCCGAATCCGCGTTCTATTTCGTCCACGGCTTCT
This sequence comes from Fimbriiglobus sp., assembly GCA_043745295.1. GTDB lineage: Bacteria > Planctomycetota > Planctomycetia > Gemmatales > Gemmataceae > JALHQU01. Next base: position 2,233 of record JAYTTN010000478.1, on the reverse strand, counting down.
ACGCGGTGCCGACCGACCCGGCCGTCGTCTCCGCCACCGCCGACTACCCGACGCCGTTCTGCGCCGCCCTCTGGCGGGACAACGTGTACGCCACCCAGTTCCACCCGGAGAAGAGCCAGGAAGTGGGGCGGATCGTGCTGGGGAACTTCGCCGAGGTGTGACCCGGACGGCTACGTGTGGATGGCGTCGAACAGCGAGACGGCGAGCGGGCCGGCGATCATGATCGGCAGCCAGGCGGCCAGCGGGGGCGGCAGGAAGTCCTGGTCGCCGGCGTACTTGCACGCCAGCACCGCGATGTAGAACAGCGCCGACACGACCAGGCACGCGCCGGCCGAGATGAACACGTGCCGGTTCTGGTCCCGCAGCACGATGGCCAGCCCCAGCACCAGCATGGTCAGGCCGACCAGCGGGCGGACCAGCCGGCTGTGGAACAGCACCGCCACCCCGGACTGCCGCGTGCCGTCGGTGTCGTTCAGCATGGCCCACAGCTGGCTCGTCGGCGCGAAGATGTACCACGACGCCCGCCGGGTGACGGCGTCGAACGACACGTCCGTCTTCAGGAAGTACTGGCCGTGGTCGAGGTGCCGCAGGTTCCGCGGCAGCGTCTGGGACGCTTCGGGCTTCTCGGCCGGCACCGCGTTGAACAGCTTCCAGCCGCCGCTGAGCGGGTCGCCGGCGGCGGGCGGGACGTAGAACGCCTCGCCGGCGGTCAGGTGCAGCAGGCCGGTACCGGCCACCGCCGCGCCGGGCGACTCGGTCGGCTCGGCGTCGCCCACCGGGGCCGACGTGAACTCGAACTTCGTCACCTTCAGTTCGCGGCGGAACGCCTGCTCGGCGACGACGTGCGCGCCGGTGACGGGGTCGAACCCGCCGCGGACGACGGTCGGCTTCCGCAGCTCCGGGTCGTCGCGGGGGACGGTCAGGATGTCGGCGTACCGGGGGATGACGAACTCGTTCACCAGCGGGCCGAACGAGGTGGTGATCAGCCCGCCGAGCAGGATCGGGCGGATCACCCGGCGGGTCGGCACGCCGGCCGACAGTTGCGGCAGCAGCTCGTTGTTCCGCTGCATGAGGGCGACGGTGAACAGCGCCGCGTTCAGGGTGATGGCCTCGCTCAGCCGGTCGAAGATGAGCAGCACCTGGACGCTGTAGTAGCCGACGATGTGGTTCAGCACCGCCCCGAACCCGCTCTTGCCGCTGGTGAAGTCGTTCAGGTTCGTGAACAGGTCCACCACCACGTACAGGCTGAGCAGGCTGGACAGCACGATCAGGTACTGGCGGAAGTACGAGACGAGGTACAGTCGGTCGAGGATGGTCATGGGATGGCCCCCGACGGCTTGCCGTTCGGCCACCGCAGGCCCTTCTTGAAGTCGGTCAGATACCGCTGCACGTAGGCGTTCCCGTCGGTGGCGGCGAAAGTGCCGAACCCGTTCGCCTTCAACTCCTCCATCGCGTCGCCGGCGGTGCGGCCCTCGTACTCCATCCGGTACACGGCCACCATCAGCCCGGTGCGGTGCAACCCGGCCTTGCAGTGGATCAGCACCGGGTGGTTCTCCTTCTTGTCCATGACGGCCAGGAACTCGTCGATGACGGCCGGCCGGCTGCCGGGCGCGAGGTCCGGGTGGTCGAGGACGCCGCCGTCCAGGCACAGGTACTTCACCCCCAGGTCGGCCAGCACTTCCGTCTCGCGGATCGACGGCTTCTGGAAGACGCTCGGCGGGAGGAGCGGGTCGCGGGCCTCTTCCTGCAAGTTGACGACGGTGCGGAACCCGTACTTGCGGTGCGCGTCGCGGAACCCGGCGGCGGGCAGTTGGCCGCACCGGTACAGGACGCCGTCGGCCACCACCCGCAGGCGGCGGCCGTGTTCGTAGGTCGCGCGGTAGTACAGCCCCGGCAGGCCGAGGGTCGCGGCGACGACGAAAGCCCCCAGCAGCCAGGGGACGGCGGCCCGAATCATGGCATCTCCGCGAGCGCCCGACGGGTGGGGAACCTCCCGAACGGTACCGACCCCCGCCGGGGGGGTCAACGGCAACCGCACCGCGGGGTGCCACTGGAAGTAGGCGGCGGTTTCGGGTATCGGAGAGCCACTCGCGAGGTGTGAGGGAGGAATCGCCATGCCCGTCGGCACGTTCGAGCATCGGGACGAGGCGGAGAAGGCGGCCATCGAACTGCACGTCGCGTTCGTCGCCCAGATGCGGGACTCGGCCGGGGACGCCCCATACGGGCAGGTCCT
>JAYTTN010000477.1:0-1387 GCA_043745295.1 Fimbriiglobus sp. | reverse complement strand
GCGACGACAAGGTGGTTGTCGTCGCCGCGACCGAAGGGAGCGGGGTCGCCCGGAATCACCGTCGCTCAGAACCCACCGGGGACGAACCCACCACCGCCGATGAACCCGCCACCGCCGAACCCGCCGGGGAACCCGAACTGGTTAATCGGCCGCAGGTTCGGCACCGGCTCGCCGGTCAGCGCCTTCCACGTCGCCTTCTGCTCCTCGGTCAGGACGGCCATCGCCCGCGCGTTCGTCTTCTCGCCGAGCTTCTGCGACCAGGCTCCTCCTCCACCGCCGCCAAAGTTGTTGAACGGGCTCGTCCCCCGCGCGGCGAACTGCAGCCGCTGGTTGTCGGCGAGGATCGCCGCGATCTTGGCCTTCTGCTCGTCCTTCAGCGCCAGCGCCTTGGCGACCTCGGCGTTCGTCAGGTAATCCGATCCCGTGAGGGCAATCAGTTGGTACCGCACCTGCTCGACCCGCTTGACCTGTTCCGGGGTGAGGATGCCGGCCACCGCCTTGGTCAGCTTCTCGTTCGCCGCCGCCTGGACCGCTGGAGTGGCGAACCGGACACCAGGGCCCTGCCCGCCCTGAACGGGTGCCGGCATCGTCTCCAGTTGGTACTGGTTCGCTGCGGGAACCAACTTCGTGTACTGCTCCGGGGTCAGCTTGAACGTGTCCCAGCCCACGTTCAACAGCACATCCGCCGTCGTCCGCGCGGCGGTATTCTGCGGGCCGAAGCCACCATTCCCGACATTGAAATTCCCTTCGAACTTCTTGCCCAGCATCCCCTGGATGGCGGTCTTCTGGTCGGCCGTCAGCACGTCGTCCGGCTTCGCGCCGTCGTCCAGGAGTTTCTTCTTCTGCTCGGCCGTCAACTTCACGGCCTCGGCGACGCCGGGCACCCCGACCGCGCCGACGAGCGTGTTGAAGGCACCTTGATTCCGGGTCCGGGCGACCTCGGCCCGCTGGAGCATCAGTTCGCGATACCGCTTGGCCTGGTCGGCGGTGAGGATATCGCCGATCGCCTTTTCGACGAACTCGGACTGCTCCGTCATCGCCTTCCCCAGCAACGCCGGGTCACCCGCTGCAAGGATAACGCCGGCGCCGGCGCCGAACTTGCGAGTCGCCTCGGACTCCTTCTCCGCGACCTTCTTCACCTGCTCCGGCGTCAGGCCGAGGTCGTCCCGGATCGGCTTGTTCGCGGCAAGAAGGCGGAGTTCGAAGAGCTGGCGATTGCCAAACATCGCCGCTCGCATTTTCATGGCGAGCACGGTGGGCAGGCCGCCGATGACGTCCGGGAGGGAGTTGCCGGTGAACGGCTTGCCCATCATCTCGTCGAGCTTCTTCGTCTGGTCGGCGGTCAGGACCGCCGCGCACGCCTTCTCGTGATCCGCGTGGACGGCGG
>JAYTTN010000476.1:0-1389 GCA_043745295.1 Fimbriiglobus sp. | reverse complement strand
CGCACCGTGGGCGACGCCGGGCGGAGCCGGTTCAGCCTCGTCAACCTGTCCGAGGCGCTGGACGGCACCGGCACCGGCGAGACCCGCTACCCCCGGCGGTACGGGATCGCGGACGAGGGCGGGAAGATCAACATCAACGGCCTCATCCTGAAGGACCCGACCGGCACCGTGCTGTTCGCCGCCCTGACGACGCTGCCGGGCATGACGCAGCAGATCGCCGACTCGATCGTGGACTGGGTGGACGCCGACAGCACCGCCCGCCCGGAGGGGGCGGAGAACGACTACTACGCCGGCATGCAGACCCCCTACCTGTGCAAGAACGGCCCGCTGAACTCGGTGGACGAACTGCTGCTCGTGCAAGGGGTGACGCCGGCGCTGCTGTACGGCAACGACCGCAACCGCAACGGCAAACTGGAGACCGCCGAGGACGACGGCACCGCGTTCGGCCGCGGCTGGAGCGAGTACCTGACCTGCTACGGCCGCGAGATCAACGTCGATTCCGCCGGCCAGCCCCGGCTGAACCTGAACGGCCCCGACATCAAGGCGCTGTCCGAGAAGCTGACCGCGCTGGTCGGCCAGGACGTGTCGGATTACATCGTCTACTACCGCATCAAGGGCGGCACGGCGTTCAACCCGAACTTGCCCGCCGGCCAAGTGGCGGCCCCCGTCACCCAACTCCGCGACCTGGTGCAGAAGGCGGTGGACGCCGGCACCAAGCCGTCCCGGCGAGTGGCGTCGGTCATCACCATCGTGAACACGCAGATCGCCCTGGACCGCCCGCCGGCGGAGGTCACGAAGGGCCCGGGCAACAAGATGACGGTCGTGCAGCCGCCCCAGCCCGTCGTCGCCAGCCCGATCAACGACGCAGCGGCGCTCGAGAAAATCCTCACCACCCTGCTCGACAAGTGCACGACCGAGGACGGGTTCGAGATCGCCCCGCGGATCAACGTGAACTCGGCCCCGCTGTCGGTGCTGGCGGCGCTGCCCGGCATGACCGAGACGGACGTGAACACCATCGTCGGCAGTCGCGGCGGCCAGTCCCTGACCGACCCGACGGTGAACACCGGGGCGTGGCTGGTGACGGTGGCGAAGATGCCGCCGGACAAGTTCAAGGCGCTGGAGCCGTACATCTCCGGCCGGTCGTGGACGTACCGCGTCCACTCGGTCGGGTACTCCGCCGCCGAGGGGGGCGGCCGCCGCGGCGCGGTGGCGCGGGTGGAGGCGGTCATCGACGTGGGCACCCGCACCGCCGATTCCCCGCCCGCCGGCCTGCCCCGCATCGTCTACTTCCGCGACCTGACCGACCTCGGCCGCGGGTTCGCCGACCTGCCCTGATTGCGGCGAGCGGGGGGCGTCAGCCCCCTGTTTGCCCCGACGATCACAAACAGG
>JAYTTN010000475.1:0-1394 GCA_043745295.1 Fimbriiglobus sp. | reverse complement strand
GGGCGTTGTCCAGCACCACCGTGACCGGCCCGACGAGCCCCTCGGCGGCGATGACGCGGAGCAGCGTGCACATGGTGTCGGTGTTCACCACCGTGGTGTTGGTGACGCTCAGCAGGCGGCGGGTGACGGCGTCCCACGCGCCGAGCACGTTCAGCCGCTGACGCCCTGAGGCGGCGCGGACGAACACCCGCGTGATGCTCCACAAGCAGCACAGGAAGGTGCCGAACACGAAGTGGGCGGCGTCCACGAACAGCACGTGCCCGGTGCCGGCGACGGCCGCGTCGAGGGCCGGTCGCAGTTCGGTGTCGAGGAACGCCTGCTGAGTGGCGACGTGCTCGGTCAGCGACTTTTTGGGGGCACCGGGACGGCGCGGGTGCGCCGCCAGCGGAACCCCAGGCCGGCCAGGAAGGTGCGGACTTGGGTGAGGCCGCGGCGGACGCCGGTCAACTCCTCGATGCGGTCGGCCGCCTCGGCGGCGGTGCGGACCGGGTGCCCGGTGAGGGACCGGCGGATGGCCTCGGCGTGGCCGGCCAGTTCGCTGGTGGGGACGTGTCGGTCAGACCGTCGCAGGCCGTGCAGCCCGCCGTCCCGGTAGGCGAGGACGTAGCGCTTGGCGGTGGCGATGCCGACGTGGGCGAGGTCGGCGGCCTGTTGGCGAGGGTGGCCCAGGTGGACGGCCCACAGGACGAGCATCTTGCGGCGGACGACCGGGTCGGGGTGGGTGTCCCGGTCGGCGAGTACGGCCGCCTGCTCGTCGGAGGACAGGGACGGGCGAAACCAAGTAGCCATCCGTGGCTCCGGAGGAAGGGAGGATCACTCACCGGCAATAGTAGACGCGATCGACGCCCGGACGAACAGGTCAACTGTCACCGGGCGGGGTATAGCGGTAGTAATCTTGGGGCTGGGAGTCGGTTCGTCGGCGCGGGCCGACGAGGCCGAGGACAGGGCTGTCGCATTCGTGACGAAACTCGGTGGCCGGGTTACCCGCGATGTCAGTGTCCCCGGCAATCCGGTCGTAACGGTAGGCCTGTCCGAATCTCGGGTGACGGATGCCGAATTGAAGGAATTGGCTGCCTTCAAAAACCTCACCACCCTGGACCTGTCCGACACGCAGGTGACAGGTGCGGGACTGAAGGAACTCGCCCCTCTCGCAAAGCTCACCACGCTCACGCTACACCAGACGCGAGTGACGGACTCGGGCATGGAGGAACTTGCCTCCCTCACAAACCTCACCACCCTCGACCTGTCCGACACGCAGGTGACAGGTGCGGGACTGATGGAACTCGCCCCCCTCATAAACCTCACCGCACTCAACCTGCACAGCACGCGGGTGACGGACGCGGGACTGAACAAAATCGCCCAGTTTACAAAGCTCACCACCCTTAACGTGAAGG
>JAYTTN010000474.1:0-1397 GCA_043745295.1 Fimbriiglobus sp. | reverse complement strand
ATTCTGGACGAGGAACTGGCCACGGTCGTCGGGCCGGATGTCGCCTTCTTCCGCGACGCGAAGCGGTTCGACGACTTGGAGGAGAAGTGGAGCGAGGAGATTCCGCTCCTCGTCGCCGAAGTGATGTCGCCGTCGGATCGGATGCGCGACGCGCTCGCGAAGGTCGCGGAGTACCTGACGGCGGGCGTGGCGAAAGTGTGGCTGGTCAACTTCGAGGAGCGGTTCGTGACGGTGTTCCGCACGGCCGGCGTTCCCGTCACCCTCGGCGAGTTCGACACGCTCACGGGCGACCCCGAACTCCCCGACTTCTCGGTACTAGTCGGCGAGTTCTTCCGCTTGCCCGGTGAGTCCGCTCCGCAACCGCCGGCCGCGCCGTGACTGCCTACCCTTGACCGCAACGGAGGAACTCACATGCCGACACTCGCCACCGCCCCGCCGCCGGTCACCGGCCTGATGACCGCCGACGAGTTCTGGGAGTTCAGCCACCGCCCGGAGAACGAACACCGCAACCTCGACCTCATTCGCGGAGTGGTCGTCGAAATGTCTCGCCCCAAGCCGCCGCACGGCGAGACCCAGGCCAACATCTCGTTCGAGTTCGTGCTGTGGAAGCGAACGACCGGCGCGACGGGATACATCTGTGGCGGCGATGCGGGGGTGATTCTGGACACCGACCCGGACACCGTCGTCGGGCCGGACGTGGCGTATTACGCCGCGACCACAGTTCCTCGCGATTGGGGCGACGTGGCCCCGGTGGTGGCCGTCGAAATCCTGTCGCCGAATGATCGCCCTGGACAGGTCGAACAGAAGGTCCGAGAGTACTTCGACGCTGGCACCGCAGCCGTGTGGCTGGTGGACACGAACACGCGAACCGTCGCCGTCCTGCGAGCCGGGCAACCGGCCCAACTCTTTCGGGGCGAAGATCGGCTCGAAGGCGGTACCGAGTTGCCGGGGTTCTCCGTGCCGGTCAGTCAGTTGTTCCCGCCGGCCGCGCCATGACCCGCACCCGGATCAAGTTCTGCGGCGTGACGCGGCCCGCCGACGCGGAGCGGTGTGCCGAGTTGGGCGTCGATGCCGTCGGGCTGAACTTCTACCCGAAGTCGCCCCGGTGCGTGTCGGTTCCGCTCGCGGCGGAGCTGGTGCGGGCGATGGGACCATTCGTTTGTCCGGTCGGGGTGTTCGTCGAGGCGCTGCCGTTCCACATGCAATCGGTGGCCGAATACGCCGGATTGCGGGCGTTGCAAACGTACTCCGAATCGCCGCCGGAGTGCGACATCGGACCATTGGGTTGGCTGCCGGCGTTCCGCGTGAAGGATGCGGAAGGGGTGGAACAGGTGCGGCAGTTTTTCCGGGCGAGCGGGGGGCGTAAGCCCCCTGTTGCCGACGAAGAAACAGGGGGC
>JAYTTN010000473.1:0-5119 GCA_043745295.1 Fimbriiglobus sp. | reverse complement strand
CCCCTGTTTCTTCCCATTCCGAGTCAACAGGGGGCTGACGCCCCCCGCTCGCCAGGAAGCAGTGCAACATGCCCCGACTCGTCGTCCTCGAAGGGCCGGACGCCGGCAGGCGGTTCGACCTGCCGGCCGGGGCGGTGACGGTCGGCCGTCACTCGTCGAACCCGGTCGCCCTCACCGACCCCCGCGTCTCCCGCCGGCACTTCGACCTCCGCGCCACCGCCGGCGGGGTGGAGTTGCACGACCTGGGCAGCGGCAACGGCACCGAGGTGAACGGCCGCGAGGTGCGTACCGTCCTGCTCCGGAACGGCGACCGGATCGGGGCCGGGGACACGGTGTTGCGGTTCGAGGACGACGGGCCGCCGTCGGCGGACCGCACCCGCCTGGTGGTCCGCCCGACCGAGTTTCCGTCGGCCATCCTGCGTTCCGTCGCCGCCGACTTGGGCAGCCAGATTCTCAAGCGACCGGACGCGGCCGGTACGGACTGGCTGAAGGGCCGGCTGGCGAACCTGGCCGTGCTGTACGAAGCCTCGGAAGTCGTCAGCGAAGTCCTCGACGTGGACGCGCTGCTGGCGCGGATCGTCGAACTGTTGGTGCGGACCACGGACGCCGACCACGGCGGGGCGGTGCTGCTCGACCCGGACACCGGGGCGGCGGTGCCGACGGCGGTGGTGGCGAAGCCCGGCGCGGACGGCGAGTTCGTCGTCAGCCGCACGGTGATGGACTACGTCCTCAAGGAAAAGCAGGGGATTCTGGTGTCGGACGCCGGGGCGGACGCGCGGTTCCGGGGCGGCGACAGCGTCGCCCGCCACCAGTTCCGCGAGGTCATCTGCGTGCCCATGAAGGGCCGGCACGACACGGTGGGGGTGATCTTCCTCGACACCCGCGCGTCGCTGTCGGCCCTGTCCGTCGCCGACCCGGACACGTTCACCGAGGACCACCTGAAGCTGGCCGTGGCCGTCGCGCACCAGGCGGCGCTGGCCGTGGAGGAAACGCGGTATTACCAGGCGATGGTGCAGTCCGAGCGGCTGGCCGCCGTCGGGCAGACCATCGCCGCCCTGTCCCACCACATCAAGAACATCATGCAGGGGGTGCGGTTCGGGTCGGACATGGTGAAGGTGGGACTGGCCGAGAACGACCGCGAGCTGCTGACGAAGGGGTGGCGGCTGGTGGAGAAGAACCAGACCCGCATCGACGAGTTGATCCTCGACATGCTCGGCTACTCGAAGGACCGCGAGCCGGTGGCGGAATCGACCGACCTGCCGTCGCTCGTCGCCGACGTGCTGGAGACGGTGCGCGGCCGGGCCGCTGACAGCGGGGTGACACTGGACATGACGGCCGACCCGCTGCCGCCGGTGGCGTGCGACCCGGACGGCCTGCACCGGGCCGTGCTGAACGTCGTCAGCAACGCGGTGGATGCGGTCGCCGACGAGCCGCTGCCGCGGGTGACGGTGACGGTGCGGGCGGCGGACGGGTTCGCCGAGATCGCGGTGGCCGACAACGGGCCGGGGGTGCCGGCGGACAAGCGGGAGGAAGTGTTCAAGCCATTCGTCAGCACGAAGGGGACGCGCGGCACCGGGCTGGGGCTGCCGGCCGCGCGGAAGGCGCTCCGCGAACACGGCGGGGACGTGCTGATCCACGACGGGCCGACCGGCGGCGCGGTGTTCGTGCTGCGGCTGCCGCTGCACCGCTGAAGTCATGCAATGGGTGCAAATGGCGAACCGGAAAGCCCGCGGTGCTTTCACCTCTCGCCCCACGACGTGGGGGAGAGGTCGAACGGGGTGCGGAGTACCCGTTCGGGTGAGGGGGTCTTTCCTCCGCCGATGCGGCCCCCTCACCCGGTTCTCGCTCCGCTCGCACCGACCTCTCCCCCACTGGCGTGGGGGAGAGGTGTTGGGTGGTTGCGTTGTCCGCAAAAGTGGCGGAGCTAACTGCGCCGCACCCGGATTTCCCGTCGGCCATTCCCCGCCTATTGCCTCAACCCCGCGCCTCAGCCACGTCCTTCGTCAACTGTTCCACCAGCTCCGCGACGCCGGCGAACGGCCGCGTGTCGCGGAGGCGGCGGACGAACGCGACCCGTAGTTCCTTGCCGTACAAATCGCCGGCGAAGTCGATCAGGTGAACCTCCACCTTCCGCGTGTCCTCGCCGAAGGTGGGGGCCGGGCCGACGTTCGCCGCCGCTTGCCACGTTTGCCCGTCCACCGTCGCCGTCACCGCGTACACGCCGTCCTTCGGGATCAGGGTCGGTATGCCGCCCACGTTTGCGGTGGGGAAGCCGATGGTCCGCCCGCGCCTGGCCCCGGTTTCGACCACGCCCGTGACCGCGTAGTCCCGGCCCAGCATCGCGGCGGCGGCCGCCACGTCGCCCGCGTTCAAGGCCGCGCGGATTCGGCTGCTGGAGATCGGTTCCCCGTCGCCGAGGTGCGGCCGCACCTCCTCGAACGCGAGGCCGTGTCGGCCGCACAGGTCGCGGAGCGTGGTGATGTCCCCGGCGCGGCCGCGGCCGAAGCGGAAGTTGAACCCTTCCACCACCGCCCGCGCGCGGAACAGGCGGAGGATCACGTCCTCGAAGAACGCCTCGGGGCTGAGGGCGAGCAACCCCGGATCGGTGCGGAGGGTGACGACGTGATCGACGCCGGCCGCTTGCAGCAGCGCCGCGCGGTCGGCGGCCGTGGTGAGCGGGGCTTTCGCCGCCGGCGGGTCGAGCAGCGCGACCGGCTGCGGGTCGAAGGTGACGACGACGGCCGGCCCGCCGACCGCGCGGGCGTGACGGGTCGTGACGGCGAGCAGCGCCCGGTGGCCGCCGTGTACGCCGTCGAAGTTGCCGACCGTGACCGCCCCGCCGGTGAACTCGGCCGGCGGGTAGGTCGTCCAGGGAATCGTGAGGGTGGCCATCGCCGGTCATCTTGCGGGCGACGGGCCGCGCGGGCAATGGGGAGTAATCTCGCCGCCTTTCCTCTGGCAACTGTTTTCGCGTCAGAGTACAATACATCCACCTGTCAGGGTCCGGTCGCCACCGACTCGCATTCGCGTCGGCCGCGCCCGCGGGTGGTCTTCTCTCTCCCGGAGAACGGTCCCATGCCCACGTTCGCACGTCGGGTTCGGTCGGCGTTCACGCTGATCGAACTGCTGGTCGTCATCGCCATCATCGCCATCCTCATCGGCCTGCTGCTGCCGGCGGTGCAGAAGGTCCGCGAGGCCGCGTCGCGGATGCGGTGCAGCAACAACTTGAAGCAGATCGGCCTGGCCTTCCACAACTACGAGAGCGCCCGCCAGTGCTGGCCGGCGTGGGGGTTCAACTTTCCCACCAACCCGCGGCCGGCGAACCCTTACGGGCCGCTGACCCAGGGGCACACGGCGCTGGTGATGGTGGCCGAGTACGTCGAGCAGGACAACCTGATCCGGCTGGCGAACCGCCAGATCTCGGTCCTCGACCCGCTCAACCTGCCGCCGCCGGCCCCCGGCTCGACGAACACCGTCGCCACCCTGCCGGTGAAGCTGTTCATCTGCCCGTCCACGCCGAACGGGGAGACGAACGCCAACTACGACCTGATCATGACGAGCTACGGGTTCCCCCCCGGCCACCGCTACTCCCGCGCCGACTACTGGCCGTTCCGCGGGGTGGACCAGGGCACGGCGAACCGCTGCGGGGCGATCAACCCGACCAACATCACCGAGAGCGGCGCGCTGGGGCCGGCGGGCACCGTGCCCGGCCAGGGGCCGACCATCGTGTCCATCACCGACGGCACCAGCAACACCTTGCTGTTCACCGAGATCGCGGGTCGGGGACTGAACATCTACATGCGCGGGCAGACGGTGGCGGCCATCGGCTCCGCCCTCCCCAGCCCGCTGCCGCCCGTCAGCGCACCCGACCATTACGTCCGCGGCTCGTGGTGCGACCAGAACGGCACGCCCCGGCTGTTCGGGTACTCCGGGACCACTCCCACCACGTTGACCAACGGCTCCGGGTGCGAGATGGTCAACGTCACCAACCACCAGTCGCCGTACTCGTTCCACACCGGCGGGGCGAACGCCCTGCGGTGCGACGGGTCGGTGCAGTTCCTGCGGTCCAGCATGGCCGCGCCGCAACTAATGGCGTTCGTCACCCGCGCCGGCGGCGAAGTGTTCGCCGACAACTGACTCTCCCGCGCCGGGGAAAATGTCCGCGCCCGCCGCACGAACCGATAGTGTGTGGACTTCCTCGACCGTTCGTGCGGAGCGCGTGACATGACTCGAATCCTCGGCCTGGGTGTGGCGGCGGTGGTGCTGGCGGCGTGCGGGTGGCAGACCCGCGCCGCCGACGAGAAGCCGAAGCCGGACGCGAAGGAGCGGTTCGACCTCGTCGTCCGCGAAGACCTGTTCGCCGGGTTCAACGGCGACGACAAGGCCCTGGAGCGCGGCCTGAAGGCGTGCGACGAGGCCCTGGCGAAAGACCCGAAGAACGCCGAGGCGATGGTGTGGCGCGGGGCCGGCCGAGTGTTCCAGGCCGGACAACTGTTCGGCGCGAAGAAGCAGGCCGACGGGCTGAAGATGTGGACGAGCGGGCTGAAGGACATGGACGAGGCGGTGAAACTGGAGCCGAAGAACGTCGGCGTCCGCATCCCCCGCGCGGCGGTGCTGATGCCGACCTCGCGGGCGGTGCCGGCGGAGATGGCCAAGGGTCTGCTGGAGACCGTCCGCGGCGACTTCGAGGCGATCTACGAGCTTCAGAAGAACGACCTGGACAAACTCGGCACGCACCCGAAAGGCGAGCTGCGGATGGGCCTGGCCGAGGTGTATCGCCGGCTGGATCAGGCGGACAAATCCAAGGCCCAACTCGACGCCATCGTGAAGGAGCTGCCGGACAGCAAGTACGAGAAGCGGGCCAAGGAGTGGCTGGCCGCCAAGCCGGACGCCAAACTCGCGCACAACTGCATCGGCTGCCACACCAAGTGACCGGCGGGGAGGTCGTGATGACTGCGGCTCTGTCTGAGTTGCGGGTGAGCGGAACCCCAAGCCGGACGACTTCCCTTCACCGCAGAGCGGTGGGTGCGTGTTGCCAGGGGTGACTGAGCGGAGCGAAGGAACCCCTGGTCGCGTTGAAATACCCACGAGTCCCGGAGGGCCGGCGGATGCCCGTCCG
>JAYTTN010000472.1:0-5140 GCA_043745295.1 Fimbriiglobus sp. | reverse complement strand
GTTCACGAGCGGGCAACTGTTGCCCGCTCGTGAACTCGCGGCGACGACACCACCGCGAACGCCTGCTATGTGTGTCGCAGGGCTTCGATCGGGTCCAGCTTGGCGGCCCGCCACGCCGGGTACAGGCCGAACACCACGCCCACCAGCACCGACACGCCGACGGCCAGAGCGATCGGCTGCCAGCGCATCACCGCCAGCATCTTCTCGCCGAAGAAGTAGTCCGCCAGCGGCGGCACGCCGAACACCAAGACGAACCCGAACAGCATGCCGATCAGCCCGCCCAGGGTGGTCTGCACCACCGCCTCGACGAGGAACTGGACGACGATGTCCCGCTGCTTCGCCCCCAGCGCGCGGCGGATGCCGATCTCGCGGGTCCGCTCGGTGACGGTGGCCAGCATGATGTTCATGATGCCGATGCCGCCCACCACCAGCGAGATGCTGGCGATCAGCACGAGCAGGTTGGTGAACCGCGCCTGCGCCCGCTCGGCTTCTTCCAGCCGGTCGAGCGGCACCGACACCTCCCAGTCCTCGCGCAGGTGGTCGTCGCGGAGCATGTCCTTGATGGCCTTGCCGATGGCCCGCACCCGCTCGCGGCCCTCGTAGGTGTCGAAGTCGGCGGCCACCGTCAGCGTCACCTGGCTGACCTCCACCTTCTCCCCGCCGCGGGTGCCCGACGTGCGGATGACGACCGTCGAGCCGATCCGCACCTTGCACGTGTCGAACGGGATGTACACGTCGTTGTTGAAGTCCTCGGCCGACTGGCTGCCGCCGGTGCCGCCGGTCGGCATGCGGTCGGCGCTGACGCCGATGACGCGGTACTCCTGGCTGCGGATCACCACCGCCTTGCCCAGCGGATCCTCGAACGGGAACAGCTTGTCGGCCAGCCCCGCCCCCAGGACGCAGCAGTTCTCCTTCAGCCGGTTGTCCTCCTCGTTGAGGAACCGCCCGCGGCTGAGCGCCAGCTTGTTCACGACGGCGTACTCGTCGGTCGTGGCCACCAGCCGGCCGTTCGCGCTGCGGCCCAAATAGCGGACCTCGGACGCGAACACCCGCATCGGCACGATCCGTTCCAGCACGTCACCGAACGTCTCCATCCGCTGGAGGTCGAGCGTCTTCAGCCCGAAGGTGGCGACGAACGACCGGCTGGCGGTGGCCCCCTCGTCCGGCGGCTTCTTGCTCCGCACCACGATGTTCGTCGCCCCCTGCCGCTTGATGTCGTCCAGCGCGTCCTTCATCGACCCCTCGCCGAACGCCATCAGCGCGATGACGGCCGACGTGCCGATGATGATGCCCAGCACCGACAGGAACGCCCGCAACTTGTGCAGCCACAGGCTCCGCGCCGCCAGCGCGAAGCTGCGGCTCAGTTTGGTGACGCTCAGCCACCCGCTCGCGGCCTGTTGCGGGGGGGCTTTCGGGATGTCGAAGATGTTCATGGGGGTCGGCAGGTTTTGTTAGCCCGCCGCGCGAGCAAGGGCCTGGGGTGTTGCGACACTTCGGTCAGCGGTTGTCCGTCACGGCGGGTCGGCCCTTGCTCGCGCGGCGGGCTAACCCGACAGTCGGCTACTTCAACTTCCCCAGCGCGTCGGCGGCCTTCTTGTCGGTGGCGGCGAGAGCCTCATCCACCGCTTTGATGTCCTTAATTTTGGCCGCGTCGGCGTCGGCCGCCGGGTCCAGCACTTCCAGCAGGTCTTTCAGCCGGGTGCCGGCCGCGACGACCGACCCGCGCAGGTTGAGCAACCCGAGGCGGTCGCTGTTGGCGGCGAACACGTCGATCGTGCCGGGCAGCTTGCCGGCCAGCGCCGCGAACTCCGCCAACTCGGACGCCTTCCGCCATTCCTCCGACAGGAAGTCCCGTGCCTTCCGGTGGTCGTCGGTTTTCGGTGCCCACTCCTGGAGCAGTTTGTCCTTCTGGGCCTTCACGTCGTCCCGTTTCGTCAACTCGAACAGTTGGTCGTACACGCCCGCCGCCTCCGGCACTTCGCCCCGCGCGACGAACTCGCGGACCTGGCGGAGCAGTTCGTTCTCCTTGAATTCCCGCTCGAACCGCACCGGATCGTCCGCCCGCGCGATGGCCTGCTTCAAGTCCTCGATCTTCTTCTCCAGGTCCGGCCGGGCGGTCCGCAGCGACTTCAACTTGTCGGCCGACACGGCCAGCACCCGGCTGGTGTACGAGTCCTTGGCCATCGGGTCGGTGCCGAGTTTGGCCAGCTCGTCGCTCAGTTCCTTGTCGGCGTCGGTCACGGCCTTCAGCCCCGTCGTCGCGCGGTCGAGGGCCGTCTTGAACTCCCCGCCGGTGATGAGCGTGCCGAGACCGCGGAACAGTTCGCCCTGCGTCAGTTTCAAGTCGCCGACGCGGCGATCGACGCTCTCGCACAGTTGCTCGTACTCCGCGCGGGCGACCTCCTTCTCGTCGATGTTGAACTTCAGCACCGTCGGCAGGTCCGCGCCCAGCACCGGCACCGGAAACCCCTGCGGCTTGCCCGTCCCGACCCGCACGGTCACGCACGCCACCCCCGTCACCGGCCGCAGCGATTGATAGACGCCGTCGGTCCCCCGGAACGACTCGCGGTCGCTCGGCGCGGTGGTGAACGCCCCTTCGCCGGCCCACACCTGCGGGCGGAAGTCGGGCGGGTGGGCGTTCCCCTTCTCGTCGGTCAACTTCACGGCCAACGGACTCGGTGCGGTGGCCCACTTCATCGCTCGGTAGCCCGCCACGTTTCGGCCGGTCGGGAATGGCGTCGCCCAGCGGGTCAGCACCCGCGCGGCGAACTCGCCCCGCAGCCCGGCCTCCGTGAGGAGCAGGTATGTGAACTCCCTCGGCTGGGCGACGCGGTCCACGTCCGCGATCACCGGCTGACCGGGCTTCGGCGGCTTCGCGCCTTTGGGCGGCGGGCGAGGCTGTTCGCGGATGACGCTGAACGCCAACACGTCGCCGACTTTGACGTGCGGCTCGAAGCCGGCCAGCTCCCCGCCCCGGAACTTCACCTTGGCGGCGAGCGGCTCGCCCGGCACCCGCTCGACGGTGGCCACCGGGCCGAAGTCCCGCGCCACCAGCAGCCCGGCCAGTCGGCCCACTTTGGCGATGTCGGGCGTCGTCTTCGTGCGGACCATCGGCGAGGTCAGGCCGGTGTCGCCGTCGTGCTGTCGTGCCGACAGTAAGTATCGGCCGTCCTTCACGTCCAGTTGCACGAAGTGGGTTTTCACCCCGCTCAGCTTGCGGAACTCCTCGCGGTCGAGCGCGGGCCAGCCGCTGAGGGCGAACGACGCCAGCAGGGTGTCCCGTTTGGCGGCGGGCACGGTGGCCAGGTCCGTCACGTCCACGACGCCGAGCGCTTCGCCGAGGTCGTCCTGCAATGCCACCTTCAAATCCCGACACAGTTGCTCGCGGACGGCCGGCGTGATGGTCGGGTGCGCGGCGGCGCTGACGACCACCCGCCAGCGGTATTCGGTTTTCGTCTGCGGGTCCAGCGGCGCGGCCACGACCGGCGACGCGACGAGGGCGACGAGGATGGCGAAGCGAAAACGCATGGCGTGAACTCCGGTCGGCGGGTCGGGGACGGAGACCTCACCCGGCAGCCTTCGGCTGCCACCCTCTCCATGAATGGAGAGGGTTCGGAGGTGACTGGTCGGTCCACGTCCGTAGTCGGGACCGCCGACCGCGTTGCCCCCTTGAACACCCCCTCTCCGGAACGGGGAGGGGGCTGGGGGGTGGGGTCTTCTTTCACCCCGAACACCATTCTACCACACCCGCTCCCAGGTAATTCTTACACACCTGCGGCCCGTCGCAATGTCGGTTGCCGGGGAACGGTAGAAGTTACAGCGGTTCGCGCGGCGGCCGCGCCAGTTCGCCCACCCGACGCAGGCCGGAAGTGCGGTCCAGACCGCACGTTAGCCGCCGAAACCGCCCGCGCCGACCGCCGCATTTTCGGCCCGGCACGGCCGTTGCGATTACACTTCCGACGCCTCACGGATCGCAGGCGTCCTCGGCCTGCCCATCGCTCCTCGGAGGTCAACGGAATGACGCTTCGCCGGTACGCACTCGTCATCTGTTTATTCCCGTCCCTCTTCGCCGCGACTGCCACCGCCCAAGGGCGCGCCGTCACGGAGAACTTCGAGGTCTCGGCCCCGGACGCGGAGCTGGCCAAGCGGTTCGGGGCCGCCGCCGAGAAGTTCCGCCTCGAGAAGGCCAACGAGTGGCTCGGCTCCGAAATGCCCCGGTGGTCGAAGCGGTGCCCGCTGGTCGTCGAGATCTCGATGAGCCGCGCCGGCGGGGCGACGACGTTCACCTTCGGCCGCAGCGGCGGCGTGCTGAGCCAGGAAATGAAGATCTTCGGCGACGTGCCGCAGTTGCTGAACAGCGTCCTACCGCACGAGGTGACGCACACCGTCCTCGCCCACCACTTCGGGCAGGCGGTGCCCCGCTGGGCCGACGAGGGCGGGTCGGTGCTGAGCGAGAACGAGAAGGAGCGGCTGGACCACGACATCAAGTGCCGCGAGTTCCTGAACGCCGGCCGCGCCATCGTCCTCCGCCAACTGCTGCCGATGAAGGAATACCCCCGCGACATGATCGTCCTTTACGCCCAGGGTTACTCGGTCTGCTCGTACCTGATCGACCTCGGCGGCGGCGGACTGAAGGGCCGCAAGAAGTTCCTCGACTTCCTCGAATCCGGCATGGCCGGGGGCGGGCGGAACTGGGACAAGGCGGTTCGCTCGCACTACACCTTCGACGGCGTGGACGACCTGGAAGTGAAGTGGATCGACTCGCTCCGCAAGCCGCGAGCCGTGGCCACGAGCGGCGGCGGAAGTACCGGCGGCTCGGCCGGGCTGACGCTGGCGAAAAACAGCGAGACCCGCACCTCGGCCATGTCCGCGATGCCGGCCCTAGAACCGCCGGTGGTCGCCCGCGGTGCCCTGAGCTTCGACGACCGCAACCCGAGTTCGTACAAGGCGACGCAGCCGGCCCCGTCGTACTCCCCCGGCCCACCCCCGGTGCCGCGACTGCTCCCGCCGGAGCTGCCGAAGCACTGAGAGCCTGTGAATTTGTCGGGTGAGACGATCCCTCCACCGGTTGTGTCGCCGAACGCCGCTGGAGGATCCGTCGTGGCCGAAGCCCTGCCGCCGCCGCGCCGGCGGTCCCCGG
>JAYTTN010000471.1:0-5158 GCA_043745295.1 Fimbriiglobus sp. | reverse complement strand
CCCGCTCGCCCGGAGCCGCCAAAATCCGTTGCCACACCCGTTTTTCGGGCGCGATTGCGGACTTTACCCGCCGATGGTATGACCGTTGTAACCGAAGGCTCACCCGGCTTCGCCCGCCCGCGCAAGTTCCCACGCCGCTAGAGTTCAGGGGTAGCGGGACCACCACCCGCCCCACACCGTCGAGGCCCCTCCCATGATCCGCCCGCCCCTCACGGCCGTCGCCTGGATTGCCCTGCTTTCCACCGCCGGCGTTCTCGCTCAGATCCCGCAGCCCCTGCCCCGACCGCGCGCCCAAGCCCCGGTCGGCGATGCGGACGGCGTCGAAGTGCTCGCCCGTGGCCCGATCCACGAGGGCTATGCGTCCACCGCCGAGCTGCCCGCCGCCGGGGAGGTCGTGGCCAAGGCTCCGCCCGACTCGATCGAGGAGCTGCCGCCGGACCAGAAGCCGGCCGGGGACAACGTGCAGTGGATCCCCGGTTACTGGAACTGGGACGAGGAGCGGGCCGACTTCATCTGGATCAGCGGGTTCTGGCGTCAGCCGCCGCCGGGCCGCGTCTGGGTGCCCGGCACCTGGCGCGAGGTGCGCGGCGGCCACCAGTGGGTGCAAGGGTTCTGGAACGCGACCGACCCGCGGCAACCGCAGCAGCCGGCGCAGCTCCAATACCTGCCGCCGCCGCCGGCCCCGCTGGAGCTGGCCCCGCAAGTGCCGGCCCCGACCGAGACGTGCTTCTACACGCCCGGCGTGTGGCAGTGGCGGGGCAACCGCTTCGCCTGGCGGCCCGGCTTCTGGGTGGAACACCGGCCGGACTGGGTGTGGGCACCGGCGCACTACCGCTGGACGCCCGCCGGGTACGTGTTCATCGACGGCTACTGGGACCACACGCTGGCCCACCGCGGCATCCTGTTCGCCCCGGTCGCCTTCCGCCCGGCGCTCCGCATCCAGCCGGAGTTCGTGTACACGCCGGTGTACGTCGTCACCGACACCAGCCTGTACGGGTCGATGTTCGTCCGCCGCGGGTACGGCAACTATTACTTCGGCGACTACTTCGAGCCGGCCTACGCCCGCAACGGCTACTCGGCGTGGTGCGGCGTGTCGCTCCGGGTCGGCAACTTCGCCCTCAACGTCGGCCGCGCCACCCCGGTGTACGACCCGCTGTGGAGCTACTACTCGGTGGCGTACCGGCACGAACCGGCGTGGCAGAGCGGCGTGACCGACCTGTACGCCGGCCGGTACAACGGCGACTTCGCCCGCCCGCCCCGCACGCTGGTGCAGCAGAACACGGTCGTGAACAACATCACCAACGTGACCAACGTCACGAACAACACCACGGTGGTGAACACCACCGTCAACAACGTCATGCTGACGAAGCTGACCGAGGTGCGGCCGGCGACGCAAGCCGCCGCGCTCCTGGCGGTGCCGCAGGCCGACCGGGTGCGGGAGCAGACGGCCGCCCGCGAGCTGCGCCAGGTGGCCGTCCAGCGGCAGAAGCTGGAGACCGGCATCGTGGATCGCGGCCGGACGGTGGCGAAGGCGACCGACGCGCCGCAGTCGGTGAAGCTGGACCTGCCGAAGACGGCCGCCGTGCGGTCGCAGGCCCCGGTGACGAACGCGCCGCCCGAAGCGCCGAAGCCCGCCGGCAGCCAGCCGACCGCGCCGAAGACGATCCCGTCGGCCAGCCAACCGGTGCCGCCGGCCCTGCCGCAGCCAGTTCGCACGAAGCCGGAAACGAAACCGACCCCGCAGCCGCCGGTCGCCCCGACGCAGCCGCCGCAACTCCTCGGCCCACCCGTCGTGAAGCCGCCGCTGCAACCGCCGGTCCCGCAACCCCAGCCGAAGCCGGTCGTGACCCCGCAACCCGCGCCGATCACGAACCCGCTGCCGAAGCCGCCGGTGCCGCCGACGTTCGTGCCGCCCGCGCCGATCCCGGTGCCGAAGCCGCCGGTCGCCCCGACGCCGGCCCCGGTCGTGAACCCGATGCCGACGCCCAAGCCGCCGGTCGCCCCGACGCAGCCGCCGCAGCTCCTCGGCCCGCCCGTGGTGAAGCCGCCGGTGGTGGTAACGCCGCAACCGCTGCCCCAGCCGAAGCCACCCGCCCCGGTGGTGCAGCCGCAACCGCCGCCGGCACCCAGGCCGCTGCCGCAACCCGCGCCGGTGTTCCAACCCCCGCCGGCCCCGAGGCCGCAACCCGCGCCGGTCGTCCAGCCCCCGCCGGCCCCGAGGCCGCAACCGCCCGCCCCGGCGGTCGTGCCGCAACCGCAACCGCCGGCCCCGCCCGCCCAACCGCCGGCCCCGGCCCCCAAGCCGAAGGACAAGGAGAAGGACAAGAAGCCCGGCTGACCGTCACCCGACCCGCGCCCCACCCGGCGCGGGTCGGTTCCGTCTGTGGTCTCGACTGTGCTACTCGGAGATTGTCGGTTCGGGCGTCGAGGGCACACCGTTCGGCGGATAGATTAGATTGGACTGCTCGATTCACCCCACGAACGGCCGCCGAACCGCCATGACCGAGTACGTTTGCCTGACCCTGCTCGCCGACGCGGGGGAACCCGAACCGGCCTTCAACAGTCGGTTGGCCGCGTTCTGGACGCACATGATCCGCCACCGGCCGGACGACTACGAGCGGGTCTACTCCGAGGCGGTGGGGTTCGAGACGGAAGGCGGGAAGCTGTGCCGGCGGTACATGATCGAGCCGGACGCGATCGCGGTGCTTGCGACGGAGCTGGCCGCCCACGTCGTCGCGTTCGCCGAAGTGGACGCGGACGACTTGTACTCGAAAGCCGAGGCGTCCTCGCCGGAGTGGTTCCAGATCGACCACTGACGCGGGTCACGGCAGCGGGATGTTCTTGAAGCAGAACTCGACCTCGGTGCGGACCGTCACCCACTCGACGATCTGGAACTTCACCGGCTTGCCGGCCTTCTTCGGGTCCGCCGGGGCGAAGGTCATTTTGGCGGTCATGGTGCCGACGCCGGTGCCCGACTGCTCGATGTTGTTCATCGCCCACTTCTGGCCGTGGTCGTCGAGCAGTTGCATCCGCTGGATGACGCCGTTCCACCAGTTGTGGTCGTTCGGGTCGAGGTCCCGCTGGCGGAAGGTGGCGGCGAACGTGACGCTGTTCTCGGCGACCGTCACCTCGCCGACGTCGAGGTCGGTGTGCGTGCCGGCGAACTTGCCCTTCTTGACCCCGGCCAGTTTGTCCACGACCACCCCCGGCCGCGTCTCGGACAGGAGGACAAGCCCCATCTTGCCGCGCAGCTCCTTGATGACCTTGGCGTCCCGACTGCCGCGGGTCAGATTCAGGTTGAACGCCTGCGTCTGCGCCCGATAGAAGTTGCCCGGCTGGTACGCGATGACCTGGCCGTCGGCCGGCGGGGCCATGTCCGCCCCGGTGTCGTCCACCGCCTTGGTGACGATGACGCCGCCGCCCACGCCGACGATGGGGCACTTCGGCTCCCCCTGGACCATGCCGTTCAGGTTGAGGTACTCGCCGTTGTTCGCCGGCCCCGCCTTCGGGATGTTCGCCAGTTGCAGGCTGCGGCTGGTGCTGATGTTGTTGGCGGTGAAGCGGAACGGCCCGCTGACGCAGGTGTACGGGCTGGTCTGGTCGCCGGCCGCATACGCCTGGAAGTCGTTCTTGTCGTCGTTCGTCATGTCGAGCCGGACGCCGGGCGGATCGCACACCCGCGCCACCGCTTCCCAGAACGGCAGGTTGTCGAACTCCATCGTCACCCGGTGCGCCACCATCGGGTCGTTCTTCAGCTCGTACCCGGCCTGCCGGCACAGGTCTTTCAGCGTCGCCTTCATGGGCTGGTTCTTCGCCTTCAAGCTGACCCGCGACGGGGCCAGGAACAGCTCCCGCTCCATCCGCGTCACCATCACCTCCAGCCGCCGCTGGGCTTCGGGGCTGTCGGACTTCGCCATTGCGGCTTTCAGGTGCGGCAGGGCGCGGTCGCCGAGGGCGTTCAACGCCTTGTTCGCCTTCTCGCGCTCGCGGTAGTCCCGCGAGGCGAGCTGCTCGATCAGCGGCACCACGTCGCCGGCCGGCAGCGCTTTGCGGCCCACCGGCGCGGGCGGCGGGTCGTCGGCCGCGACGGCGACGAGCGCCGCGAGGCCGACGGCGGCCGCCATCATCCCGCCGGTGAGGGGCCGTGGCATGGTGTTTCTCGAAAGGGGACAACGGACGTGGCGGAGGCGCGAACCGCCGGTTAGCCTGAGTATACCAGCCGGGAGAAGGAGGGCACCCACAAGGGGTGCCCCTACGATTCATGACTCTTGTAGGGGCACCCCTTGTGGGTGCCCTCCGCGAGCGGAGACTCCCATGCCCGACACGCTGTCGGGGGTGATCGAGCGGATCACCTTCCACAACCTGGACAACGGCTACTGCGTGCTGCGGGTGCAGGCGAAGGGGCACCGCGACCTCGTCACCGTCGTCGGCCACCTGTCGCAGGCGGTGTCCGGCGAGTTCGTCCAGGCCACCGGCGAGTGGGTGACGGACAAGCAGTTCGGCCAGCAGTTCAAGGCCGCCGATTTGCGCACCACCCCGCCGCACACCACCGAAGGCATCGCCAAATACCTCGGCTCGGGGCTGGTGAAGGGCATCGGCCCCCGGTACGCGGCGAAGATCGTCGAGGTGTTCGGCGACCGCACGCTGGAGGTGATCGAGAAGCACACCAGCATGTTGAGCCAGGTGAAGGGGCTGGGGGCGAAGCGGATCGAACTCATCCGGGAAGG
This sequence comes from Fimbriiglobus sp., assembly GCA_043745295.1. GTDB lineage: Bacteria > Planctomycetota > Planctomycetia > Gemmatales > Gemmataceae > JALHQU01. The sequence goes on along the minus strand of JAYTTN010000471.1, from coordinate 431 downwards.
GTGGAAGCAGAACCGGGCCGTCCACCAAATCATGGCTTTTTTGCAAAGCTTCGGCATCGGTACCGCGCGGGCCGTGCGGATTTACAAGACTTACGGCGAGAACGCCATCGAGCAGGTGCGGACGAACCCGTACCGCCTCGCTACCGACATCTGGGGCGTCGGCTTCAAGACGGCGGACGACCTGGCGTTGAAGCTCGGCATCCCCCGCGACTCGCCGAAGCGGGCGCAGGCCGCCGTGCGGCATGTGCTGGGCGAAGCCAGTTCGCAAGGGCACGTCGGGTTGCCGGAGCCGGTGGTGGTCGAGCAGACGACGATCCTCACGCAGATCAGCGCGGAAATCGTGACGAACGCCATCGAGGAGTTGCGGCGGGGTGACGAGATCGTGCGGGACCGTCAGAACCCCTCTCCCCTGGGGGAGAGGGGCAGGGGTG
>JAYTTN010000470.1:0-19646 GCA_043745295.1 Fimbriiglobus sp. | reverse complement strand
TCGCCCCACGAAGTGGGGGAGAGGTCGTCGCGTGCGAAGCACGCGGCGGGTGAGGGGGCCTCTTCTTCACCCCGAATGCACCCCCTCACCCGGAACGGCTGCGCCGCTCCGACCTCTCCCCCATTGTCATGGGAGGAGAGGTGTTGAGTGACTGGCTCCGTCGCCAAGGCGGATGCCCAACCGCACGTTCTAATACATCCGAGCCGGCGAACTTACTCGCGGATCACCGGGTCGTCCGCAGTCCCATCTAGAAACGAGTCCGGGTCGAGCCACCACGGCAGCGGGAAGCGGTACTCGGCGCTCAGCATCTCGCGGAGCGATTGCACCCGCTCCGACTGGCTGACGGCCGCGAGGTTCGGCTTACACGCTTCCATCACCGCGTCGAACTCGTCGAATGGTTCCCACACCGCGTCGAAGGCGGCCGCGAGGTTCGCCACTGCGGGATCGCCGCGATCCGACATTTCCTCCTCCGTCCGCCGCACGACTTCCATCAGCGCCCAGACATCGGTTCGCAACCGAAGCCAGTGGAAGGCCCGTTCCTCGGTGGCGGGTTCATCCCGGAGTCGCCGCACGTCGGCCGTCCACTCCGGAAGCACCTCGCGCAGATGTTCCAAGGCGAAGACGGCGGTCGGCGGCGGCAACCGAGTGGCGAGTCCGTTCGCATCCTTGCCGGACAGGAGTCGATACCCGGCGGTGACGGTCGTCTGAAACGCCGGGCTGTTTGGGTCGGTAGTCATCGGCTTTCCCCGGCGGGGTGTTTGTGGCTCGGCTTTCGCGGGAACGTCCGCACCAGTTCGGGGAAGGCGGCGCGGAGGTCGGTGCAGGCGCGCCGCCAGTTCTGCGTCAGCGTATTGTTCCGCCCGATGCCCATGTCGCGGGCCAGCGGCTCGGTGCGGGTCCGAGGCGTGTCGAGCAGCTCCACCGCCAGGGTGGGGAACGGCCGCGGCAGCGACACCCGCTTCAGCATCTCGTACCGGCGGACCAGCTCTTCCCAGTTCGGGAAGTGGCGGTGCAGCCCGCTCATGGCCAGGAATGCCACCAGCCGCGCCAAGTTCGTCGAAGCCGTCATCCGGGCCACGGCTGCGGGGGTGAATAGGCCGTCTTCCGAGAGTGGAGGCAAGTCGCTGGCGTCCTGTCCGCCGTCCGGTTTGGCCGCCACGCCGTCCAGCAGGTCGGTGTTCACGATCGCCCGCCGCAGCACGTCCAAATGCGAAATCCAAAGGTGGGTCAGCACTGTCCGCACCCACGGGATGAACGGGTGATCCAAGTCGAACAGCTCCAGCCGGCTCGTGCCTGTCGTGTCGCGCCGGCAAAGGATGTCGGCCGGGCACGCTTCGATGAAACCCTCGCGTTCGGATCGACTGCCGCCGTGGACCGTCCGGCGGGCCAACCCGCGAATCGCCACGAACAGCAACGCGGCGGACCCCTCATCACCCGCCGCCAAATACGTCTTCACCACCTCTTTCAGTTCGATATCCAAACCGTTCTCGCGCGAAACGCCGGGGGAGTGCTGGAACACGGTGCGGTCCTCTGTGGGGGGAAACGTCCGCCGCCGCAAGTGGCGACATCTCAGTATTCGCCCCGCACCGGGCGTTGTTGCTCGATTCTCGCGCGAATCCCCGATGTTTCCCGAACCCGAACGTCTCGTCAACCAGAACGCGGCCAACGACGATTTCCGTCCAGATCTGCCCCAATTCGGGGCCGCGACCGGAGAAGCCCGACGACGGCATCCTCTCGAACCACGGGTAGTACGGACGGGCGGTCCCTGGGTGACTGATGATTTCCCCAAGATTGCGACCCCGAGTCCGGTCGTGTAAACTCCGCTCATCCTTTACGCCCCCCGCCGTCCGAGGCCGTGCGTCCCATGCTTCAGCCGCTCTCCCGCCGCGACTGGCTCACCCGCTCCGGCTGCGGGTTCGGTGCTCTGGCCCTCGGCGCGCTGGCGTCCGACGCCGCGCCGAAGGCATCGCCGCTGACCGGTAAACCGGGACACCACAAGGCCCGCGCCAAGCGAGTCATCTTCCTTTTCATGCAGGGCGGCGTGAGCCATGTGGACAGCTTCGACTACAAGCCGCGACTGACCACGGACGACGGCAAGCTGATGCCGTTCGACGACGCGCGGGCCATCGCCAACACCGGCGCGAAAGGCACCTCGCAGCGGGTGATGAAGCCGCTGTGGAAGTTCGCCCAGCACGGCAAGAGCGGGAAGTGGGCGTCGGACCTGTTCCCCGAAATCGACAAGCACGTCGATGACCTGACCTTCATTCACAGCCTGCACACCGAGGGCGTGGCGCACGGCCCGGCGACGCTGTTCTTGCACTGCGGCAGCACGTCGTTCGTCCGGCCGAGCTTCGGGAGCTGGCTGCTGTACGGCCTCGGCACCGAGAACCAGAACCTGCCGGGGTTCGTCGCGCTGGCTCCCAGCAGCGGCAACGGCGGGCCGCGGAACTACGGCAACGCCTTCCTGCCGGCGGTGTACCAGGGCACAGCGGTCGGCAAGGCGGGTGGTCCGGCGGGGGAAGGGATTCGCAACCTGACCGGCACGCTCTCGAAGGGAAACCAGCAGGCGCGGTTCGACTTGCTCCGGGAGCTGCACGGCGAGCAGTTGAAGAAGTCGCCCGGCGACGCGGAACTGGAAGCCGTCGCCGAGAGCTACGAACTCGCGTGGCGGATGCAATCCAACGCCCCCGACGCGCTCGACCTCGGCCGCGAATCGAAGGCGACCCTCGCGGCTTACGGCATCGGCGAGAAGGCGACGGACAGCTACGGCCGCCAGTGTCTGACCGCCCGCCGGCTGTGCGAGGCCGGGGTCCGCTTCGTGCAGGTGAACTACGGCGACAACACCGCCAACCCGGCGTGGGACCAGCACTCGAACCTGCCCAAACACGGCGACCACGCGACGGCGGTGGACAAGCCCATCGCGGCGCTGCTGGCCGACCTGAAGCAGCGCGGGCTGCTGGACGACACCATCGTCTGGTGGGGGGGCGAGTTCGGCCGCACGCCCTACGCCGAGAAGAACGGCACCGGCCGCGACCACAACCCCGGCGGGTTCACGGTGTGGGTGGCGGGCGGCGGGTTCAAGCCGGGGCTGAGCTACGGCGCGACCGACGAGTTCGGCGCGGCGGCGGTCGAGAACAAAGTCCACATGCACGACCTGCACGCGACGATGCTGCATCAGCTCGGCCTGGATCACGAGAAGCTGACGTACCGCTACGCCGGCCGCGACTTCCGCCTCACTGACGTGCATGGACACGTTGTGAAGGACGTGCTGGGGTGAAGCAACACCATTCGAGAAAGAGGAACGCGGATGACGCGGATTCCAGCGCGGATGGAAGAGGATCAATCACCAGGAGACAGGGGTCAGGGAACAGAAGTCAGATGGCACGCGGTTGTCCCTGCCTCTTGACTCCTGCCTCTTGTCCCCTGACTCCTGGTGCCCGATCCCGGCTTTGATCCGCGCTGAAATCCGCGTCATCCGCGTTCGTCTTTCTCGAACGTTTCCATTCCCACTTCACTCGTCGAACTTCAACAGGAACTGCGGGTTGATGACCTTGAAGCTGAGCCGGCCGCCGAGGTCGTCGTCGATCTCCTCCGTCTGCGGGCGCAGCACCACCCCCTCGCGCGGCACCGACGGGTTCAGGACGCTCGGGGCCATCGAGTACGCGACCAGTTCATCGACGCCGTGGGTCAACTCCAGCGTGCCCAAGTCCGGCACGGCGGTCAGGCCGAGTTCCGCCATCAGCGCGACGGACTCGTCCCGCGACAACAGCCGGTGCCCGGAGGTGTCGAACAGCGTGAAGACGCGCAGTTCGATTTCCTTGCGGGCGTAGCGGTTGCCCTGGATGCCGGGGCCGATGGCCTCGCCCTGAACGGCCAGGTCGAACCCGTGCCGCTCCCGGACGCCGGCCAGCTTCGCGGGCAGGTCGAGCCGGAGGGCCAGTTTCACGAACCCGTGCGTCTCGTCGGCTTCATCCAGGAGTAAGTTCCGGCTGCACACGCCGAACGCGCCGTCCCGCCAGAACGCGGTGAACGACGACCCGTCCAGCTTCTCGGTGACGTGGAACGTCCGCCCCCGATTCCGCAACAGTACGCCTTCCAGCACCTGCACCCGCGTCTCGTCGGTCTTCGGGATGAACCCCGGAAATGGTCCCTTCACCTTCCCGCTCAGGCTCGCCGGTAGCGGCGGGTCGTACTTGATGATCCCCAGGGCGTCGGACACATCGCCGCCGAGTTCCGTCGGCGTGCCGCCGGGCAGGATGCCGAGCGGGAAGCAGATGCCTTGCGACACCTGTCCGCGCAGGCGAACGGTCTTGATGCGGAACCCGGCGCGCTGGATTTCCTGTCCGCCCTGGACGATGGCCGGTTTGAAGCAGCTCTTGCGGAGGAACTCGAACGGCGGCAGCTCCGGGAGCAGGCAGTCGATTTCGCAGTACACGACCGGGTCGCCGGGGTGGAACTCGCCCTTCTTGCACACGACCCACCAGCCGAGGACGCGGACCCGCTCGATGGCGTCGGCGTTCGGGATCGGCTCGACGGCGTTCACCGCCTGAATACTGGCCAGCTTTCGCATGGGTTCGGTTCCCAGTCAGATCCGAGCCGGAAGGGTGAGCGACGGTTCTTCAAACCCCCGTCGCTCACCCTTCCGGCTCGGAATGAAAACGAACGAAGCCCCGGCGGCGGGCCGGGGCTTCGGGGGTCGCAAAGTCAGGGTGGCCGGATTCGAACCGACGACCTCCTGCGCCCAAGGCAGGCGCTCTACCAAGCTGAGCTACACCCTGCGACACCGGCTAAGATACCAGACCGGACACGGGTGGTACAGGGCGGGTTCACTTCACCAGCTCGAACGTGGCGAACAGCTCCGCCGCCGCCTTGCCGTCGGCCCCCTCCTTGCTGCCGTTCGCCATCACTTGGTACACCCGCCGGCCGACCAGGTAGACCTGCACGCGGATCACGTTCTTCCCCGCCTCGATCCGCCACTGCTTGCCGGGGTGTTTGTCCGCCCCGATGGTCACGTCCGTCTCCTCGGCCACCTTGCCGTCGGCTCCCTGCATCTCCTTCAGCATCCCCTTGAACACCTCCTCCGGCTTCACGCCCGTGAACTCCTTCGGGTAGTCGGTGTTGGTGACGGACAGCACCAGGTCGCTGCCGGAATCGAACCGCGCGGTGTGGACCGTCAGTGTGCCGGCGACAGTGGTGAGGTTCTGCTTGTCCGTCTTCGGCTTGCCCGGCAGCCCGACGGAGTACCCGTGTTCGACCGACGTGTGGACGTACTTCGGCCTCTTCTCGTCGGCGGCGGCGAACGCAGACACCAGCAGGCAGAGCGCGGCGGAACGCATGGCGGAACCCTCGGAGGCGGTGTCGGAATTGTACGCCGTCGCGGGGTGGGAAACGCAAAACACCGGCTACGGGGCCGGTGCTTTCAATCTTGCGAACCGCGACCGCCAAGGTGTGGCATCGTGTCCGAGCCGGAAGCGTGAGCGACGGTTCTTCCCGAAAGACCGTCGCACACGCTTCCGGCTCCGAAAGAGCGGCTCGCCATTACTTCCGCAGGGCGTCCATGATCCGCTCGAAGTCGTCGTTGGTGTCGAAGCCGATGACGATCTGACCCTTGTCCTTCGCCTTCACCCGGATCTCGACGCGGGTGGCCAGCCGCTGCCGCAGTTCGGTCTCCAGGCTCTCGACGTGGGCCGTCTTCGCCGGCGGCTCGACCTTCGGCTTGGCGGCCGGGGCTTCGAGGGGGTCGTGCCTCACCGCCTTCGCCGCCTGCTCCAGCGCGTGGACCGACAGCCCCTTCAGCACCGCCTCCCGCGCCAGCGACAGCATGCGGTCGCGGTCCAGCACCCCCTTCAGCACCTTCGCGTGGCCGAGGCTGAGCTGCCCCAGCCGCACCGCGTCCTGCACTTCCGGCGGCAAGTTCAACAGGGTGACGAGGTTCGACACGGTGCTGGTACCCAGGCCGAGTTTCGCCCCCAGCGCCTCGTGCGACAGCTTGTACCGCTCCAGGTAATCCCGGAAGCCGCTCGCCTTCTCGATGGGGTTCAGGTCCGTCCGCTGGATGTTCTCGACCAGCGCGGCCTCGGCCACCTGCTGGTCGCTGAACTCGACGACGTGAACCGGCACCGCGTCCAGGCCGGCCAGTTGGGCCGCCCGAAGCCGCCGCTCGCCGGCGATGAGCTGGAAGCCGCCGCCCACCGCCCGCACCACCACCGGCTGGAGGACGCCGTGTTCGCGGATGCTGTCGGCGAGCTGCTTCAGCTCGTCCTCGTCGAACCGCTTCCGCGGCTGGAACGGGTTGGGTTGGATGCCGCCGACGGGCACCGTGCCGGTGGGCGGCGATCCGGGGGCGGCGTTGCCGGCGCTGCCCAGTAGCGCGTCCAGCCCGCGGCCGAGACGGGGTTTGTTCGGTTCCATGTGATCTACCTCCAGAGGATGAACCCGGCCCGGCCGGGAGTAAACGTGTCAGCGGCATACCAAATCCAGTCGGAACGGGAAGGCGAACCGCGCCCGCGGAATCGGCGGAACCGGTCGGGGCGCTTCCACATGGAAGCGCCGACCCAATCCGCCATCTCCGCATTCCCTTCCCCTTCCCCGCACCCGGTCGCTTCGGCTACAACTAAAGCGTCCGCCACCTGCCCGCGAAAGGACTTCCGATGTCGGCTTCCGCACCCTTGATTCACCCGACGGCCGTGGTGTCGCCGGCCGCCCGCCTCGCGGCCGATGTCCGGGTCGGCCCGTTCGCCGTCATCGAGGAGGGTGTGACCCTGGGGGCCGGCTGCGTCGTCGGGCCGCACGTCCACCTGCTCGGCGTCCTCACCGCCGGGTCCGGCAACCGCTTTCACACCGGGTGCGTATTGGGTGACGCGCCGCAGCACACGGCCTACGCCGGGGAGCCGACTCGGGTGGAGATCGGCAACGACAACACCTTCCGGGAACACGTCACCGTTCACCGCGCGATGCCGGCGACCGGGGCGACGGTCATCGGCAACAAGAACCTGTTCATGGCCGGCAGCCACGTCGCCCACGACTGCCGGGTCGGGGACGGTTGCCTCTTCGCCAACGCGGCCGTCATCGGCGGGCACGTCGCGGTGATGAACGGAGCCTTCCTGTCCGGGAACAGTTGCGTCCACCAGTTCTGTCGCGTCGGCCGCCTGGCGATGCTGAGCGGCACCAGCTCCGTGAGCCAGGACTTGCCGCCGTTCTGGATCGTGCAGGAGGTGAACATCCCGCGCGGGGTGAACGTCATCGGCATGAAGCGGGCCGGCATCCCGACGGCCGAGATTCAGGGCGTCCGCCGGGCGTACAAGACCGTCAACCGGTGCGGACTGACTGTTTCGGACGCGCTGGCGAAAATCGAAGCCGAGGACGGCGAGTTGCCGGCCGTGGCAGAGCTGGTGGCGTTCATCCGCGAGTCCAAGCGCGGCATCGTCACCGCCGGCCGCGAGGCGGACGATGAGTGAGGAGCGCGACGAGAGGGCACCCACAAAGGGTGCCCCTACGGTGTCATTGGTAGGGGCACCCCTTGTGGGTGCCCTCGTCGGTTGGTGGTCGCGGTGGTTCGCCATTCCGCTGTCCCTCCGGGTCGCCGTCGGGGTGTGGGTCGCGCTGTTGCTGGGCGTGTTCGGTCGGGTGGCGTGCTCGCGGCCGGACCAGCAGTCGGTGGTGCCGATTTACCTGCTCGCCGCCGAGCGGTTGAAGGCGAACGAGAACCTGTACGCCGACCCGCCGCCGGGCATGGACATCTACCGGAACCCGCCCGCCGTCGCCGCCCTGTTCGTGCCGTTCACGTTCCTCGACCCGACGCTCGCCGCGATCCTCTGGCGACTGATCGGCATCTCGCTCTACCTGGTGGGGTTGAAGCGGCTCATCCGTGATGTGCTTCCGCCGCTGTCGCCGGTCCGTCGGGCGTGGGTCTGGATCCTCTCCGCGGTCCTGGTCATCCCCGCCTTCAACAACGGCCAGATCAACCTGCCCATCGTCGCCACGACACTTCTGGGCACCGCCGCCGCCGCTCGCGGCGCGTGGAAGACGGCCGCCGTGTGGCTCGTCATCGCCGGCTGGTTTAAGGTGTACACTGCCGCCGTGGGTTTGTTGATGTCAGTTGCGTACCCGAAATTGTTTTTCTCGCGCTTCTTCGTGACGGGCTTCCTGATCGCCGGTGCGACCTGGATGGGCGTCGAGATGTGGGGCAGCGTCGGTCAAGACTGGGAGGTGCGCCGTGAACCGCTGACGGACTTCATAAAGGCGAGCCAGGGCGATGATCGGAGTGCCGCGCCCCAGGAGCGAGCGCCGAAGGACTGGACGATTCTGGCGCGAGTCTGGTTCGGCGTGGCGGTGCCTAAGCCGGTGAGCCTGGGGGTGTCGCTGGCGGTGGCGGTCGGGATGGCGATCCTGCTCTTTCTTCGCGGCGACCGGAGGGAGCCGGTGACGGTGTTTGCCCCGCTCGCATTGGGCTTACTCTGGCTGACGCTGTTCGGTCCCGCCACCGAGATGAACACCTACTCGGTCCTCGCGCCGGTCGCGGCGACGCTGTGCGTTGTGGGTGTCTTCGGTGTCGAAGCCTGGTTAGGCACACTGCTTCTCGTGGTGGCGGTGGTGCGCGGAGCGTTCCCATCGGATAGTAACTGGCCCATGCACACACTCCAGCCCATCGGAGCGAGCCTACTCCTGTTGGCCGCGCTCCGCTCAAAGCAGCAACCGACCCTGACGCCCCCTCGACCGGAACCGGATTTGGATCGGCCGCTGTCTTTGCGATGGGAACCATTTCCCCCACGCCCGCCTGAAGAGCTGAAGTTCTGATCCATCAAACCGATTTAGACCCCGACCAACTCCCGCTTCACGCCCGGCTTTGACTTCGCGCGGTCGGCGAGGTTCTCGGCCAGCTTCGGGTGCGGGGCCAAGAAGTGGCCGATCGCCAGGTAGTCCACGTTGCCCAGCAGGAACGCCCGCACGGCGTCGTCCGGGCTGCACACGATCGGCTCCTCGTGCATGTTGAAGCTGGTGTTGATGACGACCGGAATCCCCGTCCGCGCGGCGTAGGCCGAGATCAGTTTGTGGTAGCTCGGGTTGCTCCGCGGCGTCACCAACTGCGGGCGGGCGGTGCCATCGACGTGGACCGCCGCCGGGCTGTGGGCCTTCATCTCGTCGGTGCAGTCGAACGTGACCGTCATGAACTCGGCCGTCTTCTCCGCGCCGGGCAGGTTGCGGAACAGTTGCGGCGCGGCCTCCGCTAGGCACGACGGCGCGAACGGCATGAACTCGGTGCGGGCGAGCTGGTGGTTCAGCCACTGGTTCACCTCCGGCTCCTTCGCCGGGTACAGCACGCTGCGGTTGCCCAGCGCGCGGGGGCCGTACTCCATCCGCCCGTTGAACCGGCCGATGATGTGGTCCTCGCTCAGCAGCTCCGCCACGCGGTCTTCGGGCGCGTCGAACCGCTCGTACTTCAGCCCCTCTTTATCCAGCGCCCCGCGGATCTGATCGTCGGTGTAGTCCGGCCCGTAATAGACCGCGTCGTATCCGCCGGCCCGGCTCATGGTCTCGTGGCCGAACACCAGCATCGCCGCGCCGGTGCCGCAGCCGCCGTCGCCCATGTTCGGGTAGACGAACAGCCCATCGACGCCGGGGATTTCCCGGATGCGCTGGTTCAGCTTGACGTTCGCATGGACCCCGCCGCTGACGACCACCTTCGTCTTGCCGGTTTTGGCCAGCCAGTACGTCACCACCCGTCGGGTCACCTCTTCGAGGACGTACTGGTACGCGGCGGCCACGTCCCGCTTGGCGAAGTGCGTGGCCAGCGCCCGCGTGAAGTAGTGGTTCTGCGCGCAGGCGATCTTGATGTCGCCGTTGGTCGTGTCGAAGCGTTCGAGCAGCACGTCGGCCAAGTGCTTCGGGTCGCCGTAGGAGGCGAGGCCGACGATCTTGCCTTCGTGCCGGCTGGGTTTGAAGCCGAGGCCGCTGGTGACGTGCTCGTAGAAGATGCCGAGCGAGTTCGGGAAGGTGAAGCGGACGAGGTTCCGGAGCCCCTTCTCGGTCCCGGTGTAAACCCCGCCGCACATGCCGGAGCCGTAGCCGTCCAGCGTCACGATCAGCGCGTCGCGGTACGGCGATGCGTAGTAGGCGTTCGCCGCGTGGGTGTCGTGGTGCTGGAACCGCTTGAGCGGCTTCTTGTCCAGGCCGTGCGTTTTCAGCCCGGCGGCCAGGTCTTCGCTCCACTTCTTGTGTTCGCCGACGGCCAGCTCCCGCCACTTGCGGAACAGCTTCTCGTGCGCGGCCCGGTCCGCCCGCTTGCCGCCGGCGATCCGCTCATAGTAGAACCGCTTCCACCACGCCTTGCGCGGCATGAACTCGGACTGCTCGGTGTCGAGGCCGGGGATGAGTCGGGTGCGGTCCACCCGGTAGCCGGTGCCGATGGCCGCCTTGTACTTGGCGTTCGAGCTGCCGGTGGTGCCGCGGTTGAACTTGTCGTCGGCCGTCACCGCGTCGGCGATCAGCCGGGCCTCCTCGTCCCAGTCGAAGAAGGCGTAAGCGACGGCGTCGATGGACTCGGCCGACCAGTTCAGGCGGCGGAACCCCTCGGCCAGGGCCTTGTGCGGGAAGCCGGATTGCAGCTTCACGCGGCTGAGCCGCTCCTCCCCGCACGCGAACAACACGTGGCCGTCTTCCAGGAACGAAACGGTCGAGTCTTTGTCCAGCGGGCTAATGCCAAGCACTCTCATCGGTGGGCGGCCTCAAGGTGGGTGGCGATTTCGGTCGCGGTGGCGGGGGCGAAGTCGGGCCAGCCGGCGACGGTCGACAGCGTCCGCGCGGCGGTATCCAAAATCCGCGCCACGTCGGCGGGCGTCCGGGCGTAGGGGCTTCCGCCCGGCATCAGCGAGGAGCTGTGCAGGGTGAAGCTGACGAACGGCGGCCGCGCCGTCCGCAGCGCGGTGAGGAACTTTAGAATCCGATTCCCCAGCGGGTTCTCGAAATTCAGCCAGGCCCGCGAGACGATGCCGAACCTGTCCAGAACGCCCGTCGCGCGAATCGTGCGCCCGATTTTCGTGTCCGCCGCGCCGAGGACGGACTTCCAGAAGCCGAACGGTCGGCGGGTCGAGCCGAACGTCAGCGGCAGTTCCCAAACGGGTTTGTCGCCGGCGTGCCGGGGCGGGAGGCGGACGGGGGCGAGTGTGCGGTGCCGGTAGTCGGGCGCGCCGTCATCGGCCCAGGTGTTGCCCGGCAGCACCGAGCAATCGACCCACACGCCGCGGTCGCGGAGGAAGTCCTGGATCGGCTTCGACGACGAGTACCGCCCGCCGCGGAAGCTGGTCGGCGCGAGGCCGGCCGCGCGGAAGGAGTTGAGGGTGGAAGTGAGCTTCGCCACCTGCTCATCCCACGGCAGGTTGTGCAGGAAGCTGTCGCGGGCGGAGACGGTCGGCGTGGGTGCGACGGGCGGCGTGTTCCACGGGTGGATGTGCAGGCCGATCTCGGTCCGCGGCCGTTTCGCCAACGCCTGGATGATCGCCGTCGCGGTCGGGTCGGAAAGCACCGCGTGGTTGGTGAAGTAGACGACCGCCGCGCCGGCCGTCTCGCACAGCTCCTGGAACTTCGGCAACTCGGCGATGTTCCGCACCGAGGTCGGCCCGGTCGGGTAGCCCGAGTTCCAGTCCCATTCCTCTTCGGTGTCCACGGTGACGCAATAGCGGATGGGTTCGGGCATGACGAGCGGGCGGGCGGCGTGGGGCGGGTCAGACAGGCATGGTAGGACGCGAAGCGGGACCGGGCACAGGAAGTGAACACCAACTTTTTTCGCGGCGACTTCAGGAGCCCCGGCGGCTCCTGAAGTCGCCGCGAAGATATTGAACATCGTGAGCGGAACGGGAGGGATTTGAACCCTCGATACGGGGTAAACCGTATACGGCATTTCCAGTGCCGCCTCTTCAGCCGCTCGAGCACCGTTCCGTCGCCGAACCCCGTGCGGAGTTCGGTCCTCGAATGATATCGCGCGGAACCCGCCGGGCAACCGAACCTCGGCTCACTTCAGGTCTTCCGGCTTCGCCTTGCCCGGCCACTCCTTGTACGCCTTGAACGGCGTCGGCTTGAACTCGCCGACCAGTTCCACGTTCGTCTTGGCGGGAATCTTCTCCTCCAGGCCGAGCGCCCACAGGCTGCCGTTGACGATCAGCCGGCGGGTGCCCTCGAACTCGAAGTCCTGGCTCGCGCCCATCGTCGTCGTGAACACGCGGGCCGTCTTCTCCGTCGCCGTCTTGTACGTCTTCGTCCACGCGATCGGCATCATCGGGTCGTTCTTCTTGCCGGCGACGGCCTTCGAGTCCGGCTTCAGCGTCTCGGTCACTTCGCCCAGCACCAGCGGCGTGCTGTCGCCCGGCAGCGGCAACTTCACCGTGTACACGTCGGACGTGGCGAAGACGCTGCCCGGCTCGATGCCCTTCAGGATGCCGTGCCCTTCCTGCCCTTTCGCGACGATGCCGCGCGACCCTTCCTTCCCGTGCGCCCCGTGGTGGTTCACCCACGTCTCGCCCAGCACGGCGCGGCCGAACCCGCCCTCCTTGTTGTTCCACGTGTACTTCTGGTACGTCGGGCTTTTCAGGTTGAAGGCGTGCGTGGCCGTCCGCAGGCCGATCATCGGCTTGCCGCTCTCGACGTACTCGGCGACGTGCTTCATCTGGCCGTCGGGCAGGTCGCGGAACCGCAGGAAGATGACGGCCAGGTCGGCGGTGGCCAGCTTCTCCAGGCCGGGGATGTTGGTGGTCGCGTTCGGGTTGATGGTGCCGTCCTTCGGGTCGATGGCGAACAGCACGGTGCATTTGAAGCCGTGGCGCGTGCTGAGGATTTTCGCCATCTGCGGCAGGGTTTCCTCGCTGCGGTACTCCTCGTCGCCCGACACGAGGACGACGTGTTTGCCCTTGCCGACGCCCTCGCCGCCGGGGAACTCCAGCCACGGGTCGGCGGCGAACAGCGGGGCGGCGAACAGCAGGACGACGGCGGCGGAGAGGGCGCGGCACATGGGTCGAGACTCCTGGTGGGGATGCGGGGGAGTGCGGTTCAGTATCCGTCAGTTTCCGCGACGAAGTCGTCATGGATGCCGGCGAACCCGGGGAATCGCTCGGCGAGTGATCGCAGCGTGAGGCGGAACAGGTCATCGAACTCGGGCGGGTTCAACATCGCCAGCGGCAGCGGTTCTAGCGCGTCGAGGATCACCGCCGCCGCGAGCGAATCGCCGCGGCGGGCGATGTCGCGGGCGCGGACCAGCGCGCGGTGCAGGGCCGTAAGAGCCGCCCGCCGCTCCGGGGCGGCGATTTCCTCGGAGGCGTCCGTCGAGAGCAAGTCGTCAGCCGTGCGAGTCATGTGATCACCATTACATCCGGAATGGGTGTGCCCGTGGCTCCCGGCGTCACTTCGATCGGATCCAGCACGATCCCGGCGAAGAGCAGACTTTGCAGCCGGCGGAACCGGATCGCTTCCAGCGCGGACGCGGTGAGGTCGAGAACCGCCTTAGGTGACCGGAGGTCCGTCAGCGGAACGTCCCGGAGTTCCACTAACCGACCGTCGGTATCATACACCTTCGCGACGACGAATGTGACCCCGTGCAACTCTGCCGCCTTCGCGCGGCGGACACCGTTCAGGATTTCGAACACCGGTATTGGCTCCCCCAGTTGGCCACGATTGGAACACGCGCCGCGTCAGCCCGCCGCCGCCCGCAGCTCCGCGAGGTCGCACGTCGCGGTGCCCAGCTTCGCCACTACCACCGCCGCGGCGAGGCTGGCAAGGCGGCAGGCGTCTTCCAGCGATCCGCCGGCGGCGAGGGTCATCGCCATCGCCCCGGCCACGGTGTCGCCGGCCCCGGTCACGTCGAACACCTCGCGGGCCTGCGTGGGAACGTGAACGGCGGCTTTCCCGCTCTCGAACAGGCTCATCCCCTGCGCCCCGCGCGTGATGAGGACGGCCGAATCCGCACCGAGCAGCACACGCAGATCGGTCCCGGCGCGGTCCACGTCGTCGTCGGTGCGCAGGTCGCGGTTCAGCACCTTGCCCGCCTCCATTTGGTTCGGCTTGACCACCGTCGCGCCGGCGTACTTGCCGTAGTCCGTGCCCTTCGGATCGACGATCACCGGCACCCCCGCCCGCCGCGCGTCGGCGATCAGTTGACTCACGACCGCCTGAGTGATGACGCCCTTGCCGTAGTCCGAAACCACGCACGCCCGGACCTGGGGCAACGCCGCGTGTACGGCCGCGATCAGCACACCCGCCACCGCCTCGGAGATCGGCCCCGGTTGCTCGTGGTCGATGCGGACCATCTGCTGGCTGTGCGCCACCACCCGCGTCTTCGTGGTCGTCGGGCGGGTGCCGTCGGTCACGACGCCGGCCGTGTCGATCCCTTGCCCGCGCAGCAGTTCCGCCACCCGCTGCCCTTCCGCGTCGGCCCCAACTACGCCGGCCAGCGTCACCCGCCCGCCCAGCGCCGCCGCGTTCGCCGCCGCGTTCGCCGCCCCGCCGACGGCTTGCGTTCGCCGGCGCACCTCGACCACCGGCACCGGCGCTTCCGGCGAGATGCGGCTGACCTGCCCCCAGATGAATTCGTCCAGCATGAGGTCGCCGACGACCAGGATCGGGCAACCGGGGAAGTGCGTCAGCAGGTCGCGCATGGGTCGGAATCCGGGTCGGTGAAACGGCCGTCTCATTCTCGATTCATCGTCACCGGCGTAATCTATCAGGTAGTCGCATCCGCTGAATGATGCGACCGTCACAGAGGTTCTGCTCATGCGTCCCCTCTCCGTCGCCGTGGTGCTGGCACTCGCCGTGCCGGCCCTGGCCCAACCGCCCGGCCGCTTCAACCCGCAGCGGCCGGAAGCCGAACTCGACAAGCTCCGCGCCCAGGTGAAGGAACTGGAAGCCAAGCTGAAGGGCACGAAGGACGACGACAAGAAGGACGAGAAGGGCGAGAAGAAAGAGGAAAAGGGCAAGAAGGACGGCGACAAGAAGCCGGACGTGAAGAAGGAGGAACGGCGGATCGAAATCCGCATCGAGGAGCCGAAGAAGGGCGACGGCGACAAGAAGCCGGACGCCCCGCGCGGGCCGACGGGTCCGGGCGGCTTCGGTCCCGGCGGGTTCGGCGGTGGCTTCGGCCCGATGGGGCAAAGCGACTTCAACCCGCCGGCGGGTGCCGGATTCCCCCGCGGCGGCGGGTTCAATCCGTCGATGGGCGGTGGCGCGAGTGGCCCCGGCGACCGCGGGCCGGGCACCCCGCCGGGCTTCGACAAGCTGACGAAGGACGAGCAGCAGATGTTCCGCGGGCTGATGGAGAAGATGGCCCGCGCCAACCAGCCGGACCGCAAGAGCGACCAGCCGAAGTCGGGCGGCAACCTGGAGCAGCGGATGGAGCGCCTGGAGCGGATGATCGAGGAGATCCGCAACCAGATGAATCGAGGCCCCGGCGGGCCGGGTCGCTGAACGGGTCGTGCGAGCCGCGACCGCGCGGGGCGGGTCGCTTTCGCCTTGTGGATCAGCGCCAGAACGTGGTCCCGCTCGTCGCCGACTACCGGGAGTCGCGGCGGGCGGGTCCGCTCATTCCCGTACCCGCACTCGGCGCTCGCCAGCTTGATGTACTGCACCAGCTTCGGGTGCGTGTCCAGGTGCAGCAGCGGCGTGTACCAGCGGTACGCGGCGACGGCCTCGGCCCACTTCCCTTCCTGCACAAAATCCCAGATGAGCCGGTTCTCGGCCGGGAAAGCGTTCACCAGCCCGCTCACCCAGCCGACCGCGCCCAGCAGCACGCACTCCAGGAAGAGGTCGTCCACCCCGGCGAAGATGACGTAGCGGTCCTGCGTCAGGTTGATGATGTCGGTGATCCGCCGCGGGTTGTCGCTGCTCTCCTTGATGCACGCGAACTTCGGCTCGTCGGCCATGTCGGCGAACATCTCCGGCGTGATGTCCGCCTTGTAGGCAGGTGGGTTGTTGTACACCATGATCGGCAAGTCGCTGGCCGTCGCCACCGCGCGGAAGTGCGCGACCGTCTCGCGGTCGTCGCCCTTGTAGACCATCGGCGGCAGCACCATCAGCCCGTCGGCCCCCAGCTTCTGCGCCTCCGCCGCCCACTTGCACGCCTGCGCGGTGGTGTACTCGGCCACCCCGACCAGGACTGGCACCTTCTTGCCGATGTGCGCGACGGTCGCCATCAGCAACTCGCGCTTCTCCTCCACTTCCAGCGTGGTGTTCTCGCCGACGCTGCCCATCATGACGAACCCGTGAACCCCGGCCGCGAGCATCGCGTCCAGGTGTTTAAGGGTGGCCGGGATGTCCAGCGAGAAGTCGGGCTTGAACTGCGTGCAGGCGGCGGGGAACACGCCGCGCCAGGAGACAGTCATCGTCGAAACTCCGGGGGATGGTGCGGTCAATGTACGAGGCGCATCGCTAGAACCCGGCTCCGCTGACGGTACAATCCCATCATTCCGAACCGCGAGATCACCCCATGACGAATTTCACAGACGAAGTCTCCGATCAGCTCGAAAACGGATCGGAAACGATGGCCGACCTGTACGCCCGCGCGACGGAGGAAGTCTCCACCGCCGAACTCGATGCCGCCGCCGCAGAGAAGGGCGGGAGGACGTGGGCCGAGATCCGCGCGCAGTTGGAAGCGGGTCGCGGGTTGTAGGTCGCGGTCGAAGTTCCCCGCAGGGGAACGAGGCCCGACAGCGAACCATCCTTTGCCCAACAGTGAATCGCCGTCGGGCCTCCCCGGCCTGCGGCCGGCTCGACCACGACCTACAACCTGCGAGTCAGTAATACCCTCTCGGAGTCGCCCGTGCCCGACCGCGTCGGCTCGATCCTCAACGACCCCGTCACCGCGCACATGCGGACGGACCCGACCCGCCTCCGCGCCGGCCAGACCGTCGCCGAGGCGATGGCCGCCATCCGCGCCACGCCCCCCGGCGGACGGGTCGTGTACTTCTACGTCGTGGATGTCGACGGCAAGTTGAAAGGTGTCGTCCCCACGCGCCGCCTGCTGCTGTCCGACCCGTCGGCCGTCGTCGACGACATCATGGTGAAGCGGGTCATCGGCATCCCGCACACGGCGACCGTGCTGGACGCCTGCGAGTTCTTCACGCTGCACAAGCTGCTCGCCTTCCCGGTGCTGGACGCCGACCGCAAGTTGCTCGGCCTCGTGGACGTGGAACTGTACACCGGCGAGCTGGCCGACACCGGCGACGACGAACCGGACACCACCCGCGACGACCTGTTCCAACTGATCGGCGTTCACCTGACCGCGGCCGAACAGAAATCCGTCGGACCTGCGTTTCGTCGGCGATTCCCGTGGCTGCTGTGCAACGTCGCCGGCGGGCTGATCGCCGGACTGCTCACCGACATCTACGCCGACGTGTCCACCCTCGCCGTCGTCACGCCGTTCATCCCGGTGGTGCTGGCGGTGGCCGAGAGCGTGGCCATCCAGTCCGTCACGCTGGCCATTCAACTGCTGCACGGCACCCGCCCGACGTGGCGGAGTTTGCCGAAGTCCGCCGGCCGCGAGGCGCTGGTCGGGCTGCTTCTGGGCGTCGGCTGCGGGCTGATCGTCGGGCTGATCGCGTTCGCCTGGAAGGGGACGTTCTGGGTCGGGCTGGCGCTGCTCGGCGGCATGGCCGGCGGCGTGGCGACCTCCGCCGCCGTCGGGCTGGCGCTGCCGGTCGTACTGAAGCTGTTGCGGCGCGACCCGTCGGTCGCGTCCGGCCCCATCGCGCTGGCCTGCGCCGACATGGCCGCGCTACTGGTGTTTTTCAACCTGGCGCTGGCGTTCATGCGATAAACTCGGCGCTTCCGTGGAGCCATGCCAGATGACTGTCGCCCCGGAACTCGACGCGCTGCTCCGCGCCTGCTTCGCCAACCCGAAGCACAACCTCCCGCGGCTCGTGCTGGCCGACTACCTGGAGGAGCGCGGCGAAACCGACCGCGCCACCATCCTGCGGGTCCAGTGCGAATTGCCACCGCCGACGAGGAAGGGTGAGAAGCCCAAACTGCCGCACGGCGCGACGAAGCCCCTGGCGGAAGCGATCAAGCGGTTGAAACCGACGCTGGAGCCGCGAAAGGACGCCGGCATCGAGTTCGCGTTCGTTCGCGGTTTCCTCGCCATCCGGACGACGCGGTGGAACCCCGTCCGCGGGGCCGACGTGTCGCCGCGACTCCGCGACCTGGCGCACACCGGCTGGATCGAGGCGATCGACTTGGCCGAGATGTACGTCCAAATCACGCCGGACCTCGTCGCGCTGTTGCGGGAAGTCGGCACGCTCGACTTCACGCACTGGCTGCTGGGCGACGACGCCCTCCTGACCATCGCCTGCGAGCTGCGGCCGGGGCTGCCCGAATCGCGGGTGCGGACGCTGATCGTGAATCGGGCGAACCGGGTCTCGCTCGCGCGGCTGCTGGGGACGCCCACGAAAGCCCCGGCCGTCCCGCAACCCAGTCAGCAGTACACGGCCCTCACGCCGACCTCGGCGAAGCTGCTGTGCGAGTCCGGCACACTCGACGGCGTGCGGGACTTGACCCTCGGCGGCGACCCCGACGAAGACGGCTTTCAGCGGATCGTCGAACACGCGGCGATGCGGGAGGTGGAACAACTGTTCGTCGCCGGTATGAAATTACCGGCGAGTTCCTGGCGTCGGCTGTGGGCGGTGCGGAACCGGCACCTGACGGCCCTCCGCCTCGACGACCTTCCGCTCGGCGACGCGGGCGTGGGAGACCTGTGTGACGGCACCTTCCTTCCCACCGATTACCTGCTCCTCAACAGCGTCGGGATGACCGCCGACGGCGTCCGCGCGGTGACCGCCTGCCGGCGGCTGGCGAGCCTGACGCACCTGAATTTCCACGGCAACGCCCTGGATGCCACGAGTGTGGCGGCCCTGATGCGGTCGCGGAACTGCGCCAACGTGCGGCAGTTGCACATCGGCGAGTGCGGCATCGCCGGCCAGGAGCTGCTGCCCGCGCTGTTCGCCGCCCCGCACCGGCTGGAGCTGGTCGTGTTTGCCGACCACCTCCGCGCCGAACTCTCTCGTCCGGTCGATGCACTGCCGAAGTTGAAACTGGCGTCGGCATCGTACCGGGATCACGAGCTGACTTGGCAAGTGGAACCGCCGTGTCCGGAACCGCTGGCGGCGCTGGACCTGTCCGCCGTCCGGTTTGCCCCGGACGACCTCGACCACTTCCGGGACTGGCTCGCGGGCCGGGCGGTGCCGTCGCTGATGCTGTTCAACTGCCTCCGCCGCGCGGCCGACTGGCCGCACTGGTTGCGATTCGTGGAGGCGGTCCGGCCGCGCGAGTTGACGTTCCGCTCGATGGGACTGGGGCCGCGTGCGTGCCAGCAGCTCGCCGCGAGTCCGGCGCTGGCGACGGTGGAGAAGTTGGCCATCCTATTCGACGCGATCCCGCTGACGGGCGCGCTGGCGATCGCGAACTCGCCGCACCGGGGGAAGTTGAAGGAGTTCGTCGTTACCGGCTGCGGCCTGACCCGCGCGAGTCAGAAAGCATCTGAAAACCGGCCTCGCCTCGCGGCGGTGAATTTGTTACCCGTTTCGGTCATGACACGCAAGCCGTACCCGACCGACCTGACGGACGCCCAGTGGGAGCGTCTCGACCCGCTCCTGCCGAAACCGAAGTCCGGCACCCGC
>JAYTTN010000469.1:0-5167 GCA_043745295.1 Fimbriiglobus sp. | reverse complement strand
CCGCTCCCTCGCGGTCGCGGCTCGCAAATCAGAACTCGACTCGCAACCCGTCCCACGCCAGTTCCACGCCCGGCGGCAGCTTCAGCACGGTCGGGTCCATCGTGTGCGACAGGTGCGTCAGGTACGTCCGCTTCGGCTTCAACTTCTCGACCACTTCCAGCGCGGCGTCCAGTCCGAAGTGCGAGGACAGCGAGTCGCCCGGCTTCACCGCATCCAGGATGAGCGTGTCCAGCCCTTCCAAGAGTGGCCAACTGGCTGCGGGAATTTCGCTCACGTCGGTGCAGTAGGCCAGGTCGCCGACGCGGAAGCCGAGGCAGTTGAACCGGCCATGGATCAGCGGGATCGGCGTGATCGGCAGGCCCAGCACCTCGAACGGGTCGGCGGCGATGCGGCGGAAGTCGAGCTTCGGCAGGATGTACGCCGGGTGCAGGTCGGCCGGCGGGTCGAAGGCGTAGCTGAACGTGCGGCGGATCACCTCCTCGACTTCGTCGGTGCAGTACAGCGGCAGCGGGTGGCCGAGCTTCCGCGGGAACAGCCGCACGTCGTCCAGGCCGAACAGGTGATCGACGTGGTAGTGCGTGTACAGGACGGCGTGGACGAGCGGAATCCGCTCGCGGACCAGTTGGATGCGGAGTTCCGGCGACGTGTCGATGAGGACGTTGCCGGCCGGCAGTCGCAGCAGCACCGACGGGCGGGTGCGGGAGTTCTTCGGGTCGGTGGAAGTGCAGACGGCGCACCCGCAGCCGATGACGGGCACGCCGATGGACCCGCCGGAGCCGAGGACGATGAGGGTGCGGGGCGATGGCGTCATGCGGGCATTTTACAGGACTCTAGTGGCACCGGCTTCCAAGCCGGTGAAATGACGAACACCGGCTTGGAAGCCGGTGCCACAAGAAGAAGGCGCACCGGCCCGAAGACCGGTGCCGCGAAACCGTCGCGCGGGGTCAGTGCCCGCCGCCGCCGGCCGGTTGGCCGGGCAGCGTCACCGCCTTGTAGCCGCCGCGCATCTGGAAGTAGCCGATGAGCAGCAGGTAGCAGACGAGCATGAACGCCGGGAACAGGGCGACCGTGTCGAGCGCGCTCTTCTTGGCCTCGTCCTTGGTCTTTTTGACGACCGCCTTGTCCGCTTCCGAGACGGTCTCCAGCTTCTTCGCGTCGATCGGCCGGTACTTGCCGAACACGCTGGTCCGCTCCTCCCCCGCGATCGCGGCGTGCAGGGCCGGGTTGTTGGCGGCCAACTGCTTGTCCGTTTCCTTGTCCTGCACGTTGCCGAGCAGCGGCGTGCCGAGGATGCCGGCGGCCAACATGCCGAGGCCGGCGATGGCGTTCAGCGTGAGCGCCCCGCCCTTCGGGAACTGCTCGGCGACGACGCCCAGCATGGTCGGCCAGAAGAACGTCTTGCCGAACCCGTACAGGGTGGCGGCGACGAGGATCAGCGCGCCGGTGGCGTAGGACAGGAACACCAGCCCGGCGATGGCCAGCCCGGAGCTGACGGCGAGCAGGCCGAGCGGGGACAGCCGGTGGACGATCGGGCCGGCGAAGAACCGCAGCACCATCATGATGGCCGACGTGTACACCAGCACCCACCCGCCCTTCAGGGCGAACCCGACTTTCGTCCCCAGGTCGGCCATCGCCGGCCCCATCAGGTCGCCGATCCAACTGTCGGTGCCCAGTTCGGTGATGGCCAGCGGCATCATGACGATCATCAGGAACACGAACAGGAACCGGCCCAGCGACAGCGTGTACAGGCCGAACAGCAGGGCGATGCCGCCGGCGACGCCGAACTTGTACGCCTGCTTCAGGGTCAGGTCCACCTGGCCGACGACCGGGGCGGTGAACGACTTCACCACGTCGTCGTACCTGCTGACGTTCGTGGCCGGGTCCGGCTGGAAGACGACGCCGGCGTTCTCCAGCACGTTCGACACCTCGAACACGATGAGCAGGGACACCAGCAGCGCGCCGAAGAAGCCGACCTCCTTCAGCATGTCGCGGAACGACACCCCGGCCGACACCCGCTCGTTCACCGGGAACTTGCAGCCGAACAGCAGCACCCCGTACAGCAGCACGGGGATGCCGACGAGGCCGACCTTCATCCGCCAGTCGCCGCCGTCGCCCATCGACAGGGCGAGGACGCCGGACAGCACCAGCCCGCCCGGCCAGCCGGCGTGCAGGATGTTCAGCCACTTCGTCTTGTCGCGGGCGAACATGGTGGCCACCACCGGGTTGATGACCGCCTCCACCGTCCCGTTGCCGAGCGCGCCGATGAGCGACCCGACGTACAGCGCCCAGTATCCGGACATCACCTTCTGCTCGACCAGCGTCGGGGTGGCGATGATGATGGCCATGTACGCGGCGTGACAGACGAACGCGATCAGCAGCGACACCTTGTACCCGATCTTGTCGATGAGCAGGCTGAACAGCACGATGCTGACGGCGAACGGCCACAGCCCGATGCCGAGGATCTGCCCCTTCTGGGTCTCGTCCAACTTGAACTCGGCCGCCCAAGTGTCCATCAGGTTCAACCGGACGATGAACCCGAACGCGGTGGCGATGAGGGCGATGAAGCAGGTCCAGAAGACCTTCATATTCGGCGCGGGCAGGCTCATGGCGGGGCGACTCCGAGGAGCGGGAGGGGGAACGGTGCGGGTCGTGCGGGGATGATATGATCCGCCCCGCGTGCGGGCCACACGGAATGTACGACGGCGGACAATCCGCGCCGCCGGCTTACAATCTCCGGACGTTCCACCCCTCCCCGGAGTCGTCCGAGCCATGCCGACCAACTCTCCCCTCGACCGCAAACTCCGCATGGGCCTGATCGGCGGCGGGCAAGGGTCGTTCATCGGCCGCGTCCACGCCACCGCCGCCGTGCTGGACAACCGCGCCGCCCTCGTCGCCGGCGCGCTGTCGTCCGACCCCGCGAAGGCGAAGGCATCGGCCCCCGACTACGACATCCCCGCCGACCGCGCGTACACCAGCTACGCCGAGATGGCCGTCGCCGAAAAGAGGCGTGCGGACCCCGTCGACTTCGTGTCCGTTGCCACCCCGAACCACACCCACTTCGAGATCGCCAAGACGTTCGCCGAGGCCGGGTTCAACGTCGTCTGCGACAAGCCGCTGACGTTCGACCTGGCGCAGGCCGAGGAACTGCTGAAGGTGGTCGAGCGCACCGGCGTGGTGTTCGCGGTGACGCACAACTACACCGGCTACCCGCTGGTGCGGCAGGCCCGCGAGATGATCCTGAACGGCGAACTCGGCGAGATCAACGCCACCCGCGCCTGTTACATCCAGGGCTGGCTGCGGACGCGCCTGGAAGAGAGCGACCAGAAGCAGGCGAAGTGGCGGACCGACCCGAAGATGAGCGGGGCGGCCGGCTGCTTCGGCGACATCGGCACGCACGCCTACAACCTCGGCCGGTTCATGACCGGGCTGCTGCCGACGCAGCTCTCCTGCCATCTGAAGGTGTTCGAGCCGGGTCGCGCGCTGGACGACTACGGCACCGCCCTCATCCGCTACGAGAACGGCGCATTCGGCACGGTCACGGCGTCGCAGATCAGCCACGGCCGGGAGAACGACCTGACCATCGAGATCGACGGCACGAAGGCGGCGCTGGCGTGGTGCCAGGAGGAGCCGAACAAGCTGATCGTGCGGAAGAACGGCGAGCCGCACCGCGTCTACACCCGCAACGGCGGGCCGTACCTGGGGGCGATGGCGGGGGCCAGCAGCCGGCTGCCGAGTGGCCATCCGGAGGCGTTCTTCGAGGCGTTCGCCAACATCTACACCGCCACCTACGACGCCATCATCAGGAAGGCCGGCGGCGGCCCGGTGGAGGCGGTGAACACGCTCTACCCGAACATCTACGACGGCGTCGAAGGTATGATGTTCATCACCCGCAGTGTGGAGAGCAGCGCGAAGGACGGCGCGTGGCTGCCCTTCCGCCACCCGAAGAGCCGGAAGTAGAATGGCGTCGCGAGGTATCCACTCCAGGAGATTCTCATGCCGCTTCGCGATCACTTCCATTCGCCGGTGAACGACACCCACTCGTGGGACGAAGTCCACGGCCAGTGGCCGGGCGAAATCGTCCGCCACTTGACGACCATCTTGCCGCCGGGATATCGCGCCGGACCGAGGGTGCATCTCGGCTCGGCGTTCGAGGTGGATGTCGGTGCCTACGAACGGGATGACCGCGATCCGGACGCCGGACTCGATTCCGGCGACGGCGGGACCGCCACCCTCACCGCCACCGCCCCGACGTTCACCGTGGAAGCCGACCTGACCGACCAGGACGAGTACGAGGTCCGCGTCTACGACACCGAGCGGGGTCGGACGCTGGTGGCGACCATCGAGATCGTCAGCCCGGCGAACAAGGACCGTCCGAGCAACCGCGACCTCTTCGTCGGCAAGGCGGCCGCGCTGCTGAACCAGGGGGTGTGCGTGTCGGTCGTCGATCTCGTGAGTGTCCGGCAGGCGAACCTGTACGCGGAACTGGTGAGGATGTACGGCGGGGCCGACCCGCGCCTCGCCGACCCGCCGCCGTACCTGTACTCGGCGACGCTCCGCACGCACAAGCCGCCGAAGGGCCGCCCGCGCCTGGAAACGTGGTTCTACCCGATGACGTTCGGCCGACCGCTGCCGTCGCTCCCGCTCTGGCTGAGCGAAGAGTTGCGGATCGAGCTGCCGCTCGAAGTCGGCTACGAGGAGACTTGCCGGGTGCTGGGCATCGCGTGACGCGGCGAATCCAGGGCGCGACGGGAGTCCGCCGGTTCCTGTATGCTAGTCCAGGACAGCACACACGCGGAACCCAACGATGCTACCGCGGTACACGGGCGGGAGGCCGGCGCGGTACGCGGCGCAACAGTAGTCTGGAGGGAGGTTAAAGGAGCCGCCACGCACGACACGACTTGACTTTTGTTCACTATCGAAATATTCCGGGTTGTCCTTCCTGGCTTCCGGCTTGCCGTAGAACGCCGCATCGAAGCCGTCCGAACACCACTCCCACACGTTGCCGTGCATGTCGAACAGGCCGAAGCCGTTCAGCTTCACCGCCTTCCGGTCGTCCAGGAAGATGTCGGTGAGGTCGCCGGCCGCGAGGGCCTTGGGCTTCGGGGGCGGCGGGGAAGCGGGGATGAGTTTCACCACGTCGTCGCGGCGACCGACGGGAGCCACCGGC
>JAYTTN010000468.1:0-1418 GCA_043745295.1 Fimbriiglobus sp. | reverse complement strand
GCGACGACAACGCGTGTGTCGTCAGCCGGGAGCACGCGACCGGCGCGTAAGCGCACCCAACACGGAATGGGGTGAACGATGTTCGTGATCCAGAGCGGGTTCGAGAGTGTGAAGGATTTGGCGCTCGCACCGAATCGGCTGGCAGTTCTGAACGGCGAGCGTCCGTATCCGTCCGCACAATTTCGCGGGTTGCAAGCCGGTCAGCAAATCGTGCCCGCTGCCGACGGCATCACCTGGGATGCGGAAGTCTGGTCGCTTCCGCCCGATGCGGCACCCCAACGGTTCTCCGTTGCCAACACCCAGGCTGAGGGATTCGTCTTCGACTTGCGAACCGGTTGGCTCCTGCGTTGCGGACCGATGACCGGCGTACGCCGCGCGGACGGGCAAATCGTTGCCGCGCCGGACCAGGGCGGAGGGATTTCGGGCTTCACGATCTCGCCGGACGGAGATCGGATGATCTGCATTGCAGGCTGGCAAGACATGTCCGTGTTCGAGACACCCCCGCCGGTGCGGTACTTCTTACTCTTCCATCGGTCCGGGGACGGGGGATGGGTCCGGCAACAAGCGATTGCGTACACCGGCGAGTTCGCACTGGAGCAGCCCGCGTTCCTGCCCGACGGCGAGCGATTCGTGGCGACGGATCGACAGCTCTACACCAACAGCAGACGGACCCACCAGTACCACATGCCGGTTCTGCAAGTGTTCGACGCGATGACGTGTACCCGGCGTGAGACGGCGAACGTCGGCCCGATTTGGCCCAGGCACCATTTCTGCGGATCGTATCTCGCCACGTTCTGCTCGTCCGGTGTCACCCTCTATGACACGAGGGACTTCGCCGGCGAACCGCTCTTCCTAAAGACAGGTCGCCGGAAGATCAAGGCCATCGGCACCGACCCGAACGGGCGATTCCTGCTCATCGCTCACGGCCACCGGGTCAGCGTGTGGGAGACGAAGAAGTGGAGTGAGGTGAAAACCTTCGCGTGGAAAGCCGGCCCGATCACCTGTTTGGCGGTCGCGCCGGATGGTTTGACCGCTGCGGCCGGCACCGCCACGGGCAAGGTCGTCGTATGGGACGTGGAGTGACACCCGGCCGTCACCCGCCGCGGTACTCGAACCACTGGCCGCCGGGTTCGCCGGTCGGGCCGACGAGGGCGAATCCGGCCTTCTCCAGCACCCGCACCGACGCCGGGTTCTCCCACTCGGTGTCGGCGACGACGCGCCGCACGTCCGGTTGACTCATCGCCCATCCCGCCAGCCCGCCGAGCAGCTCCGTCGCGTAGCCCCGCTTCTGGAACTGCGGCAGCACGCAGTACCCCGTTTGGGCCGTACCCGACTGCGGCGGTCCCATGAACCCGCCGCTCGCCACCAGCGTCGGCGCGCCGTCGAGGTCGGCGAGGGCGTACCACCCGAACCAGCCG
>JAYTTN010000467.1:0-5192 GCA_043745295.1 Fimbriiglobus sp. | reverse complement strand
GAGCAAGGGCCACAGAGCGACACGGCCCTTGCTCGCGCGGCGGGCGAACAAAGCCGTCGCACTCGGAGAGTGCGGCCGACCTCGTCACTCCGCCAGCGCCGTCCATTCCTTCGCCAGCATGTCGGCGACGATCTCGTAGGCGTTGCCCCAGGAGTTGGTGCGGAGGAGCACGACCGGTCGCGGAGGGGCTCGCCTCGGAGGATGAGGTCCAACTGTCGGAGCGCGGACATGCGGGGGAGCCTCGGAAAGCGGTTACGAGGACTGAGCGTCCGCGACGGCGGTTATTCCCGCGCGGAGGTGGAACGCCGAGAACAGTGACAGCAACTATGCTTTGTCGTGCAAAGTAAATTTGCCCCGCCGACCCGCCGGCGAGTACTGAGGGAACCCTTGACTTCGGGCGTTTTGGTTGCATATACATATTTCGGAGGTGTTGCCGTGTCCGTGCCCGCCAAAGTTCGCCAGATGGCCCGCGAGTGCGTCGCCGTCCGCGTGCGGCTCCTCAACCGTCTCGTGACCGGCGTGTGCGACGACGGCCTGCGGCCGCACGGCGTGCGTGTGGCGCAGGTGAACGTCCTGTGCGCGGTCGCCAACTCCGGGCCGATCACCCCCACCGATCTGGCGGCGGCGCTGGTGATGGACAAGTCCACCCTCAGCCGGGATGTCGAGAAATTGATCGAAAAGGGCTGGGTCGAAACCGCGACCGGGGACGACGCGCGGAGCCACACCCTCGCCGCGACCGCCGTCGGGGTCGCGTTCCTCGAAGAGATTCACCCCTTCTGGCTGAAGGCGCAGAAGCAACTCGCCGAGCGACTGGGGCCGGTGTTCCTGGCGAGCCTGACGCAGACCGTGGACGACATTTGGGCGGAGATGGAGTGAACCGACGGGCCGCCGACGGCCTTTCGCGGCCCGAGTAATAGTTGCAGATACACCGAACTGGAGGCCGCCGTGTCCCTCGCCGATCACCCGACCGTCCGCGCCATGCGCCGGCGGCAACCGCTCCCCGTAGCCGGACCGCTGTCGGCCGCGTGGCTGCGGCAACTGTGCCTGGACGCCGGCGCGGACGACGCCGGATTCGTGTCCGTGGACCGCCCGGAACTCGCCGACCAGCGGGACGCCATCCTCGCCGCGTGGCCGGCGACGAAGACCCTCATCGCCCTCGTCGTCCGGATGAACCGCGAGCCGGTGGTGAACGTGAACCGTTCGATCTCCAACTTGGAGTTCCACCACACCACCGACCACGCGAACGAGGTGGCCCGCGCCGTCGTCCGCCGGCTGGCCGACGACGGCGTCCGCGCGCTCAACCCGCCGTCCGGCTTCCCGATGGAGATGGCCAACTTCCCCGGCAAAATTTGGGTGGTGTCGCACAAGCCGGTCGCCGTCGCGGCGGGGCTGGGGCAAATGGGGGTCCACCGCAACGTGATCCACCCGAAGTTCGGCAACTTCATCATCCTCGGTACGGTGCTGCTGGCGGCGGACGTGGACGCCGAGAGCCGGCCCATCGATTTCAACCCGTGCCTGAGTTGCAAGTTGTGCGTGGCCGCCTGCCCGGTCGGGGCGATCAAGCCGGACGGCCAGTTCGACGCGAGCGCCTGCCTGACGCACAACTACCGCGACTTCATGAGCGGGTTCACCGACTGGGTGGAGCAGGTCGCCGACAGCCCGAACGCCCGCGTCTACCGCCGCAAGGTGACGGACCAGGAAACGGCGTCGGTCTGGCAGAGCCTGAGTTTCGGCCCGAACTACAAGGCGGCGTACTGCCTGGCCGTGTGCCCGGCGGGGGAGGACGTGATCGCGCCGTTCCTGGCGGATCGCGGCGGGTTCGTCGATGAGACGTTGAAGCCGCTGCAACGGAAGGACGAGACGATTTACGTCGTGCCGGACTCGGACGCCGAGGAGTACGTCGCCCGCAAGTTCCCGCACAAGACGGCCAAGCGGGTGAGCGGCGTGCGGCCGACCAGCATCGCCGGGTTCCTGTCCGGCATGTCCATCGTCTTCCAAGCCGGGCAATCGGAGGGGCTGAACGCGGTCTACCACTTCACTTTCACCGGCGACGAGACGCCGCAGGCGACCGTGACGATCCGCGAGCGACAGTTGAGGGTGGAACCGGGCCTCGTCGGCGCGGCCGACTGCGCGATCACTGCCGACGCCGCGACGTGGCTCGGCTTCCTGCGGAAAGAAAAGAGCATCGTCTGGGCCATCGTCCGCCGGCGGGTGCGGGTGACGGGCAAGTTGTCGCTGCTCACCGCCTTTGGCAAGTGCTTCCCGAGTTGAACCGTCGCCCGCCGATCCGCAAGTTGACGCCCGACCGCTTGCCGTGGAGACGCCCCGACTTGGTGCTTGACATTCCGCACCGGGACGGTACACTTCCTCCGTGAGACTGAATCTCACCTGCACTCCCGCCGGGTTCCCCTTCATGCTCATCCCACTGGATATGCTCCGAGCCGGCGATTGGGCCGATGTCGCCGCCGTGTCCGGCGAGGCGTCGTGGGTCCACCGGCTGGCCGAACTCGGCATCCGCGAGGGCTGCCGGCTCCAGGTGGTGCAGGCCGGGTCGCCGTGCCTGCTCCAGGTGTCGAACTGCAAGCTCTGCCTCCGCGGGTGCGAGTCGTCGCAAATCCTGGTCTCGCCGGTCGCCGACGCATGACACCGCTCTCCGCACTCCGGCCCGGCCAGCGGGCGACCGTCGTGTCCGTGACGGGGGACGGCGCGCTGATCCAGCGTCTCGCCGAACTCGGCCTGCTGGAAGGCGACGAGATCGAGTTCGTCACCACCGCCCCGCTCGGCGACCCCATCGAAGTCCGCGTCGGCGACACCCGGTTGTCGCTCCGCAAGGCGGACGCCGCGCTCATCTCCGTCGCCGTCATCGCGTAACACCCATGCCCCCGAAACCGCTCACCGTCGCGCTGGTCGGCAACCCGAACGCGGGGAAATCGACCCTGTTCAATGCTCTTTCGGGCCTCCGCCAGCACGTCGGCAACTACCCCGGCGTGACGGTCGAGATGAAGAAGGGCACCTGCGCCGTCGGCGAATCGACGCTCCACCTCATCGACCTGCCCGGCACCTACAGCCTGGCGGCGCGCAGTCCGGACGAGATGGTCGCGGTCGATCTGCTCCTCGGCCGCGTACCGAACGAGCTGCCGCCAGACGTGATCGTGTCCGTCGTGGATGCGTCGAACCTCGGCCGGCATTTGTACCTGACGACGCAGTTGATGGAACTCGGCGTGCCGGTCGTCCTCGCGGTGAACATGACCGACGTGGCGACCGCGAACGGCACCGTCATCGACTACGACGCGCTGGCCCGCGAGACCGGCCTGACGGTGGTGCCGCTCCAGGCGAACAAGGGCGTCGGGCTGGATCGGTTGAAGGCGGCCATTCTCGAAGCCGCCGCGGCGGGCAAGCCGCCGACCCCGCCGCCGCTGCCCGACGCCGTGGAGCGGGCGGCCGAATCCCTCCGCGATTCGCTGGGCGACGCGGTGCCGATGTTCCTCGCCCGCCGGCTGCTGCTCGATGTCGGCGGGTCCACGGAACAGCACTTCGCGGCGAACAACCCGGACCTGATGGCCCGGCTGACGGTCGCGCGGACCCGGCTGGCGGACGCCGGCTGCCCGATCCCGGCGAGCGAAGCCAAGGCCCGCTACGGGTTCATCCGCGCGCTGACGGCGAAGGCCGTGACGGTGCCCGCCGTGCGGCCGACGACGTGGACCGATTCGCTCGACCGCGTGCTGATCCACAAATTGTGGGGGACGCTGGCGTTCCTCGCCGTCATGTTCGTGCTGTTCCAGTCCATTTTCGTGCTGGCCGAGCCGCTGATGAAGGGGTTCGACATCGGGGCGAAGTGGCTGAGCGGCCGGGTCGAGGGCGCGATGTCGCCCGGCCCGCTGCGGTCGCTGCTGACCGAGGGCGTCATCGCCGGCGTCGGCGGGGTGCTGAAGTTCCTGCCGCAAATCCTGATCCTGTTCGCCGTCATCGCGTTCCTGGAAGACTGCGGGTACATGGCCCGCGCCGCCTTCCTCATGGACCGCCTCATGAGCCGGTGCGGACTCAGTGGAAAATCGTTCATTCCGCTGCTGTCGTCGGTGGCGTGCGCGGTGCCGGGCATCATGGCCGCGCGGGTGATCGAGAACCGCCGCGACCGGCTGGCCACGATTCTCGTCGCGCCGCTCATGTCGTGCTCCGCACGGCTGCCGGTGTACTCGCTGCTGATCGGCGCGTTCCTGACGAAAGACCGCCCGTTCTGGCTGCCGGGGCTGGTGCTGTTCGGCCTGTACATGATCGGCTTCGTCGTCGCCCCGCTGATGGCGCTGCTGCTCCGCAAGACGCTGCTCCGGGGCGGGCGGTCGGTGTTCGTCATGGAACTGCCGGCGTACAAGCGGCCGTCGTTCACGGCCGTCGTCCGCCGAATGCTCGACGCCGGGTGGGCGTTCGTCCGCCGCGCCGGGACGCTGATTCTGTTCTCGATGATCCTCGTCTGGGCGGTGCTGTACTTCCCGAACGCGGACGCGGCCGGCACCGGGTACGAGAACCGCATGGAACAACTTCGCCCGGTCCTGAACGCCGCCACCGAGCAGCGGGACGAACTCCAGGACCGCATCGACAAGTTGGAGAACGCGAAGGAAGACGTGCCCGACGAGCTGACCGAGTCGCTGGCGAAGGCGAAGGAGGAGCGGGCCGCCGCTCTGAAACCGATCAACGACCTGCGGGCCGAGTGGAAGCGGAACAGCTACCTCGGCCGATTGGGGCGGTGGATGGAGCCGGCGTTCGCCCCGCTCGGCTGGGACTGGAAGATCGGCACGGCGACGCTGGCCAGCTTCCCGGCGCGGGAGGTGATCGTCGGCACGCTGAACATCATCTACGCGACCGACGAGGAGGAGAAGGACGAGCTTTCCTCGGCGATCCAGTCCGAGTGGGCGACCGACCCCGTTCGCGGCAAGTACGGCATCCCGGTGGCGCTGTCGGTGATGGTGTTCTTCGCCCTGTGCTGCCAGTGCGCCAGCACGCTGGCCGTCATCAAACGCGAGACGCGGAGCTGGTGGTGGCCGGCGTTCACGTTCGTCTACATGACCGCGCTGGCGTATGTGGCGGCGCTGGCGACGTTCCAGATCGGGAAGCTGATGACCTGACACTTTTCGCCGCGACCGGAGGGAGCGGGCGACCGTGGCCCGCTCCCTCCGGTCGCGCGCGCCCCCCGGGCG
>JAYTTN010000466.1:0-5197 GCA_043745295.1 Fimbriiglobus sp. | reverse complement strand
CCGCGACCGCCAGGGAGTGGCCTCATCCAACGAGACCAAGAGGCCACTCCCTGGCGGTCGCGGCTCGCCGGACAACGACACCCTCTCCGGAACGGGGGGTCTTCCGACTCCCGATCCCCGACAGGCGTGGCCGGTTCGCCGGAGTCGCCGCTTGCGGGCGGGGCGGCGGTGTGGTCGAATACCGGCATGACACCACAACACATCGACGAGCAGTCCGAGTTCCGGCAGGACATCATCTCCGGCCGGTGGGTCATCTTCGCGCCCGAACGCGCCCGCCGGCCGCTCGGCCAGGCGAAGCCGCAGGCCCGGCAGAACGTCGTCCGCGACGTGTGCCCGTTCTGCCCCGGCCCGACCCAGGACACGCCGCCGCCGTCGTACACCTTCCCCCCGGCTGGCCCGTGGCAGGTGCTGGTCTGCCCGAACAAGTTCCCGGCGGTGCGGGCCATCGCCCCGGACACCCGTGGCCTGACCCTGCGGTTGCAGTTGAACCAACTCCCCGGCTTCGGCGTCCACGAACTGGTGATCGAGGGGCCGGACCACTTCACCGACCCGACCGAGTTGACCGACGACGTGTTCCACCAGGTGCTGCTGGCGTACCGGCAGCGGATCCGCACGTTCGCCGCCGACGAGCGGATGGACTACGTGTCGGTGTTCAAGAACGTCGGGGCCGAGGCCGGCGCGTCGATGGCGCACACGCACTCGCAGCTCATCGCCACGCCGTTCATCCCGAACAACGTCCGCGACGAGCTGGCCGGGGCCGAGGCGTACTTCCAGAAGCGGCACAAGTGCGTCTTCTGCGACCAACTCCGGGGCGACCGGTTCGGCGTGCCGCGGTTCGTCGCCGAGTCGGCGCACTTCATCGTGGTCTGCCCGTTCGCCCCGCGGTTCGCCTACGAGATGTGGGTGCTGCCGAAGGCGCACGCCAGCCACTTCGAGACGATCGCCGACGCCGAGGCGCTGGAACTGGTGCTGCTGCTGAAGCGGGTGTTGCGGGCACTGGACGCGGTGGCCGACGTGCCGGCGTACAACTACTACCTGCACACCGCCCCGCTCCGCGCCGACCCGACCGCCGGCTACCACTGGCACCTGGAGATCGTGCCGCGCACCGCCCGGCCGGCCGGGTTCGAGTGGAGCACCGGGGTGTTCATCAACACCGTCCTGCCCGAGCGCGCCGCCCACGACCTGAAGGACGCCGCGGGGTAGAACCTCCGGCGCTTTCCGGCGTTTTCTCAAAATGCGTGCTCCGCGGCACGAATACTCTGTTAGTCGCGCCGCCGTCCCGCGCGACCCCGGCGCGGCCCGTTTCGGGCGGCGGCCGGTCCCCAGAAGGTGAACAGGAGTGGCCATCGACATTCTCAACGAACTGGCGCGGCTGATCGACGCGGGGCGGGAGGACGTACTCGCCCGGTGGCGGGCGGCGGTGCGGGAACTGCCCGCCGCGCGCGACCTCGACACGCCGACGCTCAACGACCACATCCCGGTCCTCCTGGCGGAGCTGTCGGCCGCACTCCGGGCCGGGACCGACGAGACGATCGCGAAGGTGGTGAGCGAGGGCACGCCGCACGCGCACGGCGTGCAGCGGGTCGAGGACGGGTTCGACGTGGAGGAAGTCGTCGCCGAGTACAACATCCTGCGCGGGTGCATCCACGACCTGGCCGAGCGGAACGGGTTGGACATGCGGGGGAAGCCGTTCCACGTCCTCAACCGGGTGCTGGACGGGGCGATCGGCGCGGCCGTGCGGTCGTTCGTCACCCGACAGGCGATCGAGGTGCAGCGCCGCCGAGCGGAGTACCTGGCGTTCGTCGCCCACGACCTGCGGACGCCGCTGAACGCCATCGCGCTGTCGTCGCGGGTGATCGAAATGCTCCTGGCCAAGGACCGGTACGAATCGCCGCAGGCCGCACAGATGCTGAAGGTTCTGCACCGGAACGTGCAGCACCTCCAGGACTTGGTCGGCAAGGTGATCGAGGAGAGCACGAACTTGGAGTCGGAGGTCGGCGTCGCGCTGGAGCGGCGGGATTTCGACCTGTGGCCGGTGGTGGAAGCCCTCATCCACGACCTCCGCCCGGTCGCCGGGACGGACTCCACGAGGCTGACGAACGCCGTCCCGGAGGACTTTACCGTCTACGCCGACGCCCAGTTGATGCGGCGGGTGTTCCAGAACCTGATCGCCAACGCGATCTCGTACACCCCCCGCGGGGAGGTGGTCATCGGCGCGGCGGCGGCGGCCGGCGGCGGGGCCGAGTGCTTCGTCCGCGACAACGGCGCGGGCATCCCGGAGAGCCGTCGGCGGACGGTCTTCGACAAGCACCAGACGGACCCCGGCAAGCCGGGCGGGCTGGGCCTCGGCCTCGCCATCGTCAAGATGTTCGTCGAGGCGCACGGCGGGACGGCGACCGTGGCGAGCGAAGTCGGCGTCGGCACGACGTTCCGGTTCACCCTCCCCGCGCGCTGACGCCGGCCCGTGTCGTGCCGCGCACCGCCGCCGACCTGAAGGCCGCGGCGGAGTGAGGATCGCAGAGATCGGGGCCGTCATTCAAGCGGCGGCTGCCTGTAGGATGAGGTGAGTCTCAGAGGGCGTGCCATGATCGACTGGTCGATCCCCGTAGTGGTAGCAGTGGTAGCGTTGGCGGCGGCTGTCTATGCTTCGCTGCGCGGCAGGCGCGTCGTGGTCCGCGCGTTTCTCTCCTACCGGCACGATACGTGTACGGACATCAGCGGGCGATTGCGAGAGCAGATCGAACGACGGTTCGGGTCGGCTGCGGTGTTCCTCGACACAGTAAGCCTGGTCGCCGGCGAGGACTTCCCGTGCCGCCTGCGCGAGGAGATCGCGCGATGCACCGCCCTTCTCGTCCTCATGGACAAGGATTGGGCGTCGGTCCCGAGCACGAGGGGCGGTCGCCGCCTCGACGACCCGAACGACTTCGTCCGCCAGGAGATCGAGGCGGCGAAACGGCTCGGCCGGCGGCTCATCCCAGTGCTGGTTCACGGCGCGGACATGCCATCGGCCGATGACTGGCCCGAGTCCGTTGAGGCACTCTCTAGTAGCCACGCGATCCGAATCCTGGACGAACCGTTCTTTCGCGCCTCGGTTGATCAATTGCTCAATGCGCTCTCGCCCCCGCCCCCGCGGGCGCTGTTCCCGTGGGCGGCCGCCCTGCTCGTTCTCGCCGCCGGCGGGATCGGCGTCGGCCTCGCGTCCCGCGAGCCGGGGAAGATTCCCGCCGAGAACCCGTTCATCGGGTCGGTGACGCCAACCGAGGCGGCCACGCCTCCCTCTGTCCTAGACTCTGCAACGCCGGGTGACCGCGGTCCGAATCCAGAGACGGCTCCGCGACCGCAGCCGAATCACTCCGTCGGGGCGGCGGCCGGTGGGTTCACCGAGTTCGTGCCGCGCAAGTGCGTGGTGTCCGTCGGCGGGTTCAGCGTCGCGCTGCCGGACAGGCTGCCGAAAGCCCGCTCGAAGAATCCGCCCTCGTACCCCGTCAGCGAAGCGGTGGGCGCGGTAACGGGCCAGGGTTTCCTTGTCCTCCTCTCCCGAAGGGCGGACCTGCCGTCCGGCGATTGGTACCTCCAAGACGCGCGAAAGTTTGGGGAAAGCAGCGCACTTGAGTTCCGCAACTGGGATCCGCAAGGGGAATTCGAGGGAGCGTGCTTGCTGCTGCACCCCCACAGTGATCTTTCCACACTCGGTGACATTCTGAGCAAGCCGGTCGGTATGCAGATCGACGGGGTCAAGGTCAAGGTGTGCGGCCAGGTCTCGGCGAAAAGGATCGACGGCTTCATGTCCCCTGGTGTGCGCTCCGCGGCCCATACCGTGTGGGTCCTTGAGTAGTGGCGTGTTCCCCGTTTCCCCCTTCCAAGGTTTCTACCATGCGATTCGTGCTCACTCTCTCCCTGGTGTCCGGCGTGGCCGGGTTCGCCCGCTCCGACGACAGCCAAGTCATCATCCAAGGGCCGGCGGCGAAAGAGGTCGTCGCCAAGGTCGATGAGGTCAAGGGCATCTGGACGGTCGACGGGTCGGTGCCGATCGTCTTCTGCAAGCCGCTGAACGGCGGCGAGTGGTACGCGCAAGCGAAATGCACCGTGGACGGCGCGAAGTTCAAGTGCAACGCGCATTTCGGCGACGAGGACACCAAGCCGGGCACGGGCTTCAAAATCGTCGTGGTGGCGGTTCTCGCAAAGGACGCGGCGAACTACAAGGAAGGCGTGAAGGTCGCCGCGCTCCCCGCCGGAACCGCCAGCAAGTCGGTCACCGTCACCCGCTGATCCCGACTGGCGGCCCTCGGTGGCCAAGTGGCCGAGCGAAAATCGTGGCATCCGCCGGCGGGCGAGGTTGGCGTTCAACGAACGGAAGCGGGGGCCAACCGTGTGGCCCCCGCTTCTCGTGTTTCCCGGTCGGACGGTCGCCGGCTTTCGCGCGGCACCGACGTTGGGAAGGTCGTGCGACTTGTGACCTCGGCTCGATGACCGAGTGGTGAGTGCCGGCGCGGGTTTCGCTTGCGGAACTCGTGGCTGCCGCGTGCGGATCGGGGTTGGCGAACGGGCGGAAACGGGTGGGAGCCGGAATGGCACCCGTCAGGCCCGAACGAACCGGACGACCCGTGGGGCGGGCAGCCGCAAGTGGCCCGGCGGCGACTCCGGTTCGGAGGAGAAAGCGTGAGCGGAACTCATAGATGTGTTCCTCACCGTCGGCAAAGTGTGGGTGATTCGACAAGGCCGACAACCTATCAGTCACCGGTGATATTGTACCGTACCGACAGGCAGACACAACACAATTCCCGACGGGTTTCTCGAAATCGAAACCGCTCGCCAGCTCGCGGCGACGATTCGCTTTTCGCCCCCGTAACGACCCGGCCATTTCCCTTGCTCGCTCCCCCGGCCGGGGCGTAGCATTTCCCCTACGTCACGGGCGCGCGGGTTTTTCCAATCCGCCGCCGCGCGTCCGTCGTCGGATACGGTGAGAGGACTATGGGCAATCGCGGGGCTGCTGCCATCGGCCGACGACCACCGGACGCGACCGTCCCGCTCCCCACCGGGGGCGGCGGGCCGTCGGAACATCCCGTCGTGGCCGCCTTCACCGCCCTGCGGGACGAGCTGGTGTCCACGCTGCTGTACGTGCTGGGCAACCGGGACGACGCCCAGGACGCCGCCCAGGAGGCGTTCCTCAAGTGCTGGCGGGCCAGGGACACGGCCG
>JAYTTN010000465.1:0-5211 GCA_043745295.1 Fimbriiglobus sp. | reverse complement strand
ACGCCCACATTGATGGGGGGCGTTGACAGGCCACGGTGATCACACAGGGATTCCCTGGGGGCGGACGACACGCCCAAACCAAGCGGCTTACGTCGGTGCTACTCCCAGGAGTCGATTTCGGACACAACCATTTGTTTTGAAAGAATTTATGCTCATTCCGCGCTGTAATGCTAACGGCGCGGGCGGCGTTGTCTATCAAGGCAAAGATTAGTTAGACTATCTTGACTCTCTACAATTTGACGACTTCGGACAAGTCTGGGGTGGTACTCCGCCACCGAATCAGCCACCGGTGAATCTGCAACTGAGCGGCAGCAGCCTCGCCGAGAACCGGCCGGCGGGTACGGTCGTGGGTACACTCACGGCGACTGACCCCGAAGCCGCGCCGCTCACCTACTCGCTGGTGAATACCGGCGTGCCGTTCGAGATTATCAATGGGGAACTGCGAACAACGTCGGCCTTCGATTTCGAGACGACCGCAAGCTACACGCTGACCATTCGGGCGACCGATGCGGGTGGGGCTTCGGTGGAATCGGAGTTCGTCGTCAACGTGATCGACGTGGCCGAAACGCCCATCGTGCCTCCGGTCGTGCCGCCAGCATTGCCGTCAGTTGTTCCACCGGTGACGCCGAAGCTCGTGGTGCCTGGGGCGAACGGCAGTTATCAGAACGTCGGCAGCAACGGCCAGGTTCTCCGGTCGATCACGATTGCCACGGCTGGTTCCGGCCCGCCGGTTCTCGCGGACCTTGATGGTGACGGCACGCCGGAACTCGTGTTCGGGGCGGCACCGGGCCAGACTCCCGACGTGCGGATTTACTCCTCCGTCGATGGCACGCTCCTCCGCACGATACCGGTGTACGAAGCGGGCTTCCCGGGTGGTGTCACCGTCGTTGCGGGTGATGTCGACGGCGATGGCTTGCCGGAACTGGTCACGGGGGCGCTCGCCGGTGGGGGGCCACGGGTGCGGGTGATCGATCCACGAACCAACGCGGTGCTGGCCGACTTCTTCGCTTACGAATCGTCCTTCACCGGTGGTGTGAGCGTGGCCGTGGCGGACTTCGACGGCGATGGCCGGGCTGATGTTGTGACCGGTGCCGGGCCAGGCGGTGGGCCGCGTGTGCGGGTGTTCACGGGACTTGAACTTTCCATCAATCCGGGCAAGCCCGCTTCGATCTGGGATGCTTTCGCGTATGCCGAGACGTTCAGCGGTGGTGTGAGTGTGGGCGTTGCCGACGTCAACGGCGATGGCCTACCCGACTTGATCACCGGTGCTGGCCCCGGCGGTGGGCCGCATGTGTTCGGTATCGACGGGCGATCCCTGATAACGGGGAACACGCGACCGATCGTGAGCTTCTTCGCCACAGAAAGCACGGACACCGCGGGTGTGCGTGTGATGGCGATTGGCCTCGACCTGACGGACGACGGACGAGACGAGATCCTGATGACGGCGGTCTCGCTGAAGACCCCATCGCAAACGCTGGTGTTCGATCCGACAAAACCCGACAGAGGAACGATCCCGTGGGAGGATGAAGTGGACCCCGGAAACTGGACCGCCGGTTAAGCGACTGCCGGCGGGGACATCGTGGCGGAGCAGTCGGCCAGGTACCGCGTGCCGCCGTTCGGGGTGGGCGGCCCCACGAGGTCGAACGGCACGGTGATCGGCCCGGCGTCGTCGCCCCAGGCGTAGTCCAGGCGGACGCGTGCGGCGGTGACGAAGGCGAACCGGATGGACGCCACCACGGTCGTGCCGTCCGCCCCGCGCCAGTCGAACCGCTCGACGACCTGGCCGGCGCGGTGGGCAAGGACATCCTCGACGCCGCGCTGACCACGGACCGATGGAAGGACCGGCTGCTCGGCGGCAACCGCATGTTCGACGGCCCGCTGCACGTGACGCGGTTCGGCACCGGCAACAACGTCCAGCTTCACGCCGACACGTCCCGCCGGGTGTGCCACGTCCGCATGGAGTCGGCCGACGAGCGGCCGGAGCTGCGGGCCGACTTCAAGTACGCCGACCCGCGCGGCCACGTCCGGGGGAATCGCGGGACGCTGCTGTCGGCCGCGCGGACGATCCCGCGCGGGGTGACGGCGACGGAGGTCATCGCCGCGCTGAAGTCCACGGACGAGCATTCGGCGGAGTGGCAGGCGGAGATGCGGTCGGCGGCGGAGGAACTGTGCGGGAAACTGGACGCGCGGTTGTTGGGGTTCAAGTTCCGGCACTTCGAGCGGCGGAACTTCGACGGCAAGATGCCGGACGTGGCCGGCACGGATCGCCAGCACGGGAACCGGTGGACGGTGATGGCCGCCGCCAAGATGCGGGCAGAACCACCGCCAGCACCGCCCACACCGGAACCACCCGTTGCGGGTGATGCGGGCGATGCGGGCGATCGTCCGGCCCCGGACAAATCCGCCGCGACCCCGCCCGCCGGCAAACGCCGATACACGCCGAACCCGAACCGTGGTGTCGGTGGCCAAGGCGGTGGCCGATGACCGCCGCCGAGCTGCCCGACGCGCTGGCCGTGGCCGGGTGCGCCCCGACCATCGACGGGCCGGCCGTGGTGTTCGACGCCGACCCGCCGGCGGAGTTAGCCCGCGACCTCGACGTGCTGCCGACCGGCGTGCGGGCGCTGCTGTTGGGGAAGCGGTGGTACGGCATCGACTGCGCCACCGGCCGCTTCCTCGGAACGAGAGGAGCGCTGAACCCCGCCGCGAAGCTGCCCCGCAACGTCGGGCTGCTGGTCGTGGAAGCGCAAGCCGAGCGCCGGGACCGGCTCTCCCCGTGGGTGTTGGACGAACTGCCGGATCGCTTCCTGCCAGAACTCCGAACGACGACGGAACCGACATCCCACGCCGACCGTCGGCCGGGTAAAATCACGCAGCCTTCGGCCGGCTGGTAGGGTGCGACCTGAGCACCGCCCCCGCCGGCCACGCCGTTCTCAGAAGGTGCCACATCCCGAAGCCGTTCCGCGTCTTCTCGACGCGCCCCCTTCCCGTCGATGCTGAAGTGATCCAGCACGTGGGCAAGCCCCACGTCCGGATGAAGGACCGGGGCCGGGCCGTGCTGTACCGTCTGACCGCCGACGGGCGTGGGTACTTGAAACCCTCTGAGTGCCGGTACTTCGAGACCCGCGACGCCACCGGCACGGTGAAGCGGGTAAAAGAGTTTGCGGATTTGAAGGCGACGGAGCAACTGGCCGCCGAGACGGAGCGGAAGGCGTCGCGGATCAAGGCCGGACTCATCGACCCGGCGAAGGAACACGCCCGCCGGCCGCTCAAGGGTCATCTCGCCGACTACGCTGCCGTTCTCGAAGCGAAGGGCAACACCCCCAACATGTGCGGAAAACCGTCGCTCTCATCTCGGCGCTACTCACCGGTGTGGGGTTCACATACCCAAAAGGCCTCGACTCGGCAAAGGTGGCCGAGTGGCTGAACGCCCGTCGCCGCGACGGGCGACCCGTCGAACTCCCGGCTGGGGTGGATGCCTTCACCCCGGCTGTTGCCGCGA
The DNA here is from genome assembly GCA_043745295.1 of Fimbriiglobus sp. Classification (GTDB taxonomy): domain Bacteria; phylum Planctomycetota; class Planctomycetia; order Gemmatales; family Gemmataceae; genus JALHQU01. The sequence continues at coordinate 1,712 of JAYTTN010000465.1, read as the reverse complement.
AGTTGCTCGGCGTTACGACGAAGGCCGCCGGGAAGGCACTCGAGAGGCGTGGGTTGACGGCAACGGGCCGGGGTAAAGCGCGTCGCATACCCCGCGCGGCCGTCGAGGCGCTTTCCGTGGCGGCCGCCCGTGGGATCGGCACGGAACAGGTGAACCACTACACCCGCGCCGCGAAAGGCTTCACCCGCTGGCTGACGCGGACACGCCGGATGGGAGCGAACCCGTTCGACACTCTGACGCTCGTGAACGCCGCCGTGGACGTGCGTCATGCCCGCCGGGAACTGACCGCCGACGAACTCCGCCGGTTGTTCGATGCCACCCGCGCCCGTGGTCGCTCGTTCCGCGGACTCACCGGCCCGGATCGGTACATGCTGTACCTCACTGCCGCCGGCACCGGGTTCCGGGCTGGGGCGATGGCGAACCTGACGCCGGCCGACTTCGACACCGAGGCGGCGACGGTCACACTTCCGGCCCGGTTCAACAAGTCCCGCAAACTGAAGGTTCAACCGCTCCCGTCCGGAGTGGCCGTCGCGCTTGACGCAAACCTGACCGGCAAGCCGGCGGGCGAACACGTCTGGTGTGGGACGTGGCGGGGGAAGGCCGCCGAGATGCTCCGGGCCGACCTCGAAGCCGCCGGCATCGCCTACGCGGTCGAAGGCCGCGACGGGCCGGAACACGCCGACTTCCACGCCCTCCGTCACGCCTACCCGACGATGTTCGGCCGCGCCGGGGTGGACCTCCGCACGGCACAAGAGCTAGCCGGGCATTCGACGCCGACCTTGACCGCTCGATACTCCCCTGTGCGGCTCCGCGATCTGACCGGGGCCGTCGGAAAATTGCCGTCCCTCGTCGCCAGTTCCGGTGGGGCTGAAAACCCGTCCCCGTTGCCGAAGATAGAGACAGTCGCCGGCGTAGTGCCGGGCGTAGTGGACGGGGGCGCGGGACCGCATTTCACGGCACCGTCGGAGGGACAACAGGGAGTGAGGTGGAACCCCAAGAAATGCAAGGGGCCGGCGCTTCACAGCACCGTCCCGCACCGTATGGCATCGGAGATGAAAAGTGGGCAGTCCCGGGGTTGAACCGGGGACCTAGCGATTTTCAGTCGCTCGCTCTACCAACTGAGCTAACTGCCCCCGAGTGATTCCCTATTTATAGACGGTTTTCTGGCGGCGTCAACGGCGGTCAGCCCCAGGCCCCAGGGGGTCACAGGGCCATTCCGTTATCGGGTTTGGGGGATGCCGATGAGCCGTCGGGCGAGGTCCGGGTTCACCTGGAGGGCTTCGATGGCGGCCGGGTTGCTGTCCGCCGGCACCCCGGCGAGCAGGTGCGCGACGGCGTTCCGCAGGGCCGCCAGCACCTGCGGGGCGTGGCCCGTCCGCACCCGGCAGGCGTCCTCGCCGAGCGTCCCGTCCCGCACGTAATGGAGTTGGTTCGATCGTCCAGTGGTTCCGCACGAACACCAACAGGCGTTCGGCGCCCGCCTCGTCCGGCGACAGGCTGGTGATCGCGTTCGACACCTCCACCTCGACTTCCCCCTCCACCCGCCTCTCACGCCGCAACTCGATCCCCCGCTTCAGCCCCGGCCACTTCGACCCCCTCGTGAGCGCCGAGGTGGTCCGCAGCGTCCGCACCTCCACCCGTCCGTGCCCTTTGTCCACCGTCGTCGTGACCCGCTCCGGCGGCGGTGGCGGAGGGGAGTCCGCAGGGGGAAG
>JAYTTN010000464.1:0-1426 GCA_043745295.1 Fimbriiglobus sp. | reverse complement strand
CGAAGACAACCCCCAACCCTATCCTCCTGAGCCACCGGCTCAGGAGGATAGGGTTGGGGGTGTCGCGCAGCAACCGGGAGAGGGCCGTCGTTCGTTCTCGACTGTCAGGATGATTCGCCCCCAGCCCACGATTTCGTTCAGAACCCGCCGAACCCGCCGGGGCCGCCGAACCCGCCGAACTGGTTGATCGGCCGCAGGTTCGGCACCGGGTCGCCGGTCAGCGCCTTCCACGTCGCCTTCTGCTCGTCGGTCAGGACGGCCATCGCCCGCGCCGTTGTCTTCTCGGTCAACTTCGTGATCCAGGCATTCGTCCCGAACGAGTTGAAGCCGCCGAGAGGCCCCCGCGCCGCGGCCGACAGCCGCTGGCTGTCGGCGAGGACCGCCGCGATCTTCGCCTTCTGGTCTTCTTTCAGATCCAGCGCCTTGGCGACCTCGGCGTTCGTCAGGTACGTCAGCCCGCGCAGCGCCAGCAGTTGGTAGCGAACCTGCTCGACCCGCTTGGCCTGCTCTGGGGTCAGGATGGCGGCCAGCACCTTGGTCAGCTTCTCGTTCGCCGCCGCCTGGACCGCCGGAGTGGCGAACCGGACACCAGGGCCCTGCCCGCCCTGAACGGGTGTTGGCATTGTCTCCAGTTGGTACTCGTTCGCTACGGGCACCAGCTTCGTCGCCTGCTCCGGGGTGATCTTGAACACGTCCCAGTTCACGTTGAGCAGCACATCTGCCGTCGTCGGCGCGGCGGTATTCCGCGGGTTGAAGCCGCCCTTCCCGAAATTAAAATTCCCTTCGAACTTCTTGCCGAGCATGCCCTGAATGGCGAGCTTCTGGTCGGCCGTCAGCACGTCGTCCGGCTTCGCCCCGTCATCCAGCAGTTTCTTCTTCTGCTCGGCGGTCAGTTTCACCGCCTCGGCGACGCCGGGATGCCCGACCGCGCCGACGCTGGTGGTGAACGGACCCGTGGGTTGAGCGAAGAGCAAGTCGGCCCGTTGGAGCATCAGTTCGCGGAACCGCTTGGCCTGTTCGACGGTGAGGATGCCCTCGACCGCCTTGGCGATGAAGCCGCTGCGTTCCGCCGCGAGTTTCGCTTGCTCTTCAGCCGTGGGCACGGGGGTGTCGAAGCCTCCCCCGGTCGGTGGGAACTTCGTCCGGTATTCCGTGACGGCGTCGGCCGCCTTCTTGATCTGCTCCGGCGACAACTTGAGGTCGCCCTGAATCGACGGGTTTTGGGCCAGTAGGGTCAACTCAACGAAGGGCCGCTGGCCGAAGTTGGCGGTGCGCATCTGCTTGATTTGTTCCGGCGCGGTGGTAAAGACGCGATCCCACAGCGTGCTGCCGGTGAACGGCTTGCCCATCATCTCGTCGAGCTTCTTCGTCTGGTCGGCGGTCAGGACCGCCGCGCACGCCTTCTCGTGATCCGCGTGGACGGCGG
>JAYTTN010000463.1:0-1429 GCA_043745295.1 Fimbriiglobus sp. | reverse complement strand
TGAGCGACGGTCCTTGGGAAGGACCGTCGCTCACGCTTCCGGCTCGGATCGGGTTTTCTTTCCAAGGAACCGTCGCTCACGCTTCCGGCTCGGATCGGAACTTCCTCTTTACCTCAAGCGACACCAGTTCATTCAAGCTGCCGGTGCGGAAACCTTCCAAATCCAGCGTTACGAACTTGAACCCGAGCTGCTTCAACTTCGCGGCGAGGGCGGTGCGCACCTCTTCAACGACGAACCGGCCGATGTCGCCGACCGGCACCTCGACGCGGGCGAGGTCGCCCTCGTGGTAGCGCACCCGGCAGTCGCGGAGGCCGAGCGTCTTCAAATACGCTTCCGCCTCTTCCACCCGACGAGTACGTTCGGGCGTGACGGCCAGCCCCGGCGCGAGGCGGCTGGACAGGCACGGCGACGCCGGTTTGTCCCACGCCGGCAGGCCCCACGCCTTCGCCACCGCCCGCACGTCGGCCTTCGTGAACCCGACCTCCTGCAACGGGTGACGAACCGCGTGTTCGGCGGCGGCCGTCAACCCCGGCCGGTAGTCGCCGAGGTCGTCCAGGTTGGCCCCGCTGCACACCACCGACAGGCCCAGGTCGGGCAGCAGCGTCTCGATGCGGGAGTAGAGTTCGGACTTGCAGTAGTAGCAGCGGTCGCCGGCGTTGCGGAGGTAATTCGGGTCGTCGAACTCGTGCGTGCCGACGACGACGTGGCGGATGCCGATGAGGGCGGCCAGCTCCGTCGCGTCGGCGATCTCGGCGCGGGGGACGCTGGCGGAATCGGCGGTCACGGCCACCGCGGTGTCGCCGTGGGCGAGGTGCGCGGCCTTCGCCACCACGGCCGAATCGACGCCGCCGCTGAACGCCACCGCCGCGCCGGGCATGGCGGCCAGCACGGCGAGCAAGCGGTCCCGTTTGGCGAGCAGGTCGGGGGACAGGGTGGTATCGTGAGAAGCAGTCATACCGGCAGTTTAGGCGTGCGACGCGACGATAGCGACCTGCGGGCGTCGGATCCGGTGAGGACTGGCGGGCGTTCCCACCGGAACGCACGCGAGACCCTGTTGCGGGTCAGTCCCATCAGGGATACTTCGAGACGGTGGCACAGCCCCGGCGTGACCGTGCCGATCGGGATCGACCAGATGGTAAAAATGCGACCGACAGCCGAATCACCTTCCGCCATCTGGCGATGGCACGACGTACAGAGAGTCACCCCATGAACGCCGCCCTCCTCGACTTCGACCTCGCGTCCGCCGACGCCGACCTGGACCGCGTGTTCGTGGTGTCGGACCCGCACTTCGGCCACGCCAACATCATCAAATACTGCCACCGTCCGTTCGCGGACGCGGACGAGATGGACCGCCAGTTGATCGCGCGGTGGAACTTCACCGTCCCGCCAGCCGCCACCGTTTGGCTGCTCGGCGACGTGACCGTGAAGC
>JAYTTN010000462.1:0-5225 GCA_043745295.1 Fimbriiglobus sp. | reverse complement strand
CGCTTCCGGCTCGGACAGCATGAAACGGTCTTCGGAGTACACCGTCGCTCACGCTTCCGGCTCGGACAGCATGAAACGGTCTTCGGAGTACACCGTCGCTCACGCTTCCGGCTCGGACAGCATGAAAACGTTTGCCTGTTGAACACCCCTTCTCCATGAATGGAGTGGGGGCCGGGGGGTGAGGTCTTCCGCCCTCGCTCCCGCACCACCGCGACACCCGAACGGAGTCGGGCACCATGACCGGACCCACATTCGCCCCCGCCGCCCCGTCGGTCGTTCGCGCCCCGGCCCCGGTGCGGACGCTCCCGCCGGCCCGCGCCGCCCTCGCCCGCCCGGACGCCGACACCGGCGGCAGCCGCGTGCTGACGTACCTCCGCCTGCACTGGCTGACGATCCTGTTCCTCGGCGGGCTGATCGGGGCCGGGCTGGCCTACGCGGCGTGGGTGCTGGTGCCGCCGAACTACGAGAGCTACGCCCTGTTCCAGGTGTCGTCGAACCCGTCCACCGTGTCGGCGTCGGGCGACCCGAGCCGCGGGCGGGCCGAGTTCAACACCTACCTGAAGACGCGGGCGGGCCTGTTCAAGCAGGAGTTCGTGTACACCCGCGCGCTCGCCGAGCTGCGGGACAACCCCACCCTGGCGGCGCAGAAGGATCCGATGAAGTTCCTCGACAAGGAACTGGTGGTGGACACCCGCGAGGGGTCGGAGATCATCCGCCTGAGCATGAAGGGGGTAAACCCGGACGACGTGCGGGCCATCGTTAACGCGATGAAGGACTCGTACATGAAGCTGGTGGTGGACCGCGAGTACCAGGAGATGGCCGCCCAGCGGACGAACCTGCAACTGCAAAAGACCGCCTTGGGGCAGGAGATCGCCAGCAAGATGAAGCCGGGCGGCGCGGGCGGCGGGTTCGGGGCCGGCGAGTTGAAGGACAAGGCCGCCGACGGCCGGCCGGACGCGCCGCGCGTCGTGCCCGAGGACGCGCCGTCGGACCCGGACCACGTGAAGCGCTTCTTCATGCCCGAGCTGGCGCGGCAGGTGATGAAAGTGCGGGAGGCGATCCCCGAGTACGACCTGCGGGCGGAGCGGCTGACGGCCGGCATCGCCGCCGCCAAGGCGGCCGTGCAGAAGCGGCTGGACGAGCCGGTGTCGGCCGAGGCCACCGACCTGGCCAAGAAGGACGAGGCGTACCTGAAGGCGAACTACGCCGCCGACCAGCGGGAGGCCGAGTACCGCGCCCGCTCCGGGCGGGTGAACGACCCGACCTCGGCGACGATGACCGCGCTGCGGCAGGCCGCCGAGTCGGCGCGGGCCGAGACCGACGACATCCTGGCGACGAAGGCCAAGGGCATCGAAGCCGAGCGGCGGAAACCGCTGGCGGGCAAACTCGAATTCGACGTGACGGCGGCGGAACTGGAAATCCAGCAACTGGCCAAGCAGAAGGCGCGGGCGATCGGGGATCTGGCGGCGCTGGAGAAGGAACTCCGCGCCTCGCCGCCGCCCCTGGCCGCCGCGCAGACCGTCCTCCCGCCGAAGGGACCGGTCGCCGACACGCAGGTGACGGACATCGTCAGCACCGACGATTTTTACAAGCGGCTGACGACCCACCTGATCGCCCTCGACCTGGAGCTGAAAGGGCCGCGGCGGGTGACGGAACTCCAGGCCGCGTCCGCGCCGCAGGTGGTGGACGCCAAGAAGCAGATTCTGGCCGCCGCCGTCGCCGGGCTGATGGGGTTCGCGCTGGTGGCCGGGTTCGTGCTGCTGGCCGAGACCCGCGCCCGCAAGGTCAGCTCGCTGGGCGAACTGCGCGGGGCCACCCCGACGCCCGTCGTCGGCGTGGTGCCGTGGCTGCCGGACGGGGCCACCGCCCGCGACCCGCTCAAGCGGGCGGACGTGAACGAGGCCATCGACAAGCTGCGGGCCTACGTCGTGCAGTCGTGGCTGTCGCGGGGGGCCAGCACCATCACCGTCACCAGCGCGCTGGGCGACGAGGGCAAGGCGTTCACCGCGTTCGGCCTGGCCAGCAGCCTGGCGCAGGCCGGGTACAAGACGCTGCTGGTGGACTTCGACTTGCGAAGCCCCAGCCTGCACCCGTTCGCCGGCGTGCCGAACGCGGCCGGCGTGTGCGAGCTGCTCCGCGGCGAAGCCGACTTCCGCAAGACCATCCAAATCCTGCCCAACGGCCTGCACTTCCTGGCCGCCGGCAAGTGGTCGGACGATGCCCGTCAGGCGGCCGTCGGCGGCCGGCTGGAAGCCCTGTTGAACCGGCTGAAGGAGCCGTTCGACTGCGTCGTCCTGCACGGGCACGCGCTGCTCACCGTGGCCGAGTCGGTCGAGGTCGCGCGGCGGAGCGAGGTGGTGCTGCTGTGCGCCCTGTACCGCGACACCCGCGGGCCGATGCTCAAGCGGGCGGCGGACCGCGTGGCCGGCATGGAAATCCCGTTCGCCGGCATCGTGTACCTGGGGGCCACGCCGAACGAGGCGCTGTGCTGAGGATTCCGCCGTCCGGGAACCGGGCGCGCGGGCGAACTATTCCGAACTTCACGAGTCCCCCGAACATGAACCGCATCGCGTCGTTATCATTCTGCGCCGGGTTGGTCGTCGTCGGCGCGGTCGTCCACGCCGGTACGACGCACCGCTGGTCGGCCATCCGCCCCGACCCGGAGCGGGCCGCCGCCGTCCACGCCATGGTCCTGAACCTCGGCGACCGGGTCGTCCACGAGGTGCCCAGCGAGATGCCGGTGAAGGAGCGGAGCACCTGCACCTGCCGGCAGTACGTGTCGCGGATCGGCGGCACGCCGGTGGTGGTGTCGGTCACGTCCGGGCCGCCCGGCGCGGTCGCCACGCACACGCCGGACGTGTGCTACCCGGCCGGCGGGTACAAGACGGTGAAGCCGCCGAAGGCCGAGACCCTCGACCTGCCCGGCGGCGGCACCGCCACCTGCCTGGTGGCCGAGTTCGAGAAGGCGACCGAAGGCGGGGTGCCGGATCGCCAGCGGATCCGCTGGGCCTGGACGACCGACGGCAAGTGGGCGGTGCCGACCAACCCGCGGTTCGCCTTCGTCCCCTGGTTCTCCTCCCCCCAGGGCACCGAGCTGTACAAGCTGTACGTGGTGACGCCGGTCGCCCCGGACGGGATCGACGCGCCCGACGCCCCGGCCGTGCGGGACGCCGTCGCCGCCGCCTTCGCCCAGTACTCCGCCGCGCTGGCCCGGTGAGCGGCCATCGACCGCCGGAATCGGTTCGATTCGACCCCGAGGGATCCCGCACGATGAAGACCGCCACCCCGTCCGGCACCCTCCACCCGCGCGCCGCCGCGAGGACCGCGTTGAGCCTCCGCCCCGCCACCCTGACCGCCCCCCGCACGCCGGCCAAACCGCGGCCGGTGCCGGTGCGGCCCGCGTACCCGCTGAAGGGGGCACTCGACTACCTGCTCGCCGTCGTCATCGCCGTCCCCGCCCTGCCGGCGATGGCCGTCTGCATGGCGCTGGTGAAGCTGACCAGCCGCGGGCCGGCGGTGTACAGCCAGACGCGCGTCGGCCGCGGCGGACGGGTGTTCACCATCTACAAGATTCGCAGCATGTACCACGAGTGCGAGAAGGCGACGGGCATCCAGTGGAGCGTGAAGGGCGACCGCCGCATCACCCCGCTCGGCCGCGTCCTCCGCGCCCTGCACCTGGACGAGCTGCCGCAGCTGTGGAACGTGCTGATCGGCGACATGAGCCTGATCGGCCCCCGGCCGGAGCGGCCGGAGATCGTCGACGACCTCGGCGTGACGCTGGGCCGCGGGTACGACATCCGCCACGCGGTGAAGCCCGGCCTGACCGGCTTCGCGCAGATCCACCTGCCGCCCGACAGCAGCGTCCGCACGGCCAAGAACAAGCTCGTCTACGACCGCTACTACGTCGGGCGGATGGGCGTCTGGATGGACCTCCGCATCCTGGCCCTGACCGCGCTGAAGGTGGTCGGGCTGAAGAAGCTGTACCGCCGCGCCCCCCGCCACCCGGCGGCGGAGTAGCAGGAGTCAGGAGTCAGGATGCAGGAGTCGGGAAGCAGGAGACAGTCAAGCAGAAGAGATCGGGAGTCAGGATGCAGGTCGAAATCGGTTTCTGACTCCCGACTTCTGTTCCCTGCCTCCTGACTGCTGTTCCCGGTTTTCCCGACTCCTGCTTCCTGTCTCCCGACCCCTGGAGATCATGGATGCCGACCGCCGAAATCGCCGTGTCCGTCCTCGTGCCCGTGCGGAACGAGGGGCGGTGCATCGAAACCACCCTCCGCTCGCTGCTCACCCAGGACTTCCCGCCGGCGGCGTTCGAGGTGATCGTCGCCGACGGGTTCAGCACCGACGACACCGTCCCCGTCGTCCGCCGCCTCCAGGCCGAGTTCCCCAACCTCGTCCTGCTGTACAACCCCGGCCGCTTCTCCAGCGTGGCCCGCAACACCGCCGCCCGGCACATGCGCGGCCGGTACGCCGTCATCGTGGACGGCCACTGCCACATCCCGGATCGGGACTACTTGAAGAACCTCGTCGCCGCGTTCGAGGAGACCGGGGCCGACTGCCTCGGCCGGCCGCAACCGCTGGACGCGCCGAACCCGACGCCGTTCCAGAAGGCCGTGTCCGTCGCCCGCCAGTCGCGGCTGGGGCACAACCCGGACTCGGACATCTTCTCCGCCGAGGCCAAGTTCGTCCCGCCGCAAAGCACGGCCGTGGCCTACCGCCGCAGCCTGTTCCACACGGTCGGCCTGTTCGATCAGAAGTTCGACGCCTGCGAGGACGTGGAGTTCAACCAGCGGGTGGACGACGCCGGCAAGACGTGCTACTTCACCCCGGCGCTGAAGGTGGCGTACCACCCGCGCGGCAGTTGGCGGTCGCTGTTCACGCAGCTCGGTCGCTACGGGTGCGGCCGCGCCCGCCTGGCGGCGAAGAACCTGAAGTCGCTGACGATCCCGGCCCTGGTGCCGCCGCTGTGGGTGGCGTGGGTGCTGTTCGGCCCGCTACTGGCGCTGGCGTACTCGCCGCTCTGGTGGCTGTATTGCGGCAGCGTGCTGCTGTACCTGTCGGTCATCCTCGGCGGGTCGGCGTGGCTGGCGAGGAAGCAGCCGGTGGCGGTCGGCGTGCGGCTGCCGCTGGTGTTCGTCGGCATCCACGCCGGCTTCGCCTGGGGCTTCTGGAAAGAGGTGGGCCGACGGCTGCGGGGGCGGCGGTGAATCCGAGCCGGAAGCGTG
>JAYTTN010000461.1:0-1430 GCA_043745295.1 Fimbriiglobus sp. | reverse complement strand
GGGGCGGCCCTGCTTCCGGCTACCCCCGTGAGCGGTTGGCCCCTTGCTGGCGCGGCGGGCTAACAAGAGTCAGTCATCGATGGGCGGGCCGACGGCTGGCACCGTCGGCGCGGTCGGCTCGCCCAGCCGCCGCAGCTCCGCCTCCTCCCACGACTCGCGGTCCTCGATGGGTTCGATGTGGACCGTCACTTCCAGGTCGCCGTAGTCGGCCCGCAGCTTCTCCTCGACGTGGTGCGCCAGGGCGTGCCCGTCCCGCACCGTGGTGCCGCCGTCCACCAGCAGGTGGAAGTCGGCGAACGTCCGCCGCCCGGCCCGCCGCGTCCGCAGCAGGTGGAAGTCGGTGCCGGCCGGCAGCGCCGCGCGGATGACGGCGCGGATGCGGGCCTGCACGTCGGCCGGCAGCGCCCGGTCCATCAGCCCGTCGAACGACCGGCGGACCAGCTTGCACCCGGTGTAGCCGATGTTCGCGCCGACGGCGATCGCCAGCAGCGGGTCGAGGACGGCCAGCTCGGTGAGGGCCACCAGTCCCAGCCCGGCGACCACGGCCACGCTGGTCAGCACGTCCGTCATCAGGTGGTGGCCGTCGGCCTCCAGGATGATCGAGTTGTGCTTCTTGCCCACCCGCAGCAGCACCACGGCCACGCCGAAGTTGACGGCCGACGCGAGCAGCGCCAGCGTCACCCCGAGGTCGAGCCGTTCGAGCGGCTTCGGGTGGAAGAGCCGGTCCACGGCCAGCCACGCGGTGCCGACGCCGGCCACCACCACGAGCGTGCCTTCCAGCCCGCTGGAAAAGAACTCGATCTTCTCGTGCCCGTAGGCGTGCGTCGGGTCGGCCGGCCGGTTGGCGTACCACAGCGAGTACGAGGCGGCGAGCGCGGCGAGCAGGTTGACGCCGGACTCGAGCGCGTCGGAGAACAGGCCGACCGACCCGGTGACGGCGTAGGCGGTGCCCTTCAACCCGATGGTGACGACGGCCGCTGCCACCGACAGCAGCAGCGGGCCGCGGAGGGTCTTGTAGGTCATGGCGGACTCGGGTCGGGGGAACGGGCGGACGGACAATTCTAGTCGTCGCGGGGCGACACCGACGGTTCGTCGTCGGGCGCTTCCTCTCGCAGGGAGATGACGCACAGGTCGCCCGACCGGGGCGGCTGCGGCGGCAGGGTCTTCAAAAACTCCTCCCAGACCGCCGTCCAGTCGATCCTGTCCGGGTCCTCCTCCGGCTTCGGTTCGCGCGTGCGGCGACCGCGGCCGCGCTCCAGCATCCAGTCGTCGTCGTGGTCGTGGAAGTGACCGATGACGCCCTTGTGCAAGCCCTGCAACCGGACCCGCTCGCGCAGCGGGATCGGCCGCACCGGCTTCGGCGGGAACGGGTACGAGAGGAGCGGTGCGTCGGGTCCGGTCCGAGCCGGAAGCGGGGGGGCCCGGGGTTG
>JAYTTN010000460.1:0-1431 GCA_043745295.1 Fimbriiglobus sp. | reverse complement strand
GAGGGCACCCACGAGGGGTGCCCCTACGAAGCGGGTGCGGTGACGGTGATGGGGATGAACTTCGACAGCGGCGTCCGGCTGATGTCGGCGAAGCTGTCCTTCGACACGAGGACGTTGGTTTCGGGGAAGTACGCCGCCGCGCACCCGCGCGGGATGTCGTAGGGGACGACGCGGAAGCCGCGGGCGGTGCGGGTGAGTCCGTCCTCGACGGTGTGGCTGTGCAGGTCCACGGCCTGGTCCGCGTGCAGCCCCCGCGCGGCGATGTCGGCCGGGTGCAGGAACACCACCAGGCGGGTGCCGTGGACGCCGCGATACCGGTCGTGCAGGTCGTACACGGTGGTGTTGAACTGGTCGTGGGAGCGGATCGTGGTCAGCCGCAGTTGGCCGTCCGGCAGCGTCAGGTCGGGCACGTCGTGCGCGGTGAAGCGGGCCTTGCCGGTGGCCGTGTTCCACACGCGGTCGCGGGCCGGGTTGCCGAGGTAGAAGCCGCCGGGCGTGGCGATCTTCTCCTCGAAGTCGGCGAACAGGTGCGGCAGCGTGTCGGCGATCTTCGCCCGGATGCGGCGGTAGTCGGCGCGGAACCCGGCCCAGTCGATGCCGCCGCCGTCGGGCAGCGTCGCCTCCGCGATGCCGCACACGATGGCCACCTCGGAGAGCAGGTGTTCCGACGCCGGCGGGTTCTTCCCGACCGAGGCGTGGACCATGCTCATCGAGTCCTCGACCGTCACCTTCTGCGGCCCGCTTGCCTGCGCGTCGGTCTCGCTGCGGCCGAGGCACGGGAGAATGAGCGCGTCCCCGCCCGGCACCAGGTGGCTGCGGTTCAGCTTGGTGCTGACGTGAACCGTCAGGGCGCACCGGGCGAGCGCCGCTTCGGTGAACTCGGTGTCCGGCGTGGCCGCCGCGAAGTTCCCGCCCAGGCCGATGAATACGCTCGCCGGACCGTCGGCCATGGCGTTGATCGCGTCGACCACGTCGTGCCCGTGGTGCGGCGGCGTGTCGAACCCGAACACCCGCTTCAGCGAGGCGAGGAACTCGGCCGACGGCTTCTCGTAGATGCCCATCGTGCGGTCGCCCTGCACGTTCGAGTGCCCCCGCACCGGGCACGCGCCGGCCCCCGGCCGGCCGATGTTGCCCCGCAGCAGCAGCAGGTTCACCACCATCTGAATGGTGGCGACGGCGTGCTTCTGCTGCGTCAGCCCCATCGCCCAGCAGGCGATGACGCTCTTCGCCCCGGCGTACACGTCCGCCGCTTCCGTCAACTGCGCCCGCGTCAGCCCCGACTGCGCTTCGATGGTCTGCCAGCTCGCGGCCCGCACCCGCGCGGCGAACGCCTCGAAGCCGTCGGTGTGTTCGGCGACGAACGCCCGGTCGAGGGCGTCCGTTTCGAGGACGTGCTTGCACACGCCGGTCAGCGCCGCCAGGTCGCCGCCG